>NZ_CP017111.1:1514920-1817904 GCF_001723605.1 Sulfurospirillum halorespirans DSM 13726 | reverse complement strand
AATGTTAAAGGTTTTACTCGGTGCCATCAGCGTGATGCTCTTTTGGGCAAGCGCTTCACTGAGCGTTGCAAATGGAATATGTTTCGCCTCTGAATTCAAAAGCAGATCGGCATGAATCTCGTCCGAACAGATGGTCAGGTCGTGTTTTAAACAAAAAGCGCCAAGTCTCTCCAACTCTTTACATGTAAAGACCGTTCCTGCTGGATTGTAAGGATTGCAAAGCATAAAGAGTTTACATGTAGGCGTTATAGCTCTCTCCATCGCTTCAAAGTCGAGCACCCAGCGGTTGTTTTCCTCTTTCATCGCAATGGCTAAAACCTCTTTGCCCGCATGTTTAGGTGCTTTGATAAAATGGGGATAAACGGGTGTTGTGGTCATCACACTTTGCCCCTCCACCGCCATGCACGCGACATTCATACTGCTGACAACGCCATGCGTAAATAAAATCCACTCTTTTTTGATTTCCCAGTTGTAATGGCGTTTCAAAAAGGCAATGATCGCATCATAGGTTTCATCATCAATTCCGGTATAACCAAAAACACCCTCAGCGACTCTTTTTTGAAGAGCGTCTATCACACACGGAGGCGATTTGAAATCCATATCGGCAACCCAAGCTGGAATGATGTCTTGGTTTTTGTATTTGTCCCATTTCTCGCAAGGTGTTTGGGTTCTATCTACGATTTCATCGAAATTAAACATTCAAATTGTCCTTATTTTTAGTGTAATGATTGTAGCATATTTGCCAAAATTTCGTTTTACATGTAAAGGTGAAAAAATGACCTATATTATTATTGCAGTCGTTATTGTAGTGTTTTATTTGTTAACAAAAAACTATCAAACTGAAGCGTATCAACACATCAATGTTGATGTAAAACAGACACTTAGAGGCGATTTGGCTGAGCATGAGGCTGGGCTTTTGGTTGCATTGATGGCAAAAGTCGCGAAGGCTGATGGCAGGGTTTGCGAACTGGAAGCGGAGCTTTTAAAGCATACGTTTAGTGATATCGCTCGTGTGTTTGAAAACAGTGAAAGCATTCGTGAAGCGCTTAAAGTAATCTATGAAAAAGAGATGCAAAGCTTTGATAACACGCTTATAGTTTCTCAAAAATACCTCAAACTCACCCAAAATGACTATACCAAACGTCTCAAAGTGATGGAGTATCTGCTCAATCTTGCTTTCATCGACAACAGTTTTTCGCAAGCGGAGCTGATGATCACCGAAGATATCGCGGGTGCACTCATGATCAAACGCGCTGATTTTGAAAAACTTATCGCTGCGTTTGAGCAATTTTACGCCAATAAAGCCTCCCAAGCGCAGATGGGAATAAAAAATGCCTATGACGTTTTAGGCGCAGATCCAAGCGAAGATATGGAGAGCATTAAGAAAAAGTACCGCGCTTTAGTCAAAGAGTACCATCCTGATATTTTAATGGGGCAGGGGAAAGATCAAAGCATCATTGATGCTGCAACGACAAAGCTTCAAGAGATTAATGAAGCGTATGAGATGATAAAAAAGGAAAAAAATTAGATGCTAACAACCCCTTTTGAGAAGCACACCCTAAGTATGTCGGTGTTAATGACACCCGATAAAGCCAATTTTTCGGGCAATGTGCATGGAGGAGACCTGTTAAAGCTTCTCGATCAAGTGGCTTATGCCTGTGCTGCACGTTATTGTGGAGGGTACGTTGTGACGATGTCGGTGGATCAGGTCATTTTCAAACAAGCGATTCCTGTGGGCATGCTGGTCACATTTTTAGCCAGTGTGAATTTTACGGGTAAAACATCGATGGAAGTGGGCATTAAAGTCATTGCGGAAAATATTCAAAAAGGGATTGCAACGCATACGAACAGCTGTTTTTTCACGATGGTAGCGGTGGACGATAAAGGAAGACCCACACCCGTTCCTCCTTTAATGCCCGAAACCGATGTGGAAAAGAGGCGTTACCATGATGGCAAACGTCGTCGCGACATCAGACTTCATGGCTACAATGAGATTACACCCCAAAATTAGGGGTGATTTTTAGAGTTCGGAGGCGATAAGCTCTTCTAACTCTTGTTTACCAAATTTGACCAGTGGCTTGCCATTGACAAAAAACTCTGGGGTTGCTTTGACACCTAGGGTTTTGGTGTCTTCTATGTCTTGTTTAATGAGCGCATCAATCTCAGGTTTTTTCATATCATCTTTTAATTTCTCGATGTCAATTCCCACTTCGGGTAAAAATCCCCAAATCAGTCCAATATTGGGCGTGCCGTGGCTTGCCCATTTGTCTTGGTATTTGTAAATGACTTCGAGTGCTTCGAGGTATTTGCCTTGCAAACGTGCCGCTTCGATCATGGCAACGACGTAGTAAGAGTCGGTGTGAAAAGGAGCGTAACGAAGAACCAGTTTGAGTTTGTCAGGATTTTGTTTGAGAATGTTTTTGACAAATGGGTAAAAACTTTTACATGTACCGCACGCGGGGTCAAAAAACTCGACAATCGTGGTTTTGGCATTGGGATTGCCTAGAACATAGGCGTAAGGGCGCAAAAGAGCGGACGTTTTTTCGCTGGAAACGGAATGGTCAGCATTTTTATACAGATAACTTCCTCCGACAAAAAGAAGCACAAGAACAAAGAGCGAAGCGATAATAAGGGTCTGTTTTTTCATAATTTATAAAGCCTTTTAATTTGATAGAGTTCTTGCAGAACTCTTTTTATGACGGTTTTTAGGCAAAGCCTAAAAACCTACGCTATGCCGCTGTGGCGCTAAAGCTTGCCTCTAACGAGGCAGAAGACGTCTAATGAAAATTAAAGTAACAAAAATAAGTGCAAATGCGACCAGTGAGAGAAATTGAATCGTGATAAATCCAAACCAGTTGATATAATCACTCGTACATGAAACACCTTGAGAACACGGAGCGAGCGTCTCTGGCACGATGCCAAAGTAGAGCAAATTGTGGTAAATGGCAAAGAAAAGTCCTAGAAGCACAAGTGGCATTGCGTATTTAAACACATTTTTATCGTTACAAAAAAGTGCGACGAGAAAAAGAATCGCTAATGGGTACATGCAAATGCGTTGATACCAACACATCACACAGGGTGGAAACATCATGACTTCACTGAAAAAAAGGCTTCCAAGTGTTGCGACCATCGAAACGATCCATGCAAAAAAAAGCAGTGTAAAAAGTGTGTTTGACGACTTTTGTATTTGATTCATTCACTCTCCAAAATTTTGTGTATTCTATTTAATACGTCCTAAAAGGAACGTATTGTAAAATAAAAACATCAATAAATTATAAACATAGATAAAAAGGACGAGTGTGAGAGCGTTAATTAGTGTCAGCGATAAAACGGGGATTGTCGAGTTTGCTAAGGATTTGGAGGCGTTGGGTTTTGAGATCATTTCAACGGGTGGAACCTATAAACTTTTAAACGAAGAGGGTGTGAAAGCTTTGGAGATCAGCGAAGTGACCAAGTTCCCTGAGATGTTTGACGGACGTGTGAAAACGCTCAACCCAATGATCCACGGAGGCATTTTACATCGTAGGGATTTACCTTTACATGTAAAGCTTGCTAAAGAGCATGGCATTGAAGGAATCGACCTTGTATGTGTCAATCTGTATCCGTTTAAAGAGACGATTGCTAAGACCGAAGATTTTGATGAAATCATTGAAAATATTGACATCGGCGGTCCTGCTATGGTGCGCAGTGCGGCAAAAAACTTTAACGATGTTCTGATCGTGACCGATGTTTTGGATTATGATAACGTAATTGAAGCGCTAAAATTGGGCAAAAATACATTAGAATTTAGACGAGATTTGATGATCAAAGCATTCGAGCACACCGGTGCATATGACAGCATGATCGCCAACTACATGAACAAGCGTTTTAACAACGGTTTTGGTGAGAAACAGTTCATCGTTGGAACCAAAGCGTTCGATACCCGTTATGGTGAGAACCCACACCAAAAGGGTTCATTGTACGAGTTTGACTACTTCTTTAGTAACAACTTCAAAACCCTTAAAGGCGAAGCCAGTTTTAACAATATGACCGACATCAACGGCGCTGTTAAAATCGCCGCTTCCTTTGGTGATGCTCCAGCGGTGTGTATCATCAAACACGCCAATCCGTGTGGGTTTGCGATTGGTGGCGATCTGGTGGATAGCTATGTTAAAGCGCTAAAATGTGATCCTGTTTCTGCGTATGGCGGCGTTGTGGCGATCAATGGAACCTTGAACAAAGCCTTGGCTGAGAAAATCAATGAAATTTTCGTCGAAGTGATCATTGCTGCAAACGTGGATGATGATGCGTTGCATGTTTTTGATGCTAAAAAACGTATCAAAATCTTTACGCAAGAGAGCAAATACTTAGTGCTTAGCGAAGATGCGTATGACTTTAAACACGTCGATGGTGGTTTTGTGTTCCAAGAGAGCGACAGGGTGAATGATGATGAAATTAAAAATGCAAAATGCTTAACCAAACGAACGGCTTCCAAACAAGAGCTGAGCGATCTTGAAATTGCTTATAAAGTGGCAAGTCTAACCAAATCAAACTGTGTGGTCTATGTGAAAGACAGCTCAATGGTAGCGATTGGTATGGGAATGACCAGTCGTGTGGACGCCGCCAAAGCGGCACTTCGCAAAGCCGAAGAGATGGGCATTGATGTTAGTGGCGCAGCCTTAGCGAGTGAAGCGTTTTTCCCATTTCGTGATAGCATTGATGCTGCAGCTGCAGCGGGTGTTAAAGCGATCATTGAACCCGGTGGTAGTATTCGTGATGAGGATGTCATCGCTGCTGCCAATGAGCACGGTATGGCGCTTTATTTTACGGGTGTGAGACACTTTTTACATTAACATACTTTCAAAAGAAGAAGTGCTTGCTATGGCGCTTCTTCTCCTCTTTAAAATCTCAACCCTTTTTATCGCCACAATTTTGATATTATTTTAATCTCTTCTGCTTTATAATCCTCCTTATGGTTCTTTTAAGTTTAACGAAGGTGGTCAATGACATTACGCGAACGCATTAAAAATGAGATGATGGTTATTAAAGCATTGGGTGTTGTTTATGGTGATATTGGAACGAGTCCTATTTATACATTAGCTGTAATTTTTTTAATCGTACCTCCGATGGTAGAGAGTATTTTAGGTATTTTGTCTTTTGTCTTTTGGGCACTCATTGTTTTAGTAACGATTCAATACGCTTGGCTTGCTACGAGTTTGAGTGAAAAAGGTGAGGGTGGAACGGTCGTTTTAGTTCAGATTTTAACCCCGTATCTTCAAAATACGCGGATGGCTGCGATTGTGTCCGTTTTAGGCTTTTTGGGACTCTCTTTGATGATTGGCGATGGTGTTATTACGCCTGCTATTAGTATTTTAAGTGCGGTGGAAGGCGTTTTACTGATTCCTCACTACGAAGAGACGCCACGTATCTATCTTCTCATTTTTGCTTCAGTGATTGCTTTGGTACTCTTCATTGTTCAAAAAAGAGGTATTGAAAAAGTTGCCTCTGCTTTTGGCCCTGTGATGGTCATTTGGTTTTTAACCCTTGGGGGTGTAGGGCTTTGGTACATTATACAAGAGAGTAGTATTTTAGAGGCAATGAACCCACTCTACGCGATCAATTTTGCGATGAAATTTCCTCTGATTACCTTTATTTTATTAGCCGATATTGTCCTTGCGACAACGGGTGGTGAAGCGTTGTATGCCGATATGGGGCATTTAGGAAGGCTTCCTATCTTGAAAGGGTGGATTTTTGCTTTTGTAGCGTTGGTGCTCAGTTATTACGGGCAAGGTGCTTTTTTATTGACTCACCCCGAATGTACAGGTAGCCCTCTCTTTGAAATGATGCAAGAGTTTGCACCACAGTTTTTTATTCCCTTTTTAATTTTAACGATTATTGCGACGATTATTGCTTCTCAAGCGATGATTAGCGGTATTTTCTCTGTACTGTATCAAGCGATGACAACACGTATTTTCCCCCATTTTAGGGTTGAATACACGTCACATGAACTTCGCTCTCAAATCTATGTGGGCTCCGTGAATTGGTTTTTATTTGGCTGTGTGATCATCATGCTCTTTGTCTTTCAAGAATCAGGCAAGCTTGCCGCGGCATATGGACTTGCCGTATCAGGAGCCATGAGCATCACAGGAACGTTAATGGTCATCATTTTTGCGTATCGCAGGTCATGGATCAAAATGGTGTTTGCTCTTCTCTCAGGCACGACCAGTTTTGTCTTTTTTACGTCATGTCTTTTAAAAATTCCGCATGGTGGATACTGGTCGCTTTTGATTGCTTCGGTGCCTTTGGGGTTGATTATTTTATACACGGAAGGGCAAAAACGTCTTTACTCTTCGTTTTTATCGGTCGATAAAGATGAGTTTTTAAAAGAGTACAAAGTGCATTACACCCAAGAGTCTCACATCGAAGGTACCGCACTCTTTTTTGCTCGTAAAAAAGAGAATATTCCTGCTTACATTCCAAAGACGATGTTTCAAAACGGCATTATTTATGAGCGCAACGTGATTGTTAAAATGAAGCCAACGAGTGAGCCTTTAGGGGTTGAATGCGAGTTTTCAAACCTCGCTCCGGGTCTTTCGTTATTGGTCATTTTTGTAGGCTATATGGAAGTGTTCAATATGGAAGAGATTTTAAAAAGTCAAAACATCAATGAGCGAACCATTTTTTACGGCGATGAAGAGATCGTTTCGCACTCTCTTTGGTGGAAACTCTATGCGTTTATTAAAGATATGTCACCTAGTTTTGTCAGTTTTTATAACTTCCCAAGTGAAAAACTGATCGGTGTTTCAAGACGAGCAGAGATCTAAAATCAATTCAGACACGATTTGTCTTTTTCTTGATGTAGATTAAGGAAATTAACCTCGCTTTGCATTATAGTTTCATCAAAACAAAGGATGAAACTATGATGACTTCAAACAGCTTTCCAATTGACGCAACGCTTTTACATGTAAACAATGCAACGGTTCCTTTTTTCACCTATTTTCAAGAAGGCATAGAGTTTATTAGCTTCGATACTTCGACATGTGTGCCACCTGAACCGATGGTTAACGCGATGATTGCACTGGAACTTTTAGATGCACCTACGAAAAAAGTGGTGATGATCAACCACCGCTCGCCTGTAGGACTGCTTGCCAAAGTGCAACTCTTTTACGACATTGAAGTGAGGGAGCTTGATGGTGGCAAACTTCAACTGATTTTTTCCTACAAAGAGGGAATGAGTGACAAAGTAGATCTTAGCCAAAAACAGTGCGCAGGATGAGAGCATGAAAGTCTCACTTGCCACGGAGATGGCACCACCGTTTGTTTTGGTCGCGCATTTTTTTATCGCAGGGATTCTCTTTTTAACGCTTAGTGGTGGAGCACTTTTGTCGATGAGCTCTGACATTTCAGGCTATATCATCTCCTCTTCCCTTGCGGCATTTTCACATCTTTATTTGCTGGGATTTGTGATGATGATTATCTTTGGGGCGATGTATCAGCTATTGCCTGTCGTGCTTGAAGCGCCCATTTTTTCCAAAGATTTTGCTTATGTGCAGTTTTACATGTACGTTGTTGGCTTTTCACTGATGGTCAGCGGATTTAGCTTTGCAGAGTTTCATCTATTGATTCCTTACGGCGCGGTTATTACCTACCTTTCAATGCTGATTTTTTGTTTCAATGTTTTCCTCACCTTTTACCGTTTAGAGAAGATTACCTTGGTGAGTAAATTTTTACTCATTGGTACGATCTTTTTGTTTATTTCCACGAGCCTTGGTCTCCTCATAGGACTGAGTCTAGGACATGGTCTTTTAGCCATAGACATCGATGCTTGGGTGAAAGCGCACATCATAGGAACCCTTGGTGGATTTGTGATGATGATCGTTATGGGCGTTTCTATGGTGCTTATTCCGATGTTTTCACTCTCACATAATTTTAGTGAGCAGTGGATCAACAGAGCATTTTATCTGCACAGTTTTGGTGTGACGTTAATGATGATCGCACTTATTGCGTCCTTTCCTCTTTTGGTGCAAAGCATTGCCGCTTTGTGCATGGTTTTAGGGGTGCTCTCTTTTGTTGTGCAGATCGCTATGATTCTAAGACAAAGGGTGCGCAAACAAAATGATTATTGGGTCAAAAATATTCTTTTTGCACTGGTCTGTTTGGTTACTTCGGTGTTTACATGTACGCTTTATTTTATTCTAGGCGAGGCCTATTTGGGCATTCTTTCAGGCGTGCTTTTCTTTTTTGGCTTTTTGCTCTCCTTTATCGTGGGGCATATCTATAAAATCTTGCCTTTTTTGATCTGGTATGAGAAATTCTCACCCTTAGTTGGAAAGCAAAAAGTACCTTTGTTGCATCAGATGATTCATACCAAGATGGCAGACAGCCAAACATGGATGTTATTTATTGCAGTAGGGATACTGTGCAGTGGTGTTGTCACTCAGATAGAGAGACTTTTTTTTCTAGGAAGCGTGTTGCTGTTAAGTTCACTTGTCTTAGTCGCATTGAATGCGCTTTACGCATTTAATTATAAAATGAAGGAGTAAAAAATGATAACAAAAGAAGCGGTTTACGCTGCCATTGAAACCGTCATAGACCCTGAAGTTGGGTTTGATATTGTCGCTTTAGGGCTGATTTACGATGTCAAAATTGACACTAAACAGGTATTGGTTACGATGACGCTCTCCACCAAAGGTTGCCCTCTGCATGAGCTGATTCAACAATGGACGAAAGATGCGGTTTTAACGATAGAAGAGGTGGAGATGTGCGAGATCGAAATCGTGTGGGAGCCTGCTTGGAATATCTCAATGGCAAGTGAACGTGTCAAAAAGGAACTGTGTGGTTAATGTGTGTCATTATAAGGATTTATTAATTCCAAAATCGAGTAAATATATACTATAATAAAGATTAATTTTTGATTTTGGAGGCAGAATGGATTTAATGACCAAAGTGCACAGCGAACATGTTGATATTGTGGTTTCAGGTACCATCAAAACAATCGCAAATGCACAGACAATTAAAGAGGCGATTCGAAAAACGCATGAGCAACATCCAGATACCATCATCAATCTTATCATTAAAGACTCTTTCATTATCACGTCGTCCGTCATTGGTTATGTCATTAAATCGATTGAAATGGACAAAATCGCTTTACATGTAAACGTTGGAAGTGAAGAGTTGTATGAAATGCTTGAAGATATGAATTTAATTGATGTGATGAACGTTCGAAAGGCCTACAGATGCGCAAAGGCATAGGTTTAAAAATAGGGTTAACGCTTATTCCTCTTTTATTGGGTAGTTTTATTGTTTTACAATTTTTCATCGTCGGTGAGTTTAAAAAATCATCTCAAATGCAAAGTGAAAATAATCTCAATTTGCTGAGCCAATCGGTTTTTCAGACCGTTCGTGCTGCCATGAACTTGGGAGATCGTGCTTTGATTGAAAAATCATTGCAAGAAGCGGGTGCGATGAAGGGGATCAAAGAGCTTAAGATTCACCAATCACAAGCGGTCATTGATACCTTTGGCATCGATGCCAAGCTTTCAACCGACACCGCCGTTGTGAATATTTTTAAAAATCCAACACATCACAATATAACGCTTGATGATGAGAAAGGGCACCGTTTACGACTTTTAAAACCTCTTATTGCTGAGCCTGATTGTTTAGCCTGCCATGCAACGTCTCAAAAAGGAGATGTTTTAGGGGTTATGGATATGACCTTTTCTTTTGCCGAAATTGATGCGTACATTGGTGATGTGAGTTGGAAATTGGTGAGTATCTTTTCCCTTTCATTGCTGATCACTTCGGTACTGATGATGTGGGTACTCAAACGTGTTGTGGGCAATCCTTTGGAGATTTTACTGGAGCGTGTGCGTGATCTTTCAAGTGGAAATGGCGATTTGACGGCGCGCGTGAAGATTAACAGTCAAGATGAAATGGGTGAGATTGCTCAGTCTATTAATATTTTTATTGAGAAAATCCAATCAATCATTTTAAGTTCACAAAAAATTTCACAAAACGTTGAACATACCGGCGAAATGCTCAATTCCAATGCGGTTGCCTTTTCCCAAGGTGTGGTGGAACAAGCTCAACAGATTAAAATGTCGTTTGATTTGATGAAAGACATTGAAGCCGATCTTGACCTCTCCGAAGAGCTTGCGATTCATACGGTTGAAGACAACAGCTCCTCGTTTAGTGTTTTAGAAACCATGAGTCTATCACTCAATGAAGTAGTGCAAAAAATCAATGCGGCGAGCGATTCTGAGCAAGAGATGGCACATCAGATTCAAAGTGTGGTGGCACAAACGGAGCAGATCAAAGGCGTGTTGGCAATGATCAAAGATATTGCCGATCAGACCAATTTGCTAGCCCTTAATGCCGCCATTGAAGCTGCGCGTGCAGGTGAACATGGTCGTGGATTTGCGGTTGTGGCGGATGAAGTGCGAAAACTGGCTGAACGTACCCAAAAATCATTGGCTGAGATTGACGCGACGATTGGGGTGATTGTTCAAGGTGTGACGCAGCTCAGTTCCAATATGGAAGTCAATGCTGAAAATATTAGTCAGATTTCCCAAAACGCATTTGGAGTTCAAAGTGCAACGGAAGAGACCAAAAATCGTACATTAGTCTCAATTGATGTCTCTAAAAAAGCCTCTAAAAAGGTCGTTGAAATCTCCCATCTGACCAATCAAATGATGGAACAGATGAAAAAAACATTGAGCTTATCCGATAACAATGAAAAAATTGCAGGGGAACTTTCTCGCATTTCTCAAACAATGCTTGAGTCTTCTCAGAGTCTTGATACGACGCTTTCAACCTTTAAAGCCTGATGCAGTGAGGCTTTTTAGCCTCTTTGCATCATCTCAACTTTCTCTTCTATCTCTAAAAGCTCTTCAATTAGAGGCTCTAAGCGTGCCTCTTTCTCTTCGAGATTTTGACTCAGCTTCGTAAGACCAATCTGTTGATAACACTCAGGATCTTCAAGACATTTTTTAATCGCGATGATTTCATCTTCCAGTGTTTGAATTTGCAGTGGCAAGGTTTCAAGCGCACGCTGTTCTTTATAACTGAGTTTTGTTGGCACACTCTCTTTAGCTTTTTGTGCCTTTGGCTCTTCTTTCTCCTCTGAGGATACTTCTTGGATTGCTTCCATGGCATCTAACTCTTTGATCTCTTTTTCAATCTCTAAATATTCGCTGTAACCTTGGTAACTCTCTTCAATGATCCCTTCACCTTTAAACACATACAGCTTGCTTGCAATTTTATCAACAAAGTAACGGTCATGGCTGACAAAAATAACCGCACCTCCGAAGCTTTGAATGTACTCTTCTAAAATATTAATCGTAGGAATATCCAAATCATTCGTCGGTTCATCCAAAATCAAACAATCCACCTCTTGCGAAAAAAGCAGAGCAAGTGCCACACGGTTTTTTTCTCCACCGCTTAAAATACCGATTTTTTTGTTGAGATCCTCTTTGGGAAAGAGAAAATCTTTAAGATAGCCAAAGACATGAAGGTTTTTACCTTTGACATCGACACGGTCGCCGCCATTGGGGCAAAAGGTTTCGATAAGATTTTTGTTATCATCCAGCATAAGGCGTTGTTGGTCAAAATAACCGACTTTAAACTCACCTTTATCAAATTTCCCAGCATCCACACTCATATCGCCCAGTAAGATTTTAAGCAGGGTTGATTTTCCAGCGCCATTTTTTCCGACAATCGCAATGCGATCTTTTTGCAAGATACGCGTGCTAAAGTCTTTAATCAGCAGTTTGTTACCTAGCTTTTTATCGATGTTGTACATCTCAAAAAGCATCTTTTGTTTGTTGATGATCTTCTCACCATTGAAATTATGCTTTTCGCGCTCAAGTTCTAGTTTGAGTTTTCGAACCAGTGATGGGTTCTTTTTAGCAGACTCGCGCAGTTCAAAAACCCTCTGTTTTCGCCCTTCATTGCGCTTGAGTCTTGCTTTAACACCACGCCTCAGCCACTCTTCTTCGCCTTTGAGGTATTTGAGCAGATTTTCATGCTGTTTTTGCAGTGATAAGATCAAAAGTTCTTTACATGTAAGATAATTTTCGTATCCTCCCTCGAAGCTTCGCACGTTGCCATCATCGATTTCAATCGTACGCGTGGCAAGATGGTCGATAAAATAACGATCATGCGAAATGAAGAGAAGGGTAAATTTTGACTTTAAAATCATCTGCTCTAAAAACTCAACCATGTAAACATCCAAATGGTTGGTCGGTTCATCTAAAAGCAAAATATCGGGTTTTTGAAGAATGAGACCTGCAAGCGTGACACGGCGTTGTTCGCCACCGCTTAAAAGATTGACATCGCTGTGTTCAAACTGTTTAAGATCAAACTCTTGCAAAACTTGCTCGATCTTTTCATCCAAACTCCACGCATCATGCAGATCTAAAAAGGTAACTAGTTGCGATTGTTCTGCTAGCAATGCTTCATTGTGATAGTCATGCTCTAACGTTTTAATAACCTCTTCGTAACGAAGGCGCGCCGTTTTGAGCTCTTTAAGTTCCTCTTCAATCGCCTCTTTGACGTTCATTCCCTCTTTAAAACGAGGGGTTTGATCTAACATGCCCACTTTGGCATTTTTTTGAAGAATTCGTCTCCCTTCATCTGCTTCCAATACGCCAAAAACGATCTTCATCAGGGTTGATTTTCCCCCACCGTTTTTGCCAATGATGGCAACACGTTCTCCCTCATGCAGAGAAAAATCAACGTTGGTTAAAATTTTTTGTGTTTCATAGGCTTTGCTGATACCAATTAAATCTAAAAGTGCCAAATAAATGCCCCATTTCGTTTTTTGCGCGTATTATACCATTAAGATGAAAAACAGAGGATGGGTAAAGTTTTTACACTTTACCCCTAAAGTTTAGCTAGGATTGGAACTGGTTGAGTTTGTTGTTAAGATTTTCAGCCAAGCGAGAAAGGTGATCCGCTGCTGCTGCGATCTCTTCAACACTTCTGGCATTTTGTGAGGTTAACGTGTTGATATTGGTGACCATCTCAACGATCTTGTCGGTATCTTGTGAAATCTTTCGAGAATTTTGAGCACTGATCGTAACCGCATTAACACTCTCATCCATGACCTGTGTGGTTCCTAAAATGGTCGTTTCAACACCACTCGAAACCGTGGAGAGCCTTTGAATGTTTTTAGCATTTCTGCCCATCTGCTCGGATGAATCGACGATGGATTGGACAATGACATTGATGGTGGCATTGATCTCTGTAAGCGAGCTTTGCGTGCGTTCAGCCAACTTTCGTACTTCATCCGCCACAACTGCAAACCCACGTCCATGTTCACCTGCACGCGCAGCTTCTATGGCAGCATTAAGGGCTAGCAAATTGGTCTGATCGGCAATGTCAGAGATGACCGTAAGGATCTGTTTGACTTGTTCCGCATCATGACTCATCTGCTCCAATTTTTGAGCAAGGGCTGATTCGGAGTGACTGGCTTGATCCATCTCTCCACGCAGTGAAATAACCTCATTTTTGGCATTCTCAAGGCGACTTCCTGCTGTAGCGATGCTCTGTTTCATCCCTTCGGAAAGTGTTGCTGTCTCTTGTACAAAGATTTTAATAGCTTCAATCTCATGTATCGTATTCTCAACAATCGTAGAGCTTTGCTCTGCATTACGACCTATTTGCATACTGGTGGTACTGAGCTCATGTGAAACAGAGGCGTTTTCATTCGAAGAGTTCTTTGCATCTTTAATGGTAAGTTCAAGCGTTTCAACCAAGGTATTAAAACTATCAACCATCTCTTTAATCTCATTGTGTTTGGTGTAAGAGATACGAAAATGAAGCTCTTTCGTGCGAACGAAATTACCAATGCTATCACGTACAAGATGCACACCTTGCATGATGTTATTGCGGATGATAATACTTAAGAAAATGGTTGTTCCAACCACAAGTAAAACGACAATAATCATCATGGTATTGGCACTTTGTTTTTCATGTGCAGCATCCGATGCCATTGTTTTCGCTAATTCCAAATTGTAATTCATGTGTTCATCAAGCGCTGTTGTTAAGACTTTTAGCGTAGGGCGTGCTTTATTAAAAGCGATAGACGCTTCTGCTTTGTGCCCTGTTTCTGATAGCTTTAAAATATCGTTAACCAAGACTTTAAATTTTTCAAAGGCTGCAAGGTCTTTTTCTAGCATTGCTTTATCTTTAGCATCACTCGTCAGTTTCCCATATTGATCCAACTCTTTTGAGAGGTCATTTAAAGTACCGAGTATTCCTTCTTTGGACTTTGCATTAACCTCTTTATCCTCTTGCGTAATATGCTCCCACATGACTAAACGAAGGCGGAGTCCAAAAAGCATAGCATCACTGAGGGAAAGAACGCTTGGTAGTGAATTGACAGTGACATAATTCGTTTCCTCATAAACCTTATCCATCTTGGTGATGCTAATACCAAAGATAGTACAGGCTCCTACTATAGCGATGGCTAACATAGCTAAGAGTTGTTTTCCAATTGTCATAAGAGACTCCTTTTGTGTTATATATTATTCTAAACTCATTTTCCTAATAAAATATTTAAATAACCCGTTGTGTTACTAGAAAAAAAGGAAAGAACTTATTTCTGAGAAAATCATAGCACGCTAGCGTTGCAAATGTGTTGCATTTGTTTAGGGAATATTGATGAAAAACTGGTATGATAATGTCTTTCAATTTATCAAAGGAAAAGACTCTATGTTAGAACTCTTAACACTCTTTTATATCGTTTATCTTCTCATTAAACTCTACGCGGCATTCATGGAGATAGGTTTTGTAACCAACGCGCGCAGTTTTAAAGCGATTATTCTCTCACCTGCAAATTACGCCAAGGCGGCTGCGTATAAAATCGCTTCGCAAAAATTCTCTATTGTCAGCACATTGTTTGATTTTATCCTCTTTTTTGGCTGGATCACATTTGGACTCTCAACGCTTGATGCAACACTCATTATGGGCAACGAAGCCCTTCGTTCAGTACTCTTGGTAATGAGCTTTATTGCAATTAATTATGCTTTATCGTTTCCGTTTGATCTGTACCAGACCTTTGGGCTCGATAAAAAGTTTGGCTTTTCAACGATTGATGTCAAGACATTCATCCTTGATCAAATCAAAGCAGCATTGATGTTCGTGATTTTGGGTGGAGCCTTTTTCTGGGCGATGAGTGCGATTATTATGGCGTATGACTATTGGTGGTTTTATGGATTTTTATTTGCTTTTGTGGTTATTTTGTTTATCAATATGATCTATCCCATCGTGATCGTTCCTCTGTTCAATAAACTAACCCCACTTGAAGATAAAAATCTTAAAAGCTCCATTGAAGCCCTTTTGCAAAAAGCAGGGCTTAAGAGCAGTGGTGTGTTTAGCTTGGATGCGAGTAAACGGGACAACAGACTCAATGCTTATTTTGGAGGTTTAGGACGTTCCAAACGCGTTGTGCTGTTTGATACCTTAATCGCAAAGCTTGAAAAACACGAACTCTTAGCTGTTTTAGGACATGAATTGGGTCATTTTAAACACAACGATATTCTAAAAAATATTGCCTCCAGTGCGCTGATGCTGTTGCTTATGTTCGCACTCTTTGGAAACCTTCCAGAGGAGCTTTTTGATGCTTTACATGTAAACAAATCCGCAGGTAGTGTGATGATACTTTTCTTAATGTTTTCACCACTGCTCTCGTTTGTTTTGATGCCTCTTTTTGGGCTTGTGAGTCGCTACAATGAGTACAAAGCCGATGAGTATGGCAGTGAGTGTGAGAGCCAAGAAGCCCTTGCTTCAGCCTTGGTCAAATTGGCGGATGAAAATAAAAGTTTTCCTCTTTCGCATCCGTTAACGATCGCACTTTATTTTACCCATCCACCGCTTACGGAAAGACTTAAGAAGCTTGGAATGCACTTTGATGAAGGAGCGGCTCTTGCGCATTAACGACCTCGTGCGTTTAGGGACGGAGCAACTTCGCGATGTCACAGAGATTCCTCAAAAAGAGGCGATGATCCTTTTGGCTGAAGTGTTGGGTAAAGAGATCAGTTGGATCATGGGGCATAGTGATGATGAAAGTGGCGAACATGAGCGTTTTATGGAACTTCTAGAACGCCGTGCACGCCATGAGCCTTTGGAGTATATTTTAGGAAAAGCCAGTTTTTATGGAAGAGTTTTTGATGTCGATTCACGCGTACTCATTCCAAGACCTGAAACGGAACTTCTGGTCGATAAAGCCGTTGAACTTGCCAAAACGTTGCCAGAGGAAGCACATATTGTCGAGATTGGTTGTGGGAGTGGCATTGTCTCTATTATGCTCTCTCTCCTGCTTCCTAAGGCTAACATAACCGCGGTTGATCTTTCCCGTGACGCTTTACATGTAAGCGTGCACAATGCCCAAAAACACGGTGTGAGCGATCGCATTCACTTTGTGGAAGGGAGTTATTTGGATGGGGTCACAGAAAAGATCGATATGCTCGTCTCCAATCCTCCTTATATTGCCAATAGCGAGCCTTTAGGCATTGGACTCTCTTTTGAGCCTTCATTAGCGCTGTATGGCGGAAGTAGGGGCGATGAGATGTTGTGTCAGATTATTGATCTTTTTGTGCAACGAGAGGTTAAGGCGTTAGTCTGTGAAATGGGATACGATCAGCGTGAGCCTATTGCTTTACATGTAAAAGAAAAAGGTTTGAACGTGTCGTTTTACAAAGATTTAGCAGGGCTAGATCGTGGATTTTGGATTAAGGAGCAACAATGAGAAGTTTTATGGTGATTTATTTGGCGATGCTTGGCATTGCAATCGGTGTTGAAATTGCGGCGGGTGCGTTTATAGCACCAGTGATCTTTTTCCCAGAAAAGTATTTAGGTGAGGGCGTTTTGAGCCATTTTCAAAGCGGTATTTTGATGACACAAGTCTTCTTGAAAATGAACCTTGTCATTGGTTTTGCGGCACTTTACAGCATTATTTATGAAGTGCAAGTCTTTATGATGCGTAAAAATTATGATTTTCTCTCCTTCTTTTTATCGCTTATGATTGTTGTTGGGACAGGGCTTTTTCTTTATTACTATACGCCATTTATCATTCACGCGCAACAATTAGGCGCTACGGAGACAATAACCGAAGCGTTTGCTACGATGCACAAACAGAGTGAATGGGTCATGAAAGCTTTGATGGTAGCGCAATTTGTGTTATTTATCAGAAGGAGTTGGTTAAGTCAAAAATAGGAGAAGAAGCCAAGGCTTCTTCTCCTACATAGAAGAGGGTATAACGAGGTTTTACTAATCCATTTGGTGTCTAATGTAGGTAGGGATATCAAGATAGTCATCTTGTCCCTCATAGCCACCACTTACTTTTTTCATGCGTAAAATACGCTCTTTTTTGATTGATTCTTGATTGCTGTTAAGCATCTTGAGCTCTTTTGATGCTTCGACTTTATTTTCAAATCCTGTTGCAACAATGGTCACTTTGACACTGTTTTCTTCCATATCTTCACTGGTAGTTGTACCAAAGATAACATCAGCATCTTCATCCGCACAATCAAGAATAAGCTGCATTGCATTGCTGATTTCCGTGATAGGATAGCTTGAAGGAATTTGGAAGTGAACCAAGACGCCAAGAGCGCCGTTAATGGAGAGGTTATCAAGTAGAGGGGACTCAATAGCACTCTTAATCGCTTCCATCGCTGCATCTTCACCCGTGCTCTCACCAATTCCCATAAGTGCCATACCACGATGACTCATAACGGTTTGTACGTCAGCAAAGTCAACATTGATGTCACTTTGACCGGATGAAAGAACAACCAAACTCATACCGCTAACAGCACGACTTAAAACATCATCAACGATTTTAAAACTGTCTTTGATACCAAATTTTGCATCCACAATAGCAAGAAGTTTGTCATTAGGGATGATGACAATCGAATCACTCTCTTTACGCAGTTCATTAATGCCAAGTTCTGCCAGTTTAGCTCTTTTTTTACCTTCAAACATAAAGGGGCGTGTCACAACAGCAACGGTTAATGCACCGACCTCTTTAGCCGCTTGTGCAACGACAGGTGCAGCTCCTGTTCCAGTGCCTCCACCAAAACCAGATGCGATAAAAACAATGTCAGCTTTTTCTAAAGAACTTTTGATCTCTTCGTAACTCTCTAATGCAGATTCTCGACCAATATCAGGGCGCATACCTGCACCTAAGCCTTTTTTACCGAGTTGAATTTTTGTTTTAGCCAAACAATTTTCAAGGGCTTGTGCGTCAGTGTTTGCTGCGATAAGATCGATACCTTCGATACCTTCTCTTACCATGTGGTTAATCATATTACCACCGCCACCGCCAACACCGATAACTTTGATTTTAGCTCCGTATACACATTTTGATTCTTCTATGCTAAATCCGTTCATACCTCTTACCCCTCTTTAAAATAATTGTGTCAGTCTGTTCCATAGTTTTGAGCCAAAACCCTCGCTATGTTCTTCCTGGATGTTTGCAAGATCTTTTAATTTCTCTTTTGCATTACTCTCTGAAGCAGGAAGTGTTCCAATTTCATTTTCCTCAGCCTCTTCACCATCATCAAATGTCTCTTGGTGGTGGTGTTTGGTTGGTTCTATCGTCTCATCTTTGTAGCGTAATTTTTTGTTAGAATCGATCTCATACGGTGTGAAGTGACCTCCGCCGTACAAAACAAGACCAATGGCTGTTGCATAGCTTGGATCTCTGAGTGTCTCAAAGAGTCCATCCATCTCTCTTGGTTTGGCAATTCTGATAGGCACATTGTCGAAAATGGCGGATGCCAATTCTCTAATGCCATCGAGCTTTGTCATTCCACCTGTTAACACGACACCTGCACCAATTTGTTCTTTAAAACTACTGTCTTCAAGTGTTTTGGCTAAGATCATCAGTGTCTCTTCAACCCTCACATAAATAACATTAGAGACAATATTGAGAGAGACTTCGTGAGTCGAACCATCATCCCCAATGACAGGGAGTTCGATCAGTTCATTGGAATTGCTTTTGAGTGAGCCATAATTGATTTTGATCTCTTCTGCTGCACCCAGTGGTGTATGAAGAGCAGTTGAGAGATCATTCGTGATATTGAGTGAGCCTACACCTAAATAGTCGTTAAAACGCATGGAATTACCTGCATGGATCATCACATTACATGTAGCGCCACCCATATCAATCACCGCAACGCCCAGTTCTCTCTCATCGTGATTTAAAACGGCAATCGCTGAGGCATAACAGCCAAGAACGATGTTGTCAATCTCAACACCTGCTGATTTAACGGCTTTTCTAAGGTTACTTAGGGATGATTTTTGAGCGGTAATAATATGGACTTGCACCTCAAGGCGCGCGCCATTCATGCCAAGAGGATCTTCAATAAACTCTTGATCGTCTACTTTGAAATTGTAAGGGAGTACGTGCAGTTTTTCATATTCGTTCGGAATGTTGGCATTGTGATCTGCCATTTGCATCGCACGATTGATCTCTTTGATGCCAATATCACGGTTAGGAATGTTGACAATGCCACTGCTATCAACACTTTTTGTGTACGCGCCAGAGATCGAAACGATGACTTTTTCGTACTGCGTTCCTGCGACTCTTTTTGCATCATTGAGTGCATTACGAATCGACTTTGATGCAAGGTCAATATTGGTAATAATACCTTTTTTAAGACCTTGAGACTTTGCAATACCTGCCCCTAAGATTTTGACATCGCCATCATCGTTTTTTTGAGCGATAATAGCGCAAATCTTGGTTGAACCAATGTCGATACCTAAAATCGTAGTGCTCAACTATTTTCCTTTGTAGTATTGCTCGACTTTGTATGCAGTAGCGAGCTTTTTAATAAGATTTTGGTTTAATTCAGCTTGTTTCACTTGTAAAACATTTTCACTAATCATACTAACATACTGCTTAGCCTTGTCCTTGTTAAGCAACTTTTGTTCCAGAACCTCGTATACAATGGCTTTTCCATCGATAATTTTATAACCTTTTTTGGTTGTGTTATCAAAAACGTGACTTAAAAATTCAGCACTTTTTGCTTCACTAAGCCCTGCAATTGATTTTACAGAATCACGACTAACGAAGCCAATGTCACTTCCTGTGAAGTTTTCAAGTTTGGCGACAGCTTTCTTCTCTAATGCTGCACTTTTAAGCTCTTCTAAAAGATCACGACTGGCATCTTTCTTCGCCATTTCATAAGACATAGGCTCAGGGAATTGAATCGTTTTCACCTTGATAATAACGTAACTGTCCTTAATTACAACAGGTTTTAACACTTCATCTTTGGCTACTACTTGAATCTTATCAAGTGGGTAGGTGGTGTCATCATCAAAAATTATTTTAGTCTCACTTGCAGGTAGTTCACCTTTTTTGAAAGCAAGATAGGCTTCTAAAGAACTCTTTTTATCGTTTTTAAGTCTTAAGTCAACAGCAACTTTTGTTTTTGCCTCTTCAAAACTCATCAGCTTCCCATCAGGATGAATGTAGTTGTGTTTCTCGAGTGCGAAAAATTCCTCTAACGTTTTATCATCAAATTTGGCTTGAGAAGCAGGAAGATTGAGCAGTTCAAGCGTATAGCTTTTTTTCGTAAGGTAATTGGATTTGTTCTTGTCCCAGTAGGCTTTAATGGCATCTTCATTGAGTGTCACTTCGTTGGCATCAAGTGTCACAGCGGCAACGGAGAGGCGATCTTCCATAAAGAAAGCAGATGCAAAAAGATCAATCTCTTTAGGTGTGGGTGTTAGTTTAAAAAAGTTTTCGAGTTTTGCATTCAAAATCTCTTTTTCAAGTCCATTTTCATAGTCGCTTGGATTGATGCGATTGGCTTTCAGAATAGAATAATAGAGTTCTTTGTTAAACACGCCATCTGTTTGAAAGGTTGGTGTGTTAATAAGGCGCTCTTTAACATCGTCTTTGGTTGCAACAAGGCCGATTTCATCAGCGTAGTTCAAAAGAAGTGCTTGATTCACTAGCGTGTTCATCACAATTTTATCGAGACCCATCTGATCGGCTTGTTCTTGGGTAAGTTTACCACCTAAGAGATTGTTGTAAAAGTTATAGTGGCTTGCATAAGCGGATTGGAATTCTTGGACAGAGATGGTTCGATGACCTACTTTTGCGACAGATGCGGCACGATCTGTGTTCATATCATAAGCACCCCATCCCACAAAACCAGCGCCTACAAACGCTATTGTGCTAATCCAGATAGTGATGACCAAATATTTCTTGTGACGTTGCATCCAGGTAATCATTCATGCCCTTTGAGAACTTTGTATTTTGCTATAATTCTATCTATATAGTTATTAAATAACCATAAATCGCGTGAAACTCCTAACAAAAAAGGTAAAAAGTAACAATGAACACGAAAATGTTAATTGAAGATGACCTAAAGCATATATGGCACCCCTGCACGCAGATGAAAGACCACGAGACACTTCCGATTATTCCCATTCAAAGAGGCGAAGGAGTCTATTTAGTCGATTTTGAAGATAACCGTTATATCGATGGTGTTAGTTCGTGGTGGGTCAATCTTTTTGGGCATTGCAATCCGTATATCAATCAAAAAATTAAAGAGCAATTAGAGACACTCGAACACGTTATTTTTGCGGGATTTACGCATGAACCGATCATTAAGCTCTCAAAAAGGCTTTGTGCCTTGGCTCCAAAAGGGCTGGTGAAGTGTTTTTATGCCGATAACGGCTCTAGTGCCATTGAAGTTGCTCTTAAAATGAGCTTTCAATATCATAAAAACAGAGGGCAAAAACGACCGTTATTTGTCTCTTTGGAAAACAGCTATCATGGCGAAACGATCGGTGCTTTAGCCGTTGGGGACGTCAAACTGTACAAAGAGGTATTTGAAGATATTCTCTTGCAAACGATTCAGACACCTGTACCCAAAGATCAAAGTGAAGAGAGTGCCATCAAAGCTGCTGATGCGTTGGAGGAAATTTTTAAAGAAAAAGCCGATCAGATTTCTGCTTTTATCATTGAACCCTTGGTGCAATGTTCGGGTGGAATGAACATGTACCATCCGCTTTATATCTCACTGGCACGCAAACTGTGTGATCGCTATGGGGTTCACTTAATCGCCGATGAAATCGCTGTTGGCTTTGGTAGAACAGGTAAGATGTTTGCCTGCGAATATGCCCATGTTAGCCCTGATTTTATGACGCTTTCTAAAGGACTAACAGGGGGTTATCTGCCTCTTTCTGTGGTGCTAACAACCCAAGACGTGTACGATGCTTTTTATTGTGATTACTCCGAATTTAAGGCGTTTTTACACTCACACAGTTATACGGGAAATCCTTTGGCGTGCAGTGCGGCAAATGCGACTTTAGACATCTTTGAAAATGAGTCTATTCTAGAGCAAAATCAGGAAAAAATTGCGTTGATCGCTTCGAAGTTGGAGCGTTTTAAATCACTTCCTAATGTGCAGAAAGTCCGTCAAACAGGGATGATTGCAGCGGTGGAACTGGACGTGTATCCGATTGATTTTCGGGTCAATCTTAAAATCTTTGAGTATGCCATGAAAAAGGGTGTGATTTTGCGTCCATTAGGCAATGTTGTCTATTTTATGCCTCCTTTTATCATTACATGTAAAGAGATTGAGACGATGATGGATGTGGCGTATGAGGCGATTGTAAGCCTAAAGAGTCTATAATAGAACCATTTTGAAGAAGGATACACCGTGAACATTCCCCATATTCCCGTACTTTTAGAAGAGGTTAAAGCGGCTTTTTTTGCTCTTTCTGAGGGGATTATTGTGGATTGTACGCTCGGATACGGTGGGCACAGTGAGGCTCTTTTGGAGCAAAATCCTCACATCAAGCTCATTGGGTGTGACCAAGACGAAGAAGCGCTCGCTTTTAGCCAAAAAAGGTTAGAGCGCTTTGGCGATCGCGTGAGCCTTCACCATGGTAATTTTGCTTCGGTGATTGCTAAGTATGCGCATCTGCCAATTCGCGGCATTCTTGCAGACATTGGTGTCTCCTCGTTGCAACTCGATAAAAAAGAGCGCGGATTTGCCTTTGATTCGGATGTGCTTGATATGCGCATGAATCCAAAGCAAGAGCTGAGTGCTTATGAGGTGGTCAATCACTACTCACAAGAGGAGTTAGAGTTTATTTTGCGCGAGTATGGTGAGATTCACGAGTATAAAAAGCTGGCGAATGTGATCTGTGAAGCCAGAGCAAAAGCCCCTTTACAGAGTGCCAAAGAGCTTTCAAAATTAGCCGAAAAAGTGGGTGGTAAAAAGAGTATCCATCCTTCAACGCTTCTTTTTCAAGCCATTCGCATTGAAGTCAATAACGAACTAGGGGTGCTTACAGAGCTTTTAGAGAGCATTAAAAATGCGAATTTTGAGCATTGCATTGTGGGCATCATCTCGTTTCATTCACTAGAAGATCGCATTGTGAAGCAGACCTTTAAGTTCTGGTCTCAAAACTGCATTTGCCCGCCTTCTGTAATGCGATGTCTGTGTGGCAATAACCATGCTTTGGGCAAACTCATTAGTAAAAAACCGATCGAAGCAACGAACGCTGAAGTGAAAAAAAACCCGCGAAGCCGCAGTGCGAAGCTGCGTGTTTTTGAGATCAAGAGGGCGTAATGGACGATAAAAATGATCTTTTAGAGCAGTACGATGCCGAGCAAAAAGTCGAGAGAAATCTTGACTTTCGTTTTTTACTGCTTGTCTATATGGTGATGTGTGTCGCTTTTTTGGTCATTTTGCCACGTATTTACATCAAAAATCAGATCTATTACATGAGCCGTGACATCAATAAACTCTATGGTGAGTATTCGATTCTCAAAGAAGAGAACCGCGTTTTGAAACAAAATTTGGAAAATATTCGCTTCAAAAATCAAATTTTAGACACCATTTACATCGAATAATTTTACATGTAAGCTTATATGAGGAGTTGTTATGCCCCAAGAGATGATGCTATTGCTAGCTGTTTTTATCACGTTTCTCGTTGCGATGGTGGTCTTTGGATTGTGGATTCGAGCTGTTCTAAAGGACAAAGCGTACGCGCTCGCTGAGATGAAAGCCAAAAATGAGCAATTAAACATGGAAAACCTCGCCCTCAACATGAGAAATGCGACACTGCAAGCCGAACTTCAAGCACAAAAAGAGAGCCATCAAAAGCTTAAACTCGATTTTGAAGAGCAGGGGAAAAAGCTTGAACTTAAACTCAATGCCATTATGGAGCAACACCTAGAAAAAAAGCTTCAAAAACTGGACGATACCTCGATCAAATCGCTTGAAACACTGCTAAAACCTTTTAAAGAAAATCTAGAACATTTCAAAAAAAGCGTTGAAAATTCCCAAGAGAACAGCACGAAAAAATTTGCAGAGCTCTCCAAAGAGATCGAACTGGTCGCTCGTGCAGGTATGAATATCTCCAAAGAGGCTGAAAATCTTACCAAAGCGCTCAAAGGTAAAAAACAGAGCCAAGGCAGTTGGGGTGAAATGATCTTGGAGAGCGTTTTGGAGTATTCTGGGCTTGTGAAAGGCGTTCACTACGAAACGCAAGAGAGTTATAAAGATGAAGAGGGACGTACAAAACGTCCTGATGTTGTCATTAAACTGCCACAAGAGCGTACGATCATCATCGATTCTAAAGTCTCACTCAACAGTTACGATGAGTTTATTAGGGCTGAGAGTGATGAGGAGAAGCACATTGCTTCCAAAGCGCTTATGCAAGCCTTTCGCGAGCATATTGACACACTGGATTCTAAAGATTATGCGCACTATAAACAAGGAACGTTGCAGTATGTTTTTATGTTTGTGCCGATTGAAGGGGCATTTTCGGTTGCAATTAACGAAGATCCAAAACTGTATGAATACGCGCTTCGTAAGCACATTGCCATTGTGAATCCTTCGACTTTAACCGTTTCTTTGCGTACGATCTATCTTTACTGGCAAAGTGAGCAGTCTAGTACACTTGCGACAAAGCTGTTTGATGAAGCAGGCAAGATGTACGACAAAATGGTAGGTTTTTCGGAGAGTTTCAAAAAAGTGGGCACTCAGCTTCAAACGCTCAATAACAGCTATGAAAGCGCTCAAAAACAGCTCAGTGAAGGTTCAGGCAATATCTTAGGTCGTGTGGAAAATTTGAAGCGTTTAGGTGCCAAAGCGACGAAGAATCTTAAAGATGCCAAACTGGAATACCAAGATTTTAGTACAGATATTGAAGAAGTTGCTCTTCTTGCGGAAAAAAGAGAAGAATAAGTTTAAAAAAGTAGTGTCGATTGCTCTAAATCGTGTTACAATTTCTTAGAACCATAGTATTTATCTGCCTGCCTCTCTTCTTGTAAGGAGCATCACTATGAAAAAGACCAAACGTTACACGTTCACCTTTAGCATTATCACCCTTATTTTAGGGCTTGCGAGTTTTCTTTCTATCTCGTTGATTGGTCATAATTACCTGCAAAGTTCCAAAAATTCTTACAGTATGATTCAAAAGCGCAATGCAGAGGTGCGTAAAAACATCATTGAAACCATCAAAGTCTCTTTACAAAAGACATCTGCGCATCTTAAAGTGTTGATTCATAGCCAACAAAACGATGATCTCTTTGCTTCAAGGGAAATTTTTACGCGAATGATGTGGGAGATATTGCTCTCCGATGAGAAAATTGCGAGCATTTACATTGCTGATCTACATGGTAACTTCTTTCAAGCCAGACGCACACCCGAATTTGCTATGCGAACCATCGATACACGTAGCAACCTAGGTATTGATGAATGGGCGTATAAAAATACCGAATTTGAAACCATTCGCATTGAAAATAAACCCTTATCATACGATCCGCGTGAACGCACATGGTTTACAAAAGCAACTTCCCATGAAAATTTTTACTGGTCAGAACCTTATGCTTTTGCTTCAACCAATGAGATTGGCATAACCGTTTCATACCCTTTTATAAATCAAATGAGTGAAAAAGTGAAAGTAGCTGGAATTGATTTTACCATTGCTTCGATCACCAAATTGCTTCAAGAACAAAGTCTCGTTGTCGATGGACCTATTGTCATTGTCAATCCTCATGGCGATGTGATCGCAAGCTCCTTACCCACAAAAGAGTCCAATATCACTGTGGATCAACTCCCCAAAGAGATACAAGCATCGTATGAGCAATTTTTAAATGGAACAAAGCGTGGTCGAGTTCACAATGAAGCGAATAAAAACTACCTATTCGCCTTTTCAGAATTTCCCTCTGATTTTGGAAAACAGTGGTACATTGGTACCTATTTGGAAGAGAAAAAAGTGACCCAAGAGATCGATGCGATTATGATTCAAACCATTGTGATTTCACTGTTTATCATGCTTTTGATCATTGTTGTGACATGGCTTTTTTTAAGACGCATTATCATTGCCCCTGTTGATTTACTCAAAACGATGAGTGATGGCGTTGCTCTTAAACAGTACGACGCTGTGCATCATGTTCGAACACGCATCAAAGAGTTTTACGCACTCAGCCATTCGATGGTGTTGATGGCGCGTTCGATCAAAGCGCATGAAAAAGCACAAGAGAACCTGATGGAGTCGTTTATCAAGCTTATTGCTAGTGCCATCGATGATAAATCACCTTATACGGGTGGGCATTGCGAGCGTGTACCTGAACTTGCCACGATGTTGGCGCAGGAAGCAAATAACAGCCATGAAGGTATTTTTAAAAAGTTTAATTTTACCGATGA
This sequence comes from Sulfurospirillum halorespirans DSM 13726, assembly GCF_001723605.1. Taxonomy (NCBI): domain Bacteria; kingdom Pseudomonadati; phylum Campylobacterota; class Epsilonproteobacteria; order Campylobacterales; family Sulfurospirillaceae; genus Sulfurospirillum; species Sulfurospirillum halorespirans. Next base: position 1,791,241 of record NZ_CP017111.1, on the reverse strand, counting down.
AAATGCGTGGAGGGAGTTTCGTATAGCCGCACTTCTTCACGACTGTGGCAAAGTGACGACACCTGAATATGTGGTCGATAAGGCAACGAAACTGGAGAGTATTCACAACCGTATTCATGAGATTCGTACCCGTTTTGAAGTGTTGCTTAGAGATGCGCATATCGCGTATTTAGAAGCACTTTTAAAAGGCAAAGACACGCAAGAGCTTTTGATGCAAAAACGCTCAGTTGCAGAAGCAAAACTCTTTGATGATTTTGCCTTTTTAGCCGAGTGTAACATCGGTGGTGAGTTTATGGATGCTCAAAAAATTGAACGCCTCAAAGAGATCGCTTCCATCACGTGGACACGTCATTTTGATGATCGATTGGGTATGAGCGAAGCGGAGAAAAAACGGTTGCTTGACATTCCTCTTAAACCCCTTCCATGTGTTGAAACGCTTCTCCAAGATAAACCAGAGCATCTCATTTCAAGAGCGCAGGAGGTCGATGCAAAGGTCTTTACGCGCCTTGGCATTAAGATGGAGATACCAAAGTACTACAATAATCTAGGTGAACTCTACAACCTTAGCATCGCTAGGGGAACCCTGAACGATGAGGAGCGTTATAAGATCAATGAGCATATCATCATGAGCATTCGTATGCTCTCTGAACTTCCCTTTATGGACAATCTCAAACATGTTCCTGAGTATGCCTGCGCGCACCATGAGACGATGAAAGGCACTGGGTATCCAAGGAAGCTTACCAAAGAGCAGATCTCTCTTCCTGCTCGCATCATCGCTATTGCCGATATTTTTGAAGCTTTAACTGCCAGTGATCGACCGTATAAAAAAGCAAAAACGATCTCTGAGGCGATCAAAATTTTAAGCATGCTTAAAAAAGATGAACACATCGATGGCGACCTCTTTGATCTTTTTTTACGTAGTGGTGTTTATATGCAGTATGCGCAAAAGTATCTGACTCCTGAACAGATCGATGATGTGGATATAACGCAATATCTCTCTTCGTAACCCTTTACATGTAAAGATTTGGCTACTTTTTTTGTTTCATCTTGACGCAAGTAACGAAGCGTTAGAATGTCACAAAAAGATAGGAGACAAAAAATGTCCGAAAAACATTTTGAGCTTGACATCAAAGGCATGACATGTGCGGCATGTTCCGCGCGTATTGAGCGTGTGCTTGGCAAGCTTGAAGGCGTTACTGCCAATGTCAACTTAGCGAGCGAAAAAGCGTTTATTGCCTCATCTAACCCAAATATCAACCTTCCCGAAATTATCCAAAGCATTGAAAAAACAGGTTTTGGTGCTACCGAATCTTCCAAAGTCGATCAAGATCAAAAAAGTCTGGATAAAGAGCAGGATTACCAAAAACTTTTGAGAGAATTTAGCCTCTCCGCACTGCTGACCCTACCGTTTTTAGTCGAAATGGTGGCGATGCTTTTTAACATTCATCTGCATCTTCCCCCAATGCTTCAATTAGCCCTTGCGACGATTGTGCAGTTTTACTGTGGGCGAAAGTTTTATGTGGGTGCGTATAAAAGCCTGAAAAGTGGCAGTGCCAATATGGACGTTCTCGTCGTTTTAGGCACGAGTGCTGCGTACTTTTTAAGCCTTAGCGTTGTACTTTTTTACGTGCCGTTGCACCTTTACTTTGAAGCCTCCGTTTCGGTCATAACGTTGGTACTTTTAGGCAAACTTTTAGAGGTGAGGGCGAAAGCCAAAACGGGGTTTGCTATTGCGAAACTCCTTCATTTACAGCCTAAAAATGCGTTTGTAGAGCGTGATGGAAAGCTCGAAGAGATCAGCATAGAAGCTTTACATGTAAACGATATTTTTGTGGTCAAAGCAGGCGAGAGTATTCCCACTGATGGCATTGTCGTTGAGGGCAATAGTATGGTCGATGAGTCGATGATGACGGGGGAAAGTTTACCCGTGCTTAAATCTGTGGGCGATAAGATTGTAGGAGCGACCAAAAATGGCGATGGGATGCTTAAATGTCAAGCGACCAAAGTGGGCTCCGATACCTTTTTAGCTTCGATCGTCCGCCTCATCGAAGAGGCGCAAGGTTCTAAAGCACCGATTCAACGCCTTGCCGATACGATTGCAGGTATTTTTGTGCCGATTGTGGTGAGCATCGCGGTGATTACCTTGGGTGCGTGGTGGTTTATCGGGGGCGATTTTGAAGAGGCGATCATCAATGCGGTCTCGGTTCTGGTCATTGCGTGCCCCTGCGCGCTTGGACTTGCGACACCAACGGCGATTATGGTTGGTGTTGGAAGGGGTGCGAGTGAGGGGATTCTCATTAAAAATGCCGAAGTGCTTGAAAATGTGGGCAAAATCAACGCCGTTGTGTTTGATAAAACGGGAACATTGACTTATGCAAACCCTCAGGTGGTAGATGTTTTAATTGAGAGTACACTTTCAAAAGAGCAAGTTTTAGCCCTTGCTGCAGCCTTGGAAGAGGGGTCCAAACACCCGTTAGCTAAAGCGATTATCGCTTCATCACCGCAAACATCACCCAAGAGCGTTCAAGCATTTCAGAATTATTCAGGACTAGGTGTTTCAGGCGAGATCGATGGCATGGTTTATTTTGTAGGTTCTCCTGCTTTTATCGCTCAGTTCACGTCATTACAACCCTCAACGGTTGCGCAAACGTTTTTGGAAGAGGGTAACAGTATTGTAGCGCTCTCTACAAAAGAGCAGATTATCGGTTATATCGCGCTGGCCGATACGATTCGTGAGAGCGCTAAAATAGCGGTTGAAAAGCTTCAAAACGATGGCATAGAGGTCTATATGCTCACAGGCGATAATGAACGTTGTGCTCAAAAAGTCGCTCGTGAGCTAGGCATTGAGCACTTTTTTGCAGGCGTTTTACCAAATGGCAAAGCGGATGCGATCACCAAGCTTAAAAATGAAGGCAAATTTGTCTGTATGGTGGGTGATGGTATCAATGACGCTCCCGCACTTGCGGTGGCAGATGTGGCGATTGCAATGTCCAATGGCTCGGATATTGCCGTGGAAAGTGCTGATTTGATCTTAATTGCAAACGATCCACTTTATGTCGTCAATGCCATCGCTCTTTCGCGCGCTACGATGTCAAAAATTAAGCAGAACCTCTTTTTGGCTTTTGTGTATAATATTCTAGCGATTCCATTGGCATTTTTGGGTATGTTAAACCCCATTGTCGCAGGGGGAGCAATGGCGATGAGTTCGGTTTCGGTGGTGAGTAATTCACTGCTGTTAAGACGTTGGAAAATGAAATAAAATTATAGTAAAAGGATAAACAATGGCAACAATCACATTGGTGGTTAAAGGGATGAGTTGTGGGGGATGCGTCAAAAGCGTCAAAGGCGTTTTAGAGGGAATCAAAGGTGTGAAGAGTGTCAATGTTGACCTTGCTAGTGGTCAAACAGTTATTGAATATGATGCTCCGATTGATGTAAGTGTGTTTGAAAAAGCAATTGATGAAGCAGGCTTTGAAGTAATATCTTAGGTTTACATGTAAAGAGGTGAGCCCTGTATTTGGGCTCACATTCTGCGTTACTTCTCAAATAAGATATGAATATACCGCTTCGACCACAATCCAAAGATAACAATCCACAAAACTGCCACCGTAAGTACTGCATGCAAGTACCCAAATTGCGGGAAAATGCCTGCGATGATACGAATCAGCGCCATCGCTTGAATGAGCCCAAAGAGTGTCACGGCATAGGCATCTGCTTTAGGCGTTCGCCCTGAATGACCTAAGATCACTCTGGTTCCAAAACCCACAAGAACGGTGGTAAAATAGCCCAATGCCAAGGCGTGTAGTGGCGATTTTTCCAGATAAATGGAGTGACCAACTAATGCTGAAAAATCTTGTACCACAAAAAGCCCAAACCCTACGGGAACCCACCAAATGGAGAGAAAAAGTACCCATAAAATGGCAGGTGATTTACGAAACGGTAGGCGCCATTTCAAAAGCTCATACGTGATGATGCCAAAGAGCGCACTGTCCGCCACAAATGCGTTCATGCTTAACGCTTCTAAAACCACTTTGAGGACGAGTGCCACAAAAACCAAGAGCAAAAAGTGCTTGCTTTTGTTCATCGTATAGCCGATAATGGTATTAGCGGCAAAAAATGGCATCATTTTTTGTGAAACGATGAGAACAATAAAGAACAAATAGAGGTAAAAACTCACCCCAAGTGCGAGTGCGTAGGCTGGAATAAATAGATTTGCTATAAACAGTAATTGACCTACAAGACCGAGTGCAAACGCTCTGAGCATCCATGTCGTATCAACTTTATTGGTCACCGTGCTTTTGGTTTGAAATTCAAGCAAAAGCAAGCAAAGTTTGACATAGCCCGCCATGATAACAAGCATAGGGGCGACAAGTGCCATCTCCGAGACAAACGAGAGTGCAATAAACAAAAGTCCACCGCCATTCATCAACCATGCGATCGGCAAATATTCTTTTGGTGATGCCGATGGGCGCGAGAGATAGCGTGGAAACGTCGTCAGCAAAAAGCCAGCAAAAAACTGGGTAAAGACGATGAACGTCATCGCATAAGCATGGTACAGCCCCACGCTTACATGTAAACTCAAAAGCCCTGCATAATGCAGACCTAAAAGAGCAACGAAAAGCACGCCTTGTACCACCCCTGCAAAGAAAAAGAGGCGGTGTGGCTGAGCGACTAGGTTTTGAAGAGCCGTTGTTTTTGGAGGCTCTGGTGGCGTTAAACTACTGACAAAAACCACAACAACTAGCCCCCCTATTGGCTGCATCGATAGCGGCATTTAGCGCTTCGTCGTAATTGGGCTCTTCGGTAATCTCTGGAACCACCTGTTTGTACACGATTTTGCCATCTTTACTGATCACAAAAAGGGCTCTAGCACACAAGCCTTTTAATGCGCCTTCTCCAATGAGCATTCCATAAGCACGCGCAAACGCTTTGTGTCTAAAGTCACTGCCAACGGTTAGACTTTCGATGCCCGCCACATTGCAAAATTTTGCGCTTGCAAACGGTAAGTCCATCGAAACAATCGTCGTGTCAATGTTCTCATGTTTAGCAACCTCTTGGTTAAAACGCCTTGCTTCCGCGTCACACACGGGTGTGTCAAGTGAAGGTACTACGATGATGAGTTGCGCTTTATTGCCCTCACCACCGATGGTTTTTTCTTGTAAGTCTGGCGTGACAACGGTAACGATGGGCGCATTATTGCCCACTTCTTGGAAGTTTCCTTCCAGCTTTACGGGTGTGCCTTTAAGGGTAGTTTTGTCTATTTTTGCGGTAAATGTCATCTGAATCCTTTCAAGTGTTTTATATGAGAGTCATTTTATCTCATTTAAAAGTAAAAAACCTTGATCTACATCTAGGAATTTGAAATTTTTTACATGTAAAATGTTATTTCATTTTAAAATGAAATGGATAACCTTTTTATTAAAAGGCTATAATAAAATATAAAAAAAGAGGATAGCAACGATGATAAAGGGCAAGTGAGTTTAGAAGTCAGTTTTGAGAATGAAACAGTTTGGCTGAGTCAAAACAGATGAGCTTGAGGAAAATTCAACTATTCGGTATTTCCAAATAGTTCAAATTGAAGGTAAAATTTATCGTCAATCTTTTAAGTAAAACAGATTAAAATACGTTTACATGTAAAGATTTTAAAGGAGAAAATATGCAGTACAAACTTATCACAGGACCCGATGATTCAACCTTTTGCACGAGAATTACGGAGTTTTTAAATGATGGTTGGAAGCTACACGGAAACCCTGCTGTGACGTTTAATGGTCAAACTGTGATCGCGGCGCAAGCGATTGTGAAAGAGGATGAAAAAGACATCAAGGCGTGCGGGTTTACGAAATAAGAGGCTTTACATGTAAAGCTCTATTTGACTATTTCTTGTGTGTTTTTGACTTCAATACGGCTTTGCGTCGGGGTTAAATTTTCCCATAACCAGTTGTGAAAGTTGATAATGTGCTCTGCTTTTAACATTGGACGATCCACTGTTGTGTGTCCATCTTTGATGACCGTAATCGCATAATCTCTGACCAATGCCCCATGAACGGTTGCGTTGACACAAAAGTCAGTGGCGCAACCGCAGATATAGAGTTTTTGAACATTTAGCTTTTGCAAAAGAGCTTCTAATTCCGTCTTATAAAAACAGTCATTGGCTTCTTTTTCAATGCAGTAGTCGTTTGCTTTTTGAGTCAAAGAAGGCAAGATGTGCCATTCATCGCTACCATAAACTAAAAAGTTTTCTTTTGTCCCATCGTGTTGTACAAAAATAACAGGTTGATGCTTTTGCCTAAAAAATGTTGAGAGAAGATTGATATTTTCAATGACTTTTTCTGCTTCAAAACGAGGCGTTTGAAATGCGCCTACTTGCATATCTATCACCAATAATGCTTCCATCTTTTGCTCCATTTAATCTATGCTCTCAAAAAATTCTGGTCGATACTCAAAGTGCATCGTGTCGTAGTGGTACCATCTTCCACCCCAAATGAAGCCGTGTTTTTCAAAAATATCGACGATTTTTTGAGGGATTTCATTTTTGAATTGGTAGGTTTTATCCCATCGCCAGTAGCTTGAAAATTGTGTATCTAAATCAATGGCAATGCCGTAACTATGAGCACTAAGGCGAGAAGTTCCTGCGATTTTTCGGTAGTAGTAGGTTCCATCGACTTTTTTGAGGTATTTCATGTACTCTTCAGGCAATTGATCGAGTTCGTCAGAGACTTTTTGCAGTTGTGCGGCCGCGTTTTCATTTTTGTTAAATTTCAGTTTTACTCCGCCGTGGTTAGGAAGCCAGTTTACCGTTGTAAGGTTTTTTTCGATCTCGCTTTTACTGGAACCGTAGAGTTTTTTCAAAAAGGCATCGTTGCGAAAACGACCGGGGTCATCATTGAGAGCAGGGTCGGTTATGGGTGCAAAGGCTGAGTATTTTTGGGCGAACATATCTTCGATGTCTGCATTTTCAAGCTTCTCGTCAAATGTTTTTACTTTTTTGTCATCATAAGGTAGTGAGCTTCCATCCATAAAAAAGACGGTGTTATCTTTGATCGTTTTGACGCTTGGGTATTTTGAGACAAGGTTATTGCTTTTAGGATTGGCAGGTTTGACCATAATGCCCTCAACGCGGTTGATAAGCAGTCCATTCTCTGGCACATTGGGTTGATTGGCTCCCACATACAAGTCTGAGATGATGGCTTTGCCGATGACATTGCGACCTTCTTTGCCTTCCTCCATCGTTCTCACACCCCAAATGTTTTGCATCACAAGGGCTTTACCCTCAAATTCACCCGCGTAAAGCATAATGTGACCTTTGAGGTAAATGAGGCTTAAAAAGGCTATGCCGTTTTTGAGTATCATCGCTTCTTTCTCCTTGGGTGTTAAATCTTTGAGTGAAACATACTCTCCAAAACTTTTTTGTGCTGCGGAATTACGTGGAATCCAGATGCCAAAAGGAGAGAGAAAATCGCGCGTCATGGCGGAGCAGTCGCGATTGGCTAGAAAGCCGCCCCAGCCGTATTTTTCACCCAAAAGTGCATCGCCAATTTGGCTGAGATTCTCTTTGCTAAAGCTTAGGGGTACGGTTTGCGCAAAGCTTTTTGGGATGCGCAGTTCTAATTTCTGAGCGTTAAATGCGGCGTCTCGTGTGTACATGTAAGCGTAAAAAAAGTCATCGTCTTCACTGCTGATGGGCAAGATGGCTCCCACTTTGGCATACGTGATGAAGCGTTGTTTTGCGTTATAAAGGGGTACATTGTCTTTCGTGATGGCAACTTTTACTGTGCTCAAAAACTCGGTACGCTCTTTGGCATTCACCGTCACAAAGCTCTCAACAGGAATCCACCCCGAAGCAAAAGAACTCTCCACAAATGCCCAAGCGCCATCTTTACTGTAGTGTGAAATGATAATAGGCTCAGCCACATGAATGCGTGATGTTTGCAAATAATCAAACGGATAGCCTTCTCCTGGCAAAGTCGTTTTTTTGAAAAAAGGTTTGTCGGAGGGGAGGTTGCGCATTTGTGCATTTTGGATCATAATCGCATGTGAGTTGAGGCTTCCATACGCTTCTACGTTTGTCGCGCTAATGATAGTATCGATCTCAGCGCCATCGATGAGTTGCAGATTTTCACCATAATAACGATTTTTCAGTCCATACGACCGATTTGCCCAGAGCGCATCGTCTTTGTCGTGGCTGACATGCGTTCTAAACCATGGCGAATAGTAACGGTAGGTAAAATCGTCTTGTGCAACGCTTTGAGGCGTGATATTTTGCGCTAAAAAGTCTACGTTTTGAGGGTAAAGCAGCATCTCTTTTGAACTGCTTTTTTGTGCAATCACTGTTTGGGCTGATGGCTCTTTTAAAGAACACCCGCTGAGAAGAAAAAGCGTACATGTAAAAAGAAAAATATTCCGTATTGACATATTTGAAGCCTTGAATTTTCTTAATGCTATAATACCCAAAACAACTTAGGAAGCCTCTTTGAACTTAGCACAAAAACTCATCGACATCTTAAAAAAGGACAATGTTCTCCTCACGGGTGGTGCGGGCGTTGGCAAGAGTTATCTGGTGGGTGAAATCGTTACAGAGCTGCGAAAAGTCGGCAAGCAAATCGTCGTTCTTGGAAGTACAGGGGTGAGTGCAGTCAATGTTGGCGGTCAAACTTTGCACAGCTTTTTTGCCTTTGGCATCTGCACCCACCTCGATGAACTCACCCGTCATGATCGTTACACTAAAGCCAGACTCGTTGAGATCAAAAAAGTGCTTACAAGGTGCGATCTCTTGGTCATTGATGAGATTAGCATGGTTTCGGCAGACTTGCTCGATATGATTTATTATCGTCTTCGCAATGCGGGGTTTGAGGGAAGTGTGCTCTTTGTGGGTGATTTTTTCCAGCTTCCTCCTGTCTCTAAAGGTAAAGAAAATAGTCTGTGGGGCGGTTTTGAGTACGCGTTTGAGAGCAGTTCATGGAATACGTTTGAGCCTGTGGTGGTGGAACTGACGATCACCAAACGCACACACGATGTACTTTTTTTCTCGCATCTTGGCAAAATACGACGTGGCATACTTGATGGTGATACACTCGAATACCTTGAAGCTTTGCGTACAAATGTCGGTGTTTGGGATGATGACCCAACAGTCTTGTTTGGCAGGAACAAAGAAGCCGAGATGCTGAACATCCAAAAATTAGCACAGATCGAGAGTGAGCCTATCGTCCTCAAAGCCAAAGAAAAAGTGCATGAACAGTCTTTACATGTAAACAAAATCGAGGGGTGGAAAAACGCACTTCCCATTCCTGTGGACTTGACCTTAAAAGTGGGTGCAAAGGTGCTTTTTTGCACTAACAAATGGGGCAAATACTACAATGGTGAGCGAGGTATCATCAAGGCGATTGATGAAAATGAGGTCATCGTGGAAAAAGCGGGCGAGCTCGTGAAAGTGGAACGCCAAGAGTACACGTTGCATGAAAATGTCGTTATGGAAGGCGAAGTCAAAGAAAAACCACTCGTTTCCATTGAGCAGTTTCCACTCAAACTCGCTTACGCCATCACGATTCATAAGAGTCAGGGGATGAGCATTGACTCATTGGTCTGCAATATTAACAACATCTTTGAAAAAAGCCAGTTTTATGTGGCGATTTCGCGTGCTCGTTACCCCAAACAGCTTCTGCTCGACTACCACTACCAACGCTTTTTTGAGCATTTGACACGGTGTGTGCAAGTTTCCCCCAAAGTAGGGGAGTTTTACCAAAAATCGGACATCTTAAAAATAGAAGAAGTAAAGAGCGATTCACTTTTTGGCGACTTTTGACGATTTACATGTAAACCACAAGGGGGCAACCTATGGAACTTAATGTAAGTTATGAAAGTACGTCGAGTGCGACGTACAGTACGAAATCCACGATCAGTTTAGACGATGCACAAAAGAATAAACTTAGCGGTAAAGATATTGCAAATGCGTATTTGGTGCAGTATCAAAAACAGATGATGGCACAATCAAGCACCACGTTTGGTGAGCAAGCCAATACGTTTAGCCTAGCTGACATTGGCTACACGGGTACACCCATAGCCGATTTAACGCAAGATGAAGCTGCTGAATTGGTCTCTGAAGATGGATTTTTTGGCATTACCCAAACCAGTGAGCGTATCGCTGATTTTGTCGTTAATGGTGCTGGGGACGACCTTGAAAAACTCCAAGCAGGTCGCGAGGGAATGCTAAGAGGTTTTGCGGAAGCGGAGCAGATGTGGGGTGAAAAATTACCTGAAATTAGTTATACTACGATGCAAAAAGCACTTGAAAAAGTCGACGCACGTATTGCCGAACTTGGCGGGAGTGTACTCGACACATCCGTATAACAAAGGCTCCTATGAGACGCATTTTCATCGCATTTTTACTGTTACATGTAAGCCTTTTTGCTGAGACATTGGTGTTGGAACATTTTAAAGCCAATGTCTTTGCAAAGTCCGATAAAAAGCCTGTTGAAGCGATGGTTGGTCTGATTTTTGAGGGCAAAGAGGTTAAACTTTATGAGTATAAAGTCGTGGACGCGCTCAACATTGTCATTGGCAGTTATTTTGCCGAAGATCTTGTAACCTCACGCGGTAAAGAGCTTTTCAAAGCAACCTTGATTGCGTATGCTAAAAAAACACACGGTTTAGTGATTGATGCCGTGTACATTAAAGAGCTCACTGTCAAAACCAATCCATCAACAAAAGAAATCGTTGATGCTATTAAAAAAGAGGGCGTTTTTCAACAACAGCAACAACAAAATAACGCTCCAAAACAACAACAACAATCTCAACAGCTCAACCTAGCACCTCCTCTTCCAAAACGTTCTTTGATTCCAGAAGAGAATGCGGTTAATTTTTAATGATGATGTTCACAGCTATGATCAGGATTGATCTTGGCTGTTTTGCCTGCTATAAAGTCGCGTAACGCATCTTCTACGGTATCATTTTTGTCATCAAAATAGACATCAATCCCTACATGTAAAAACTTTTTGAGTGGATCTGCTCCAATTCCTGATACAACCAGTGTATTTGCACCTAGCGCTTGAATATTGGAGACAGCATTGGCACAGCCTCCTGTGACATGTCCAGGGTTTTTATGGACACTCACTTCTTGAACAATACCATCAATCACATCAACTGCAGTATAAAAAGTCGCTTTACCAAAGTGTGCACCACGTTTTGCTCCTAGTCCATCTTCTTTCATGGTTGGAAATATTATAGTCATATCTTATCCTTTTAATAATATTTTATAATTTTATCTAAAGCAAGATTAAATAAGTCACAAGCAAACGTCACAGAATATGCTAAAATCAAAAAGTTAAAAAAAAGTATGATTAAAAGAGTAAAAATGAGAGATTTTGAAGCCGCAAAAGAGTTTTTTAAAGATACGGTTGATCCTTCGTTTTATTTTGATAGCATGAGTGCCGAAATTGCTCGCAATAAACTAAGCATTTCCATCGGCGATCCGCTTATTCCGCTTATTTTCATCATGGGTGATCCCGGTGTTGGCAAGAGCCACATCATGCGTGTCATGCACTACTCTGCGATGCGAAATGGTGCGAGTATTTTGATAGAACACCCTTTTTTTGACCCACGCGATCTTTTTAAAGAGCTCTATGAAGCCAGAGAAATGCCTTTTGATAAAAACAAAAGTCAAGGTGAGTTTTTGGATGAACTTTTTGAAGCGTACGTGGGCACATTTTGTACGATCTTCATCGATGAAGCGCAACTTCTCAATGATGAACAGTTTGAATTCCTGCGTATCCTGAGTGACACCAAACTCTTTCAATTTGTCCTTGCCATGCATAAAGATGAGGGGCGGGCTTTGCTTGCAAAAAAGCAGTTTAAAACCCGTACAAAACTGGTCATTGAGTATGGAAATTTGGAAGAAAATGAGATATTACGTTACATTCACACCCTGTTTATGGGGCATACGCACGGTGAAATCGCACTGATGTTTACTAAAAATGAAGCACGTGTGATTGCCCGATATGCCAAAGGCAACTTTAGAATGATAAAAAAGTTTTTGTATACGCTCATGAAACTGCTCGATTATGCGCAGAAAAAGGGGTTGTCGAAGTATCGTAAACTGAACAGTTGCCTTTTAACGATGGCAGCACTTGATATTGGACTGATCCATGACTAGTGTACGTTTTGAAGAGCTTGAAAAACGGTGTGCGAGGCTTAAAAAGATACGGATTTTACGTATTGTTTTTACAATAGCGTTCCTTTTTTTAGGGGGATTTGGCGGATATTATTGGATACACCATAGCAAAATTGTGCCCGTTGTTGTGCCCGTGCCACCTAAGGAGGAGCCTAAGGCGATGATCGTTATTCCAAGCCTTAGTGATCGCAATGAGAGCAATACGACGCTTTTAGAAACAATAACACCTGAAGTGTCACTTGATGAAACACTCTTTTTAGCACCGCATGTTTACAAAGAAGAGGTAAAACTACCTGTTGTTGAGACCGAAGAAGCCACACGCTCTTTACGTGAAGAACACCAGTTGCTCAAAGCGCATAATGCGGTTCCAAATTTTGACAACGCCCATGCGTTGGCGCATTTTTACTTTGAGCGAAAAGCGTATGCAGAGGTGATAATGTGGGCAAAAGAGGCAAGCAAATATAATTCAAGCTCTGAAAAACCGTGGATACTCTACGCCAAAGCAAAGTTTTACCTTGGAGATCGCACAGAAGCTATAAGGTCTTTGGAACTTTTTTTAGGCTATATTAATTCTAAAGAAGCACACGAACTACTAAATTTTTATAAAGGACAAGAATGAGAGTTGTTTTAGCATTATTGGGTCTTTTTTGCAGTTATCTGTACGCCTATTCTTACAACGATCTTTTGAAAGATTATGAGGCGAAAAATTTTGAAAAAGTGTGCAACGATGGTGCCGTTTTTCTGATTCGAAATGATAAAAATGAGCAGATATTAACCGCTATTGGCGATGCGTGCGCTAAAGTTGATTCGATCAACCCTTTAGGCAATGTTGCCAAAAATCTTATCAGTACCAAAGAGTACCGCGAAAGTGGCTCTTATTTTGCAACATTGGTGCTTCAAAAAAAGCTGATTTATCAATTTATGCACGACAATATCAATCTTAAAGAGCTCAAACTTCCTCGTACTGATCATGTCCTTTCTCGCGTTTTTGAGCAACTCTCCAAAGGCAACTATGAAATCGTTGAAAAACGCATTGAGATTAGCACTCCTGAGATGAATTATCTGCTCTGGCTCTCGGATGATGACCCTAAAAAAGTCTATGTCGATGAAAATAAAGATGGAAAGTTGGTTAAACGTCACTGGTATCTGTGAGGCTTTACTTTGTTTTAGGGTGTTTTGGACTAAAATCCCACCTCTAATTTTTTTACTCTAGGAACCCAATGCCTCTTAGCCGACTCAATACTGAGCAAAGAAGTGCAGCAACTGCACCCTCAGGACATAATCTTATCATCGCTAGTGCTGGAACAGGGAAAACCTCGACCATCGTGGCGAGAATTGCCCATCTTTTAAACCAAGGTATTTTGCCTTCGCGTATTTTACTACTGACCTTTACTAACAAAGCGGCGGCAGAAATGTTGGAGCGCGTGGGTGTTTTCTTTGGTAAAAATATCACCTCCCAAATTGAATCGGGTACCTTTCATGCAGTTAGTTACCGACTTTTGAAAAAGTTAGGTCGAAATATTGTTTTAAAACAGCCTAAAGATCTCAAAATTTTACTTAAAAGCATCCACGATAGACGCCGATTTGACCACATTGATTCCACGGCAAAAGCCTATGGTGCGGCGTATCTTTACGATATTTTCTCACTCTACCAAAACAGTACGGTAACACAAAGTTTTTCGGAGTGGCTTGAGTCCAATGACAGCGAACATGGGCTCTTTTTTGATATTTACGAAGATATTTTTGAAGAGTTTCAAGCGCTCAAACGCGAATTTGAGTATGTGGATTTTAACGATCTTTTGATTTTGATGCGTGACACACTCAAGACCACTGATGTGTTGAGCTTTGATGAAGTTTTGATCGATGAGTATCAAGATACCAATACATTGCAAGGCTCACTCATTGATGCATTTCGCTCCAAGTCGCTGTTTTGCGTGGGTGATTACGATCAAAGTATTTACGCGTTTAATGGTGCCAATATTGACATTATCGGTTCCTTTGCAACACGTTATCCCAATGCCAATGTCTTTACGCTTAACAAAAATTACCGCTCATCACATAAAATTCTCTCCTTAGCCAATCGTGTCATTGAAAAAAATCCAAGATTGTATGAAAAAAGGCTTGAAGTTACGCGTGATGGAGCCTTTGAAGCGCCAAAATTGTTGATTTACGATGAGCTTTTTTCGCAGTATCAGTCCATATCAACCCTGATTAAACACTCCATGCATGAGCCTGCTGAGATTGCTGTTATTTTTCGCAATAACTCCACCGCTGATGGCATTGAAGCCACGCTACGTGAGCAGGGCATTGCCTGTAAGCGAAAAGGGGGCATTAGTTTTTTTGACTCTGCTGAAGTAAAAGCGATGCTCGATTTGGTGGGTGTGGTGGTCAATCCTAAAGATATGATGGCGTTTATTCATAGTTTTGAATACGCTAGAGGTGTGGGAAGTTCACTCTCCAAAGAGCTGTTTGATGGGCTTTTTAAACTAGGGGATGGCAACATCTACCAAGGATTTTTTCATCCACGTGAGGATGTGGAAGATCTCTTTAAAAAGCGGGCTAAAAACCATCAGCTAGGACTCTTTGATGACATTATGGACCTTGGTAGTGTGAGTCGTTTTTACAGCTTAGGCTTTGAAGAGCAGTTTCTCTCAAGTCCTATCTTAAAACACCCGAAACTGTCTATTGATGGCGCCAAATTTCTCCACCAGTTTTACAAATTTATGAAGCATGCAACACGCATTAAAACGCCTCAAAGCCTTATCAACCAAGTCTTAAGCTCTGAAGTGTTTAGCGCGATTGCTGAAGTCTTAGCGGTGAAGCGTACGATCAAAAAAGATGGAACGGTGGATGAAAAACTAAAGGCAGAAGCACGTGCGCGTATTTTTCGCAAAGGGCACTTGCTCAAAGATTTGGCAAGCGGTTATGCTTCCAGCGAGCGTTTTTTAAATGCACTCACCCTTGGAAGCAATGAGATGAGTGAAGGCGAGGGGGTCAATTTGCTGAGTATTCACGCGAGCAAAGGGCTAGAATTTAAAGAGGTCTATGTGATTGACCTTATGGATGGGCGTTTTCCCAATCGCAAGCTGATGCAAAAGGGTGGAAGCTTGGAGGAAGAACGTCGTCTTTTTTACGTAGCAACCACACGCGCGAAAGATATGCTCATTCTCTCGTATGCCAAATACGACAAGATTAAAAAGATCAGCTATACCCATTCTCCCTTTTTAGTTGAAGCGGGAATGGTACAATAGGCTTTTTCATAACCTATTGAAAAAAGAGTATCACTTATAGCACATCACTTTTCAAAACTAAAAACATCGCCATAGCTTTGGCTATGACTCAATTTTGAGTTGTAAAAATTAACGCACTCTTAGTGAACTCTTTATCTTTTCAAAGGTTATGAAAAAGCCTATAAGATTTAAAGTTCTGCTAACTTAAAAGAGATAGAATAACTCCTAAAAAGTGAGGAGTTTTTCATGTCTAAAATTTTACTGCTTATCGCCCTTTTTTCGACCTTCTTATTTGCGGAACTACGCCATGTTGACGTAAGCGAAGAAGTTGTTAAAAGTGGCATTAAAATCATCGATATTCGAACCATGCCTGAATGGAAAGAGACTGGAATTGTTAAAGATGCCATTCCACTAACTTTTTTTGATGAACAAGGACGTTATGACGCGGAAGCTTTCATGAAAGCGTTGGATAAATATGTGAGTAAAGATCAAGAGTTTGCCCTTATTTGCCGTACAGGAAGTCGAACTTCTGCTGTTTCGGAGCTTCTTTCAAAGCAAGGCTACAAAGTGGTCAATCTCAAAGGCGGAATGAAGTCGTTGATTCAAAAAGGCTACACACCCACGCCTTACAACCCCTAGGAGTCTGTGATGCACACCAATGAACTGATCCATGAGGATTCTCCTTATCTTTTGCAACATGCCCACAATCCGGTCAATTGGATGGCATGGAGCGATAAAGCGCTTGCCAAAGCCAAAGACGAAAACAAGCTGATCTTTCTCTCCATCGGATACAGTACCTGTCATTGGTGTCATGTGATGGAGCGCGAGACGTTTGAGGACGACGTTAGTGCGAAAGTGCTCAATGATGCGTATGTCAGCATTAAAGTCGATCGTGAAGAGATGCCTGACCTTGACAAATACTACCAAGACGTGCATTATCTGCTGACTAAACGCGCCGGTGGGTGGCCTCTGAGTATCATTATGACACCCACACAGCAGGTTATTTTTGCAGGTACTTATCTGCCACCAGTGAGTGCGCAGGGACGCATGGGTTTTCGTGAACTGACAAGTTTCATCAAAGGTAAGTTTGATGATGAATATGAAGAAGTTCAAAAGAGTGCGCAGAGTATTGAAGCGGCGATCAAACAGTATGAGCGGAGTTTTGAGCAAAAAGAGAGTATTCACACCGAAGCGGTGATTGAAGCTTTTGTGAGCAAGGTAAAAACGAGTTTTGATGATGTTTCCAAAGGCATTGGAAGTGCGCCTAAATTTCCCCATGCGTCGACATGGAACGCACTTTTAGATATTTACGCCCAAACCAAAAACCTTGAAGCGTTGTATATGAGCGAAGATGCGCTGTTTGCGATGGCGACTGGTGGCATAAACGATCAAATTGAAGGTGGATTTTACCGTTACAGCGTCGATGAGGCTTGGGTGATTCCCCATTTTGAAAAAATGCTTTATACCAATGCCGAGCTGATCGAAGTCTATGCTAAGCTTTACACTCTGACACAAAAACCACTGTTCAATGAAGTGGTGGATAAAACCATCGAAGCGATGGATGAGCGCTTTTTAAAAGAGGGACTTTATCTAAGTGCCAGCGATGCGGACAGCGAAGGAGAAGAGGGCAAATACTTTGTTTTTGGCTTGCTCCAAGCCAAAGAGGCACTTTTAAAAGGTGGGCTGAGCGAAGTGGAAACCAAAGCCGTGATGGACTATTTTGGCATCACAAAATTTGGTAATTTTGAACACCAAACCACCAATCCTATTCTTACATGTAACGAAAAACCTGCTCGTTTGGATGAAGCAAAAGCGATTTTAAAAGAGGTGCGCCAAAGAGTGGCGTATCCGTTTATCGACACCAAAATTTTAACCGCATGGAACGCTTTAATGGTTACAGCACTTTTTGAGGCAGGCAAAATAGAAAAAGCAAAAAGTGTACTGGATACGCTCTTGAAGACTTTACATGTAAACGGCGTTTTGTACCACCAAATCGTCTTAGGTGGCAGTTTGAAAGTGGAAGCACTGCTGGAAGATTATGCCTTTGTGATTGAAGCGTTACTGCGTGGCTACGCACATACCAAAGAAGGAAGCTACTTAGAGTTGGCAAAGAAACTAAGCCATGAGTCAGAGCATAAATTTTACAAAGAAGAGACGTGGTATCTCTCTGACAAAGCCTTTCGTGCCAAAGCGGTTTTGGAAGATAACAGCTACAAAAGTCCGCTTTCAACGATGATCAAAAATCTTTTTGAATTAGCGAAGATTGAAGATGATACAGCACTGTTTATTCGTGCGAAAGATATGTTGGAGAGTTTTGGTTCAGGGATTCAAAAGTATGCACATGCCTACCCTGAAGCGGTGAGGGCAGTTGCGCTTTACATGTAAAAGTTAAAAGTTTAAGCTCTCTTTTTTTGTTTAACGTTTAAAATGAGCCAATAAATTACCTGCAAGGTAATTTATTGGCTCCTCTGATTTTTTATACATTACTGCAAACGCTTTTAATACCATTACTTAGTTTCTCTAAAGATGAGACCAAAGAGTCAATATCTTTATCTGTGATAACGATTCTCTGCCCTTCTTTATAAGCAGTATCACCAGATTTATTAATATATTGAGAATCAACGATACCTTCATTATGAGACAGCAAATGTCGCTTTTGATATAAGATGTTTAGTTTTGCGAGTGCTTCATCAGATAGCCAATCGTTATAACCTTTTTGAACAGCAATTGACCACAGTTGACTTCCTTGTTCTAAACGTTGAAATGCATTAAAAGGAATTTTTCCAAAGCCTTCATACATGCCTTCACAATATTTTTGAAATGCAACAACACCATCGGATATACATGTTTCACGAAGTGATCGACAAGTCAACTCGGCTTCGTCTTTTCCTATAGATTCAATTAGTGCTTTTCTAACTATATCAATGCCATCTTTTTTGGCTTTTATTTTTCTAAGTGAATCTGAAAATGTTTGAGTTACTGAATTGTGACCACATGCTGGGCAGAAATAGGCGCTGCCAATTACAGCAAAACGTGCATTACACTTTTCACATTGGATTTCAAGCTGCATTAATTCAGCTGCTTGTGCAGGAATTGTGTAAGTTCTATGAAAACCACCTTTTACTTCCATTGACATAGAAATAAAACTGTTTTTCAGTTGTTTTCGATTAAATTTTTGAGCATCTGATTTTAAAGCATTGTGTACTTTTCCTTGAACGACAGCGAAGGCTTCCGCTTTGGCATGTTCAACTTGCTCAATAGTAAACCACTGATCTGCCG
Source organism: Sulfurospirillum halorespirans DSM 13726 (assembly GCF_001723605.1). NCBI lineage: Bacteria > Pseudomonadati > Campylobacterota > Epsilonproteobacteria > Campylobacterales > Sulfurospirillaceae > Sulfurospirillum > Sulfurospirillum halorespirans. The sequence goes on along the minus strand of NZ_CP017111.1, from coordinate 1,772,569 downwards.
GGGCTTCATGACGACAAAGAGGACACCAAACAGCTTCATCTTTAAAAATGTTCTTCCAGTCTTCTTCATTGACTTTGAAAATAAACTCACATTCTTCTGATGGACATTGTTTGTCTGTATAGCCTTTCTCATCAGAGTCAATAGGAACGGATACAGATTGACCGTTTAAACGTTCTATTTCTTTTATCAGGTCTTCAAACATTTGTGTCTTTTCCTTCATGAGTATAACTATTTATTCAACAAACATTATATACAAAACAGTCTGATATGCCCAAATAAATGATTGATAGATATAAGGGCTAAACTTTTAACTTTCCGTATTTTCTACCTACATGTTACAAATGTTGGACGTCGTGTATGATGTTTTATGAAAATAGAGGGTTAAGGTAGCTTGGAGAGGTAAAGGCAATTCTCTTTTACATGTAAGGAAAAATCCTTACATGTAAATCTATTTTTGTTAAAGTGCTTTAGCGATAAAACGGTTCAAACGTTTGGCGAATGCTGCGGTATCATCGATCTTCATACCTTCTTGAAGTTTTGCTTGGTCAAGCAGTAAGAAAGCGATGTCGTTGAGTTCTAAAAGATCCGCTTTGGCGCTGAGCTTTTTGAAAATCTCATGCTCAGGATTGATCTCTAAGATAGGTTTAACGGCTGGGAGATTGTCTTGTCCCATCTGTTTGAGCATTTGTTGCATTTGGAAATCTGGGTCATTTTTATCGTACACGAGGCATGATGGAGAGTCACTCAAACGGCTAGAGATTTTGACATCTTTGGCATCGTCTTTGAGGATCTCTTTCATTTTTACCAAAATCTCTTTGTAGGTTTTTTCATCCTCTTCGACTTTGGCTTTATCTTCTTTGATCTCTTCATCAATGTCGGAGTTGTTTACGGGTTTGATTGGCGTTTTATCGTACTCGCCCACCATTGGGAAGACGATAGCATCGACCTCTTCATCAAGGAGTAATACTTCAATATCTTTGGCTTTAAACTGCTCAATCAGTGGCGAATTGCGAAGGATTTTTTCATTTTCGCCTGTGATATAATAGATACTTTTTTGATCTTCTTTCATCGCTTCTTTGTACTCTTTAAGACTGACTAATCCATCGCGTTTAGACGATTTGAACAGCACAAGCTCTAAAAGCGCTTCTTTGTTGTCCCAGTCATTGTAAAGTCCTTCTTTAACGACACGACCGAAGTTTTTGTAGAACTCTAGGTATTTTTCACTCTCTTTTTCTTTAAGCGATTTAAGCTCACTCAATATTTTTTTAACCGAAGCTTTTTTGATTGCCTCCAAGACTTTGTTTTGCTGCAAAATCTCACGGCTGACGTTGAGTGGTAGGTCTTCTGCATCAATGATACCTTTGACAAAACGAAGGTAAGTAGGAAGTAGTTCTTTCTCATCATCGGTAATGAAAACGCGTTTAACATAGAGTTTAACACCTGGTTTATAGTCCATTCTGAACAAGTCCATTGGAGGTGTGGAAGGGATGTAGAAAAGCGTTGTGTACTCGTATTTTCCCTCAGCCTTCGTGTGGCTCCAAAGGAGTGGATCGGTGCTATCGTGAGAGATTTGTTGGTAAAAATCTTTGTACTCTTCGGGCTTGATTTGACTTTTGGCGACTGTCCAAAGCGCACTGGCTTTGTTGATCTGCTCATTTTTTATCTCACTGCTTTTTTCTTTGCCTTCATCGTCATACGATTTCTCTTCTTTATCCATAAAAATAGGGAATTGGATGTGGTTTGAGTATTTTTTAATGACGTTTTGAATGCGGTAGAACTCTAAAAATTCATCTTCATCGTCTTTGAGATAAAGGGTAATAGACGTTCCGTGGCTCTCTTTGGAAACTTCGGCGATCTCATACTCAGCACCTGCGGTTGAGCTCCACATGTACGCTTTTTCTTCACCCGCTTTACGGCTAATGACTTCTATTTTATTCGCGACCATAAAGGCTGAGTAAAAACCGACACCAAATTGACCAATCAGGCTAGAGTCTTTCTTTTTGTCACCACTGAGGTTTTGCAAGAAGGATTTGGTACCACTTTTAGCGATGGTTCCGAGATTTTCGATTAATTCTTCTTCATTCATACCAATACCGCTGTCGCTAATGCTCAGTGTTTTGAGCTCTTTGTTGATAGCAATGTCGATACGTGGCACATAGGAGAGCGCTTTGTAGGTTTCATCCGTGAGGGTAAGGTAATTTAATTTATCGAGTGCATCGGAAGCATTGGAGACAAGTTCACGTAAGAAGATCTCTTTGTTAGAGTAGAGCGAGTGAATCATCAGGTCTAAAAGCTGAGTGACTTCGGTTTGAAATTGATGTTTTGACATAATCTATCCTTTAATATGTGTGTAGTTTGAATGTGTCAAAAAGCTTTACATGTAAAGAAAGTTTTTTGACACATTCAAAAAATTCGCGTTATTTTAGCAAAATCAGAAGCATTTGAAAGCCACTTTAGTGACTTTCAAAACAGTTTTTAGTGGACAGCCAACGCAAGCGCCAATCTCTCGCTCATTGCTGCGTGCATTTTTTCAAACCACAGTTCATCGTCTTTAGGATTGATGGGATCAAGGTAAATAACCTGAATTTCTCCGCCATGTGCATCAATGTTTTTAGAGTCAAAAATATGACGCGCACCTACGATAATAGCAGGTTGGACGATAAGCTCTAACTTCTCAGCCAAAATTTTTGCACCACTTTGGAATTTGAGAAGCTTATCGCCACGTCCGCGTGTGCCCTCAGGAAACATCGCCAGCACACGACCCTCCAAAACACGCTCTTTTCCCTCTTTGATCATTTTGATGATCGAGCGTTTATCTTTACGATCGATCGAGATCATACGAGGTGCTGGGATAATGTGCCCAAAAAGTGGAATATCTTGAATCTCTTTTTTAGCGACCCAGCAGAGATTTTTAGGGTAAATGGTCTCAAGGGCGACAATGTCTACAAGGCTTTGATGGTTCAGGACTAAAAGCGTCGTGGTCGTACTTGCTTCGCCTACTTGTTTGATGCGAAAGCCCATTAAAAAGGTTTGCAAGTGTCCCCACGTACGTCTAATCGGATGCGTGTGGTTGCGAAAAGCATACATCAAAACGATTATGATCAGTACGGTGATGACGAACTCAATCATCACGTAAAACCCTCTAATTTTTGATAATATTTTCACGGTCTGTCCATCCAATTTTTCCATCAGGAAGCAAAATTTTAATGTAATTTTCACGATCACCTAATTTTTCAATATCTAAGATTTTATCACTCGTAAAGAAAACCGTTGAGCGCTCCATTGGGAGGATCATAATGCTACTATTGCTTTTAAGTTTAGCGTTATTGAGTGGATTTTGATCCAAGAAAAAGAGGGCTAAAAAGATCAATGAGAGCAGAAGATAGTACCATCTTCGGCGTTTAATAAGAATAATAAAAAAGATAAACGAGAGTACGCCATAGCCAATTGTTTTGTAAAACTCAAAGATGCTCTCTTTAGGGTTAAGTCCTAATTGAGTGCTTACTTCATCGTTTTCAATCGTCATAGGAAGAGTAATTTTATTGAATTTATTGCTTGTGAGATCAAAATAGGTAAAGTCAAAACTTTTTTGATAGTTCGGCACAATGGCATAATAGTAAATCTTTTGGCTCGTGCCTGTATCGGAGAAAGAGTCTATACCGCTTTTTGCAATGCCACTTAGGGCAAAGTCTTTTAAATTTGCACCGGTCGTTTCAATCTCTAAGACGACAATCACATTTTTTGCATCAAATGTGGTTGTTTTGTATTTGTTAATGGTAAGGCTCTGTGCGATGACATTGCTAAAGAGAGGATCAGTTTTGAGTTGAATCAATTGAGGTGTATTGAAGGTAATAACCTCACTCTCCAATGCCTCTTGACGCTGAATCAATGAAACGCTCAGTCGCGGCATAACCGCTGTTTTAGAGCTGATCTTAAAATAAAAGGTATTGGAGTAGGTATTGTCACGTGAGCGTTCCCATGTATTTTGGGGATTAATCACTTCGACACCAGTGGCACCTGAAAATGTATTTCCAAGACCATCAATGGTATCGTTTGCAACAATAGCTTTGAGCTTTACAGGAAAAATTTGCCCCACATAGACTTTGGAAGGAGATTCTTCAACAGAGATAAACAGCGATTTTGAGTTTCCTGAAAAAACACTCTCTTCAGCAGCAAAAGCAGAAGCGAAAAAGGCTAAAGAGAGTGCAAGGAGTGTGAGAAATTGCTTCATCACGTTAGTTTAAAAAGCCCTCAAGCATTTTCACACCATCGGATGAACCCAAAATCTTCTCAATAGCGCGCTCAGGATGCGGCATAAGTCCAAAGACATTTTTAGATTTATTGCAAATACCAGCGATTGAATCTACCGAGCCATTAGGGTTTTGAACATCGCCTTTTTCGTTGGTGTAGGTAAGAAGGACTTGATGGTTGGCATAAAGCTCTTTGAGACCCGCCTCATCAATATAAAAACTTCCCTCACCATGAGCGATAGGCACATTTAAAAGTTCACCCACAGAGCATTTTTGTAAAAAAGTATTGTCATTGGCAATCACTTTAAGATGGTGAAACTGAGAGATAAAATGAACATTCTCATTGCGTTTCATCGCACCAGGAAGGAGTCTTGCTTCAACCAGCATTTGAAAACCATTGCAGATACCAAGCACTTTTCCACCTTGATTGGCAAAGTCAATGACCGCTTTCATAATCGGTGAAAATTTAGCAATAGCTGCACTTCGTAAATAATCGCCATAGCTAAAACCACCCGGAAGTACGACTAAATCGGTTCCTTCTGGTAGTTTTTCTTCTTTATGAAAGACAAGGACAACCTCTTGCCCCAGTTTTTCAAAAGCGTATTTGGTGTCGATTTCGCAGTTGGTGCCTGGAAATACAGCAACAGCTACTAGCATGCTGGAAACTCAATGGTGTAATCTTCAATAACGGTATTGGCTAAAAGCTCATCGCACATGATGGTCACTCTTTCGTGTGCTTTTGCTTTATCGCTCTCATTGATGTCAAGGATAATTTGCTTTCCAATACGCACGTCACTCACTTCGTCAAATTTTAAAGAAGAGAGCGCATGATGAACGGCTTTTCCTTGTGGATCTAAAACGCCATTTTTGAGTTGAATGTTGACAATAACTTTCATTGTTTATCTTTTCCTTTGATTTTAGTGAGATAGAATACGTTTTAGGACTTCTTCATAAGCAACTTTTACATCGCCTAAGCCTTGACGGAAACGGTCTTTATCCAATTTTTCATTGGTATCCATATCCCAAAAACGGCAACTATCAGGACTGATCTCATCCGAAAGAAGGATGTTACCCTCTTTATCCACACCAAACTCAACTTTAAAATCAACGAGTTTAAGCTTACGTTCTGCAAAAAAGCTTTTCATAATAACGTTAATCTCACGACCAAGGCGTTTAAGTTCTTCAAGGTCAGACTCACTTTTCACAAGATTCAACAACAAGCAGTGTTCATCATTAATGATAGGATCACCCAACGCATCATCTTTATAGTAAAACTCTACCAAAGCGAAAGGAAGTATCGTACCATCTTTAATACCAAGACGTTTAGCCAAAGAGCCCGTCGCAATATTGCGAACAACCACTTCAATAGGAATAATTTTCACTTTTTTAATCAGTTGCTCTGTATCGTTAAGCGTTTTGACCAAGTGTGTTTGAATGCCATGTTTTTCAAGAAGGTGAAACAATTGGGTACTAATTTTACAGTTAAGTGCGCCTTTGCCTGCTTCATTGCCTCTTTTTTCTGCATTAAATGCTGTCAAATCATCTTTAAACACTGAAACTAAAAGATTTTCATCGTCTGTCAAAAACAGTTTTTTACCTTTACCTTCGTATAACAATTCACCTTTATTCACTTGATTCTCCTCTTATTTTTTTATAGCAAGTATTTTGATCGCATCAACAGCACTTTTAAGTTGTAAATCTTTGAACAAATTCTCTTGACTTACAATCTCTTTATCGGCTTTCATTGCTTCTTTGGTTTTTGCTTTTGGTTTTGTCTCTTTTACTTCTGTTTTGTTTTCATCTACTTTTTTCAGTTCACCCTCTAAATGTTTTTTCAGATCTTTCTCTTTAAGGGTTTGCTCATTGGCTTTTGTCGGTACATCACCTGGATAAACAGTAATATCAGGTGTAACACCTTCTGCTTGAATGGTGCGACCACTTGGAAGGTAATAACGTGCGATGGTCAGACGAATCGCTTCATTGTCCACAACAGGAAGAACCGCTTGAACGCTTCCTTTACCAAAGGTTTTTTCACCAATAATAATGGCACGTTTATGATCTTGCAATGCGCCACTGACGATTTCGCTCGCACTTGCACTGCCACCATTGACTAAAACAACCAGCGGTAGTTTGGTATTGGTTCCGGATTTGGTTGCTTTGTATTCCGCATTTTCAGACTCAACACGTCCTTTTTGGGAGACGATGATGCCCTCATCCACAAAGATGTCGACTAAGCCTACGGCTTGGTTTAAAAGTCCACCAGGATTGTTTCTAAGATCTAAAACAATACCTTTGACGTTTTTATGTTTATTGATAGCTTCTTGAACATCGCCAACAATGTTTTTATCGAAATTGACAACACGCACATAGAGGATGTTTTCATTTTCAATAATCTTGGAGTAAACCGATTCGATTTTGATAATATCGCGAACAATCGAGATCGTAAGAGGTTTATTTTCTCCCTCACGCACCAATGTGAGTTCAATGCTCGTATTGGGTTTTCCACGCATAATGTTGACCGCTTCATCGATGGTCATATTGAGCGTTGATTGTTTGTTGATTTTAAGGATGATGTCGCCTGCTTTCACACCAGCTTTATCCGCAGGAGTTCCCTCCATCGGAGCAATAACCGTCAGTGCGCCATCTCTTTGACCTACGGTAATACCAAGACCACCAAATTCGCCATCGGTTTGAATCTTGAGATCTTTAAAGTGTTTTTCATCGAGGTACGAAGAGTGTGCATCGAGGTTGGTTAAAAGTCCTTCAATTGACTTTTTAACGATGTCATCAATTTTGATGTCATCAACATAATATTTTTCAATCGTTGCTAAAACGCGCGTAAATTTTGCCAAAGAGGCCAGACGGCTCTTTTCACCTTCAGCATTATCAGCCGCAAAAAGGGTTGAAGAAAAAAAGGTTGTAATCCCCACAAACGTGGCAATAAAGCCAACGGTAGCAAATGGTAAGTGTTTCATAGCGTGTGTATGCTCCTCGCATGATATGCGTATAGTTTGAGATCAAAGATTATAGTGCAGGTTCCCTAAATTTTCTATGAAGGCGCTGGGGTAATCAAGCGAAATTTGAAGTAACCCAAGGCTTGAAATGATGACTTTTAGAGATTGAATATAATGCTTTAATGCTAAATAAACTTGACATTAATGCACTCAAAGTTGTAAAATTATACAAATTATAAATACCCGAGGAGGAGACCTATGAACTCACTTTTTGAACAACTTACCAATCAAATGCGCGAAGCGATCGAAAGCGCCATCAGCCTTGCTTTGCACTCAAAAAACAATGAAGCAACCCCTTTACATGTAACGTGGGGACTCATAACCAATTCAGCTTCCATTCTCAATCAAGTCTTTAACAAAATGAATATTGATAAGAGTGCGATAGAGCTTGAAGTAAAGAGTGAAGTCCAAAAACTTCCAACCGTGTCTCATGTCAGTAAAGAAAATATTTCGATTTCACGCTCTTTAGTAGAGAGTTTGCAAAAAGCCGAAGGTTTGATGAAACAAAAAGGCGATAGCTATCTCTCGGTCGATACATGGTTACTTTCAAGCCTTGATAGTGATCCACTGAAAAAAATTCTGAGCAAATACCTTGATCTTTTGCAGTTTAAGAAAAACCTTGAAGCGTTGCGTGGCAACAAAAAAATCGACAAACAAAGTAGCGATGAAAATCTTGAATCGCTTGATAAATATGGCATTAATTTAACGAAATTAGCCACAGAGGGCAAGTTAAATCCTGTCATTGGGCGCGATGAAGAGATTCACCGTATGATGCAGATTTTAATTCGTAAAACCAAAAACAACCCGATTTTAATTGGTGAACCAGGGACGGGTAAAACGGCAATTGCAGAAGGTTTAGCGCTTAAAATTTCCCACAACGATGTGCCTCTAAGTCTTCAAAATAAAAGCGTTATTGCTTTAGATATGAGTGCGCTGATTGCAGGGGCAAAGTACCGTGGTGAGTTTGAGGACAGACTTAAAGCGGTCATCGATGAAGTGAAAAAAAGTGGCAATATCATTCTTTTTATCGATGAAATTCACACCATTGTTGGTGCAGGAGCAAGTGAAGGGAGTATGGACGCTGCCAACATCTTAAAGCCAGCCCTTGCGCGTGGGGAACTGCATACGATTGGTGCTACCACACTCAAAGAGTACCGCAAATATTTTGAAAAAGATGCGGCATTGCAACGTCGTTTTCAGCCTGTAACGGTCAATGAACCTAGCATCAACGAGGCATTGCAAATTTTACGCGGTATTAAAGAGAGTTTGGAAGCGCACCATCATGTGACCATTATGGATTCTGCTTTGGTGGCGGCTGCAAAACTGAGTTCACGCTACATCAGTGATCGTTTTTTACCCGATAAGGCGATTGATCTTATCGATGAGGCGGCGGCTGAACTTAAGATGCAAATCGAGAGTGAACCTACGGAGCTCAGTCGCATCAAACGTCTCATGAGCACGTTGATGGTTGAAAAAGAAGCGCTTTTGATGGAAAAAAATAAGAAAAATGAAGAGCGCACCCAGATGATCGAAAAAGAGTTGGGCGATGCCAAAGAGAAACGCAATGCACTTGAGATTCAATTTGAAACAGAAAAAAGTGTTTTTAACGATATTGCCGCGATTAAAACACAGTCAGAAGCCTTGCGTCGTGAGGCGGAAAATGCTAAAAAGAACAGTGATTTTAACAAAGCCGCTGAGATTGAGTACGGTAAATTGCCTGAGCTTTTGAAACAAGAAGAGGAGCTAAAAACCAGATGGGAAAAGATGGTGGAGAGCGGAACACTGCTTAAAAACAGCGTTGATGAAGAGATGATCGCGACTATTGTAAGCAAATGGACGGGCATTCCTGTGACTAAAATGCTTCAAGGCGAAAAAGCCAAAGTCTTAGCCGTTGAAGAGCATCTTAAAAAAGAGGTTGTGGGACAAGACGCGGCGATTAAGGCGATCGGTCGAGCGATTAAACGTAATAAAGCGGGTCTTAGCGAGCAAAATAAGCCGATCGGTAGTTTTCTATTTCTTGGTCCAACGGGTGTAGGTAAAACCCAAAGTGCTAAGGCTCTGGCGAATTTCTTATTTGACACAACCAAAGCGTTGATACGTTTTGATATGAGTGAATACATGGAAAAACACTCCGTGAGTCGTTTGGTTGGTGCGCCTCCAGGGTATGTGGGGTACGATGAGGGTGGACAACTTACCGAAGCCGTGCGTCGCAAACCGTACAGTGTTGTGTTGTTTGATGAGATTGAAAAAGCGCATCCAGATGTTTTCAATATCTTGCTTCAAGTGCTGGATGAAGGACGTTTGACGGACAATAAGGGCATTACGGTTGATTTTAAAAACACGATTATTATTCTAACGTCGAATATTGCCAGCGATAAGATTATGATGTACGAGGGCGAAAAACGCACCGAAGAGGTGATGAAGGAGCTTAGGGCGCATTTTAAACCTGAATTTTTGAACCGATTGGATGACATCATCATTTTCAATCCGTTGAGCGAAGATGGTTTGCGCGAGATTGTCAGCATTATGTTCAAAGAGATTGAGACGAAACTTGCCGCCAAAGAGATTAAAGCTGAACTTACGGTCGCAGCAAAAGCGTTGATAGCCGAAGCTGGATTTGACCCCGTGTATGGAGCGCGTCCACTTAAAAGGGCACTTTATGAGCTTGTGGAAGATAAACTAGCGGAGCTTATTTTGGAAGAGAAATTGCATGAGGGTGAAAGTATTGTCATCGATGCAAAGAACGGTGAAATCGTTATACAGCAACACTAAGTAACAAACACTTCTTACATGTAAATCTTTTTACATGTAAGAAGTTACTGACAATCTTTATCTTGAATCGAAAATTTAAACAGTTCAGCGTCATTGAGATCGTAGAAAACATAGACGAACACAGCCCCTTTTTTCAGAAGCAAGCGGGTTTCATAATCACTGCAGAGGTAACTTTTATTGTTTTCAAACGTTGTTTTAATCAGCGTGCCTTTATCGGCTTTTAAAATTGTTTTGACGTGTTCATTCGAAGAATTGATACGGTTTCGATATTCGATGGCATTATTGACACTAACAATGTCGACGAGCGTTGTGTAGTCATCTAACATCATCGGCAAATGATCTTTGGTACCGTCTTTAATAATGGAGAGAATTTTAGGGATGTCCTCTTCCTTAATTTCGTCCAAATCGTTTGCATCCTCAGCAACGAGCCTTGAAATAAGTGCTAAAATAATCAATAATCGTTTCATATCATTCCTTTGTCGGAATTTTACAATAAAATCTTTAAGATCGATGCCAATTTTTGGAAGGAAAATCAAATTTATGAGCTATTTAGAGTGGTTTGAAACACATGCTAACAAACATCATGCCATTGTTCAAAAATTATGCGTGCAAAATTACACCAAAGCGATGATCATTGACTATTTTCTCTTCGAAAACATGGTTGAAAAAGAGCCTGATTTTTGCCTGCTTTATGCTAACAAACAAAAATGCCACGACCTAAAAGCGCTGAATTGTTATCTGTGTGCGTGTCCACATTTTCGTTTTAATGATGCAGGATTGAGTGTGGAAGAGGGCGTTACATGTAAAAGTGTGTGCTCCATTCATTCAAAGAAAAGTGGGGTGTTTGTGTATGAAAATGTCGCACATCTGGATTGCTCCGCGTGCAGTGTTCCTCACACCAAAGCGTACATAAACAAACACTTTGGTGTGAGTTGGAAAAAGATCATGCAAGCCTGTCTGGTTACATCTCCAAAGGTGTAGCACTCACGATAATGCCGTCACGATCTGCGTAGAGATAATCGCCTTCGTTAAAGTCAATTCCTCCAAAATGGATCTTTACATGTAAAGATCCCTCGCATGCTTCCATCGTCTTTTTAGGGCAGGTTCCAAGGGCAAAAAGTCCCACGTCAATCTCTTTGGTATTTTTGGTGTCACGAACGTATCCGTTGATGATAATGCCAGCCCAGTTGTTTTCGTGAGCAAATTTCATCAGATTGTCTCCAACCACAGCGGTGAACTTTGCCTCAACATCGACAACGGCGATTTGCCCAGATCCTTCGCTTTTGAGTAGCGCAATGAGTGTTTTATTGCTTCCTGAAAGTTTAACGGTGACAATTTGACCCATAATGCGTTTCGCGCCACCGTAGGACTTCATGATGGGGTCAAGAACCTGAATATTTTCAGGGTATTTATCGCAAAGATCGGCTGTGTAAAATTTCATAAGGGCTCCTAGGTTATTTGAAGAGTTGTATTAGATTTTGTTGATTGGAAATTTGAGAACGTTTTGGAAGCGTAAAATCAACGGTCTCTTTGTGGCATGTTCCACAGATTTTAAGCTCTTGATGAGCACTTACATCTTTTTGAGCGTAGACTTTTTCACGCGAGTGACAATCGAAACAGTCTTTGCCACATTGCCCTTGCTCGGAGGGTTTATTGTGACAGGTAATGCACTCATTTAATACGATATGGTTTTGGTCGTTGATGTAAGGTCGAAGCTTTGAATGGCACTCCAAACAGCTTCCGCCACACGCAACTAAAAAACTCTGAAAACTCAAAATGAGAAGAATGAGTACTAAAAAGGCTTTTTTTGACATGAATCCACTTTAGAAAATTTGTGTTAATTATACCTTTAATAACGTTAAGATAGAATGCAAAATCATTCAAATTGTAGGTCAGTCCATGAAAGTAGTCACAGGTGTGGTGGGTAATGATATCCATGTTGTCGCAAACAGGCTCATCGATATATCATTACAAGCGAGAGGTTTTGAGGTGTTTAACCTTGGTGTCAATACTTCTTTGGAAGAGTTTATTGACGCTGTTGTCGAAACAGATGCAGACATACTGCTTATCTCTTCACTTAATGGTGAAGCAGAGGGGTGGTGCCGAGATTTGCAATTTTTGCGCTCCGAATATGATCTCAAAGAGGTTGTTTTTGTGATTGGGGGCAATCTAGCCGTAGGTGAAGCCGCGCAAAGTGACATCATTCCCAAGTATAAATCGTATGGATTTGATCTTGTCTTTCATCAAGTCGATCTTAATACTGGACTCGATGAGATAGAGCGTTTTGTAAAGGAGCGAGCATGAGTTTACTCCAAAAAGAGCGTGATGTCATCACCCGAAATGAGTATGCTGATAGTTTTGATTTTGATGAGATTGAAGATTTTATTCGCAATGCCAATAAAGAGATGTTTATCTCGCATCATTTCAAAAAGCGTGACAGACTTCTTGTTCAACCTCGTGGCGGTTTTCCGACCTATAAAAAGATGTTTGAACTCTACGAAGAGTTTATGAAAGCGGACATTGATGTTTTGCCGCTTACCATTGATAGTAACACAAGACTCAATGACTACGCAATGGCAAAAAAGATGCTCACTCTCTCCGAAGAGAACGAGATGGATATGCTCAATGGCTACCCTCTGGTCAATCATGGCTATCGTACAACGCGTAAAATGATGACACATTTTAATAAACCTGTCAGTCTTCGCCACGGCACACCCGATGCAAGGCTTTTGGTTGAAACGGCACTGGCTTCGGGCATCTTCGAGATCGAAGGTGGACCGATTACGTATATGCTTCCATACTCAAAAAATTTCCCCCTCGATAAAGCTTTTTTGTATTGGAAATACGTCGATAAAGTCTGCGCGAAGTACTCAACGCTCAATGAACCGATCAACCGTGAATCCTTTGGACCATTGACCGCAACACTCGTTCCTCCATGCATCGTCATCGTCATTCAGCTCATCGAGATGCTCCTATCCATCGAGGAGGGCGTAAAGTCGTTTTCAGTGAGCTTTTCTCAAAATGGCTCGATGATGCAAGACATCGTCACCTCCAATGTTCTTAAAAAACTAGCTCGTGAATATGCCAACATGTTTGGTGGAGAGGATGCTATCATTAACCTTGTGTATCATCAATGGATGGGCGCGTTTCCACGCGATAAAAACCTCTCCGATTCCTTAATTAATACTAATACTGTCATTGCGGCAATGGTACGAGCCGATAAAATCATCATTAAAACGCGTGATGAAGCCTTTGGCATCCCCACCATGCAGTGCAACGCCCAGTCGGTTGCCAATACCAAATACACGCTTCGCACGCTCAAAGGTCTGCCACAAGTGCATGACGTAGAGGAAGAGGAGAACTTGGAGCTGGAAGTGCGAGCCATCATGGACGCTGTTTTTAATGATTCTGCCGATACTTTATGGCGTAAAGTGTTCAATACGATTAAAAATGGTCTGATCGATGTACCTTTTTCACCGCATATTATCAATCACAACGAAGTTATCACCATTCGCGATGACTCTGGCAATATCCGCATTATTGAAAAAGGGAAACTCCCACTGCCTGATCGCTGTTTTGCCTATGAAAAATCAAAAGTTAATCTGCCTGAAAGCCAAACGGAAGTGATTAATAAAATTATCCATGACATAGGGGCGATGCTATGAGTAAACTTCTCATCGATGTAGGGAGCACCTACTTTAAAGTCTGCCAGACAAGCGGTATTAGCCAGTATTTTAGGGATTTTAAAAAAGATATTTACGATGATTTAATCACCAAGTGTGGTAACATTTTTGCAAACTATCAAAAAGAAGATATTTTTATCTGCTCTTCTGCCAATGGTGGTTTAAGCACGCTGATTATCGGGCTTACCAACTCTTTTAGTTTGAAGTTTGCTAAAAACATAGCGTTCAATTCGGGCATTAACATCATCGATACGATTTTATACAGCAAAATTGAGGAGAGCAGAGCGCCTAGCGAACTGGTCGATGTTGTTATTATTGTGGGTGGAATTGATGGTATTGGCAAGGTGTTTGATGAAAAACTGTTTGATTACCTCAAAAACGTGCAGTATAGCAATATCGTTTATGTGGGCACCAAACAAGATGTAGCATTTTTAAGTGAACACATTCCTGCATTAAAAGTGCTTGGAAACATTATCACCGAGAAGTTACATGTAAACGGTGGCGAGCTGAAAGAGTACCTCACAAACCTCTATCAAGCGGACATTGTGGGCAAAGAGGACATCAAGCATCTTTACGAAATCACGGCGAATCAAATCTATTCAACACCGTACATCGTTAACCGTTCTTTGCCACTCATTGATGCCAATTTTGAAGTGGTCAATCCGTTCATTGTTGTGGACATCGGAGGGGCTACGACGGATATTCACTACAGTCGTGATTTGGTGCGCGATAACATTGTCAGTGAAAGCGGTTATGATCGTTTAGTCTTTAAAAAGCTTGGTGTTTTTAAGTCTCGTGAAACGCTCATTTTCGCGGCTAAAAACAATGAGTTTGTCTATGAATTGTTAGCGTATTTAAATGTTACGGAGAATATCTTAGAAGAGGAGAGCGAAAAAGCGTTACGTATTTTAATGCAACTCTCTATCTTTTTGGTACTGTACAAGGTTTCAAGGCTGCATCCTTTGTATGTAACGCTGCAGTTAGAACTACTTAAAACCATTGTCTTAACAGGTGGTATCACCAAAGTGCTCTCGTACGAAGAGGTCGAGATGATTATGCAATTTTTCTATAAAAAAGTGATGAATCTTTATGCTATTCCCAATATTGTTATGGATTTCGACTATGCGATCTGGACGCTTGGAATGGAAAATAATGAATCAAAGGAGCCAAAATGTCTATAAACTGTATTCGCGCATTGATTGAAAAAGCTGCGGTTGCGTGTCCCGATAAAGTGGCGGTGATTGATGGCTCTAAAAAACTAACTTATGCTGATTTGTTTCGTAAAGTCAATCAAATCGCGCGCTATCTGAGCGAGCTTGCCCTTCCCAGTGGGTCACGTATTGGTATTTATTCGCATAAAAGCAGTGAACAGATTATTGCGATGTTGGCACTGCTTTCAACCGAATATATTTTTGTGCCCATTTCTCGCCTACTTAAGCCTGAGCAAGTGGAACACATCATTAACGATTGTGGCATGACGTGTATTATTACTGATAAATCGAAGATCAAAAGCATTGATGAGATCAAATTTAGCGGTAAAGTTGTCACGTATGAAGCCAGTGAGCGCGACATCGTCTCGTTTGAAGAGATCTATAAATGTTGCAGTGATGCCTTTACATGTAACATTGGCGACTATAAAAATGCGGCAATTACCTATAGTTTTGGTTTGACGGGTTTTCCTCGTGGTATTGTCATCACGCACCGTAATCTCATCGATAGCGCAAGAGTCGCTTCAAACTACCTTGAACTTAAAGAGAGTGATGTTATCTCTGGAACATTGCCGTTTATCTTAGATTATGGTCTTAACCAACTTTTCTGTTCCATTTACAATCATGCGACGTTAGCACTTCATTCTTTAGTGCTTCCATCAGATTTTTTCAACCATCTCATCAATGACGGTGTAACGGTTCTTCCACTGATGCCTCCGCACATCACGCAGATGTTTGAGAGCGATCCTAAGCGTATTCCCAACGCTAAGCTTTTAGCCAATGTGCGCATTGTGACCTCGTCGGGTGGGAAAATTACACCTAAAATGATTGCGGACATTGAAGAGCGTTATCCAAGTGCCAAGTTTTATTCGATGCATGGGTTGACCGAAGCGTTTCGTTCAACGTACCTCGATCCTGCGCAGCTTAAAATTCGTCCCAATTCGATTGGTAAGCCGATCCCTGGTGTTGAAATTCATGTGATTAATGAACAAGGGCTGGAGTGTCAGCCTCGTGAAATTGGTGAGTTGATTCATCGCGGAGGCTATATTTACAAAGGCTATTGGAAATCCAAAGAAGATACGCAAAAACGTTATAAAAGCATTGCTATTTTAGATAAAGTGGTCAATTTAGAGGGTGACTTAACCGATGAAATTGTCGTTGCGAGTGGTGATTTTGTTTACAGAGATGAGGAGGGTTACCTCTATTTCGTTTCGCGCAAGGATGATATGATCAAAGTCAGTGGTTTTAGAATCAGCCCTTATGAAATCGAAAGCGTCGTGCATGATAAATTGCCGTTAATTGCACAATGCGCTGTTTTTTCCATTGAAAATGAGAAAACAGAAGAAGAGATTGTCATGGTTTACAGCGCTGCGAGAGAAATTTCTAAAAATGAAATTGTGTTTGAGCTTAAAAAGCATTTGCCAAACCACATGATCCCTTCCATAATTCTCCATAAAGAGAAGCTTCCACAGACTAGTCCAAGTGAAGCTAAAATTGATAAAGAAGTTTTGAAAAAAATGGTCATGGAGCTTCGCTAAAGCCTTACATGTAAAGCAGGGCTTAATCGAAGCTTATGCAATTTTAAGTAAAGCTAAGGTAAAATCCATACCTTAAAATTATTTTTTGGTAAAGGAACTTTTGATGAAAAGAACGTATCAGCCACATAGTACCCCTAAAAAGCGCACGCATGGCTTCAGACTTAGAATGAAAACTAAGGGTGGACGTAAAGTTATCGCAGCACGTCGTGCTAAAGGTAGAAGCAGATTGGCCGTTTAAAGGATTATGAAACTCTCAAGGCAACGAGAGAGTATTCATACGTTTATAACCATGCAAAAAAATGGCATTATGAAGGTGCTTTAGTCTTTTACAATAACGATACAGCAAAAAGAGTTGGCTTTACGGCAAGTAAAAAAGTCGGTAATGCTATCAAGCGAAATTTAGCCAAAAGAAGACTTCGGGCTATCTTTTTAGAAATTCAACACACTTTACAAAATGGCGTGTATGTTTTTGTAGCAAAAGAGAAGATTAATCACATTCCGTATGATGTTTTAAAAAAAGGCATTTTATGGTCTGTGAAAAAATTAAACTGTGTTAAAGAATGAACTCTTTAGCGCTGATGTTGATAAAGCTTTATCAGAAGTTTTTTACACTGATTGGCTATGGAAGTTGTAGGTATTATCCTACGTGTTCGCAATATGCGAAAGAGCAACTTCTACACAATAGTTTTTTAAAAGCTATCTTTTATAGTTTTATACGCATTTTGAGGTGTAATCAGCTTTTTGCTGGCGGAATCGACTATCCAGTCGTGACTAAAAAATTTGCATCTCCTCTTCCTCTTTCTCTCAAACAACCACACGCGCATCGTATTACTTTTTGGTTTGTGCCAAAAAACAAGCAAAGTTTTTATGTTATAAAAGCTTTTAAAACAACGAATTAAAGGGAATCTCGTGACAGATAAACTTACTCCTCAGATGCGCATTATACTTGCCACTGTACTATCATTTTTATTTTTTGCTCTGTATGATCATTTTTTTATCCCCAAAAATCCTCCGATTGAAACCACTTCACTTGAACAAAATGCAACGCCAACCACAACGACTAGTGCACCTGCTGATGTAAAATCTGCCAGTAGCGTTGATATTGCAGGTGCGCCTACGAGCCCATCAAAATTGGGTGAGACGATTGCAACGATTAAAGCGGCAGGGTATGAGGTTCAGATCGACAGACTTGGCAGAATTGCAAAGTTTTATCTTGAAGAGGGCAAATATAAAGACGATAACGGTGGGCGTTTTCAGCTTATCGATGCTTCTCAAGCACTTTTACCCCTTGAAATTCGATTTAGTGACAAAGCTGTTAACGAAGATGCGTTTGTTATGTCGTACAGCGCAGACAAAGATACTGTCGATGTGAATGAAAATGGTGGTAGTATTGTTTTAACACAAACACTCAGTAATGTTGTTGTGACAAAAACGATTACCTTCTTTCCATCAGGCAGATATGATTTACATGTAAAGCTTTCAACGCCAAAAGAGTACTTCATCTCTCCTGGTTTTAGACCAAGCCTTGCGGTTGATAGTTATACCTTCCATGGCGCATTGATTAAAAAAGCAGATGGCAGTATTAAGACGATTGATGATGGTAGTGCAAAAGGCGATGAGCATTTTGCAAATGCTAAAATCGTAGCAGGTGCGGATAAATACTACACGACGTTTTTTTATGAGTTAGACAAAGGCTTAGAGAGTGTTGTCTCTGTGGGCAAAGATAAAGATCCTCTTTTATTTGTCAAAGGCAATGACGATTTTAAACTCAGTGGTTACATTGGACCCAAAGAGCATGTAAAACTTCATGCGATTAACCCTGAACTGACGGATGTTATTGAGTACGGTTTCTTTACGTTTATCTCCAAACCACTTTTTTCACTGCTTGCGTTCCTTCATGGTATTTTTGGTAACTGGGGTTGGGCAATTGTAGGTATGACGATTATCGTTCGTTTAGTGCTCTATCCTTTAACGTACAAAGGTATGGTTTCGATGAACAAGCTCAAAGAGCTTGCGCCAAAAGTCAAAGAGTTACAGAAAAAATATGGGGATGATAAGCAAAAACTCAATACCCATATGATGGAACTGTACAAGAAAAATGGCGCTAACCCAATGGGTGGGTGTTTGCCGATTCTTTTACAAATTCCTGTTTTCTTTGCAGTGTACCGTGTTTTACAAAATGCAATTGAGCTCAAAGGTGCTGAGTGGATTTTATGGGTAAACGATCTAGCGATTAAAGATCCTTATTTTATTCTTCCAATTTTGATGGGTATTACGATGTTCTTACACCAACGCATTACGCCAACAACCTTTACAGATCCAATGCAAGAGAAGATTATGAAGTTTTTACCCCTTATCTTTACCTTCTTCTTTGTAACCTTCCCTGCAGGTTTAACCCTGTACTGGTTTACCAACAATTTAGCATCTATCGTACAGCAGTTTTACGTCAATAAACTTTTCGCAAAAAAACATGAAGAGCCAAAGGTCGAAAAATGATCAAAGTAGAAGCAGCAACACTTCAAGAAGCTTACTCCAAAGCTGCGAGTGAGTTGTCTTGTTCGGTCGTCGATTTAGAGATTAATATTATTCAAAATGGCTCAAGCGGATTTCTTGGGCTTTTTAAAAAGAGTGCCATTATCGAAGTGCAGCGTAAAGGTTCTAAGCCTTTTAGAGAAGAGCGCGAACGCAAAGAGTTCGTGGCACCTCCACGTAAAGAAGAGAGTGGTGAGGTCGAAACGGCGCTCAGTGATGATGACCAGCGAAGAGATCGCAATCGTCGTCCAAAAAATAGACGCAATAAGAATAAAAATAGGGAATTTCCTAAGAGTGAATTTTCTGAGCCTAAACGCTCAGAGCCACTTCCTCCTAAAGAAACCCCTAGTGTAGCGACTCCCAAAGCGGAACCAAAGGTTGAAATGCCTAAAGCTATGCCTGTTAAAGAGCCTAGACATACCATTGCACCCACAGCGATTGATCAAAATTTTCACCATGAGAAGCGTGAGCTCAATGACGTCATTGATGAAGTGCGTGTACAAATTAAGAATCTCTTTAAATACAGCTGCTTTACGCTGGAAAGTCCTAGTGTTTCTAAATACAACGACGATACGATCTTAATCGAATTTAGCGGTGAAGATGCTGCGTTATTGATTGGCAAAGAGGGGTATCGTTATAAAGCGCTCTCGTATTTGCTTTACAACTGGATTAACCTTAAATACGGTCTAAATATTCGCCTTGAAATTGCCGAATTTTTGAAAAATCAAGAAGAGATGATCGAAAAATATCTTATTCCTGTGATTGAGCGTATTCGAAACAGCGGCAAAGGGCAAACCAAAATTTTAGATGGTGTTTTGATTAAGATCGCGCTTGAAGCGTTACGTGGTGAATTTCCTGAAAAATACGTTGGGATTAAATCAGGTAAAGATGGCGGTAAATTTATCGTTGTCAATGATTTTAATAGGAAAAACGCATAGATACGATTGCTGCTATTGCCACCAGTGCAGGGGTTGGTTCCATCGCGATTGTTCGCGTTAGTGGACCCAATGCCCTTGCTTTGGCGCTTAAACTCTCCCATAAAAAAAACTTTGAGCCTCGCCTTGCTACCCTAACGTTTTTGCATGACGCACAGGATGATGCCATTGATCAAGCGATTGTCATTTACTTCAAAGCACCACATAGCTTTACGGCTGAAGATGTTGTGGAGTTTCAATGCCATGGTGGTAGTGTGGTGGCGGGGATTGTTTTAGAGACATTGCTTCATCATGGGGCACGACTTGCCAATCCAGGTGAATTTTCTAAACGTGCTTTTTTGAATGGACGCATTGATCTCTCTGAAGCCGAAGCGATTGCCGCACTGATCGAGACCAAAAGTGTGGACGCGGCTAAGATGCTGACGCGCCAGCTCAAAGGCGAACTTCGTCATTTTGTTTTACATGTAAGAGAGTTATTGATAGAAATTCTTGCCTTTGTGGAAGTGAATATTGACTATGCGGAAGAAGATTTGCCCTTAGATATGATCGAGAAAATCAAAGTTAAATTAGATACATTAGCTAAAGAGCTTTTCAAAACCTATGAGAGCAGTCAAAGACGTCAAGGCTTGATGCAAGGCTTTAAAATCGCGATTGTGGGTAAGCCTAATGTCGGTAAAAGTTCGCTTTTAAACACGCTTCTGAGTTACGATAGAGCGATCATCAGTGACATTGCTGGAACGACACGCGATACAATTGAAGAAGAGCTTCGTATAGGGTCACATTTGGTGCGCATTGTCGATACAGCGGGCATCAGACAAGCACACGATACGATTGAGAAGATTGGCATTGAACGTTCCATCGCAGCGATTGAAGAGGCCGAAATCGTGATCGCACTGTTTGATAACAGTACGCCCTATGATCATGAAGATGAAACAATGCTCGCATTGCTTCAAACCTACAGTGCTTCAAAACAGATTGTGATGGTTTTGAATAAAATTGATCTTCCCAATCACTTTGAAACCAGCCATTTAAACGGAGATTTCATAGCCCTTTCGTGTCAAAATGATAGCTACGAACTGACCCAAAAATTACAAACAATCTTAGATCAAACAACGGTTGAAGACAGCCTGATGCTGACCTCTACTCGTCAAATTGATGCCGTTAAAAATACGCATGAAAACGTGCAAAGTTCCTACACTCTTTTAGGTGAGGGCGAGTTAGAACTCTTTGCTTTTCACATCAATGCAGCGATCCAGCACATCTCTTCGATCACCACAGCGTTTGATCGTGATGAGATTTTAGAGAAGATGTTTAGCAATTTTTGCCTTGGGAAATAAGGGTATTTATAAACTGTTTACCTCTGTATGCTACGATAAAAAGAGCAACACAAAGGGGTCATTATGTTTTCAACGATAGAAGAGTTTATTAAAAAAGAGTCCTCTTCTGGCATTCTTCTCATTGCGGTAACACTTTTAGCGCTGCTTCTTCAAAATAGTTTTTTAACCGACGCCTATACCCATTTTCTTCATACGCCTGTGCATATCAGTATCGGAACATTTGGCATTGCTAAGCCACTGCTTTTATGGGTGAATGATGGTTTAATGGCGATTTTCTTTTTCCTAATAGGTCTTGAAGTCAAACGCGAAGTCTTAGAAGGTGAACTTTCATCTAAAAGCCAGATAGCCTTGCCAGCCATTGCAGCACTGGGCGGCATGATCGTGCCTGCGCTTGTTTTTACATTTTTTAATCACACCGATGCATTTTCTATGAATGGGTGGGCGATTCCAACAGCAACCGATATTGCGTTTGCTTTGGGTATTCTCTCTTTACTAGGAAACCGTGTTCCTGTCTCTTTGAAAATCTTTTTAATGGCACTTGCGATTATTGATGATTTAGGTGCGATTGTGATTATTGCGCTCTTTTATACCAGTGATTTATCATTCGTATCGATTAGCATTGCTTTAGGTTCCATTGTCATTTTAGTGGGGATGAATCAGTTAAAAGTCATCAAAAAAGCCGCCTATATTTTAGTGGGTATTGTGCTGTGGATTAGCGTTTTAAAATCAGGAGTTCATGCCACCATAGCAGGCGTTGTGTTGGCATTTTGTATTCCTCTGTATTCGACAACGCGAAAAGGTGAGCATTTCTCAATGCTGAAAGAGATGGAACATGACCTGCATTACTGGGTAGCTTTCTTTATTTTGCCCCTTTTTGCTTTTGTAAATGCGGGTGTGGATCTTAAAGATCTTGCCCCTTCCGCCATTGCTTCTGATGTCTCTTTGGGCGTTATTTTAGGGCTTTTTTTGGGTAAGCAAGTGGGTGTTTTTGGCTTTAGTTTTCTTGCTATTAAGCTCGGTCTCGCCTCTTTACCTACAGGCAGCAATTTTAAGCAGCTCTATGGCGTAGCCATTCTCACAGGCATTGGTTTTACGATGAGCCTTTTTGTCAACTCCTTAGCTTACAATGATACGGATTTGTTCCATTATTCTGATAAATTAGCCATTTTATTAGGCTCGTTTCTCTCAGGAATCGTAGGATATTTTTACTTACGCAGTATGCCTCAAAAGATACAAGACACTTTAAGTTAAGAGATATTACAATCTAAGAAAGTGTTGTAATGGAGCAATAGGGGGATTTGCATGAGACAGCTCAATCTTAGCAAACGTCTTTTTTGGATTATTGCTTTTTGTGTCTTATGTGCCAATACGCTTATCGTCTTTTTTCTCTATCATCAAGCTGAAAATTTAGCGCAGATGCGTGCGTATTCCAAAGCAAAAACCCTTCAAGACTACTTTACATCTATGCGTTATGTGTACCATCAACAATTTTTAGAAAGTGGGATTGATCTTAACGATTCTACGATTGGATTTCTACCTGCCCATGCCTCTTCTCATATCAGTGAGGAGTTTTTGAAACGCTCGACGCAAGGCATTCGTATAAACAATGTTTCAGATCGCCCGCGCAATCCGATCAATCAAGCAGACGCCCTTGAGACAAACGCCATCACTTATTTCAATCAAAATTCCGATAAAAACGAGAGTATAGCGCTGATTAAAGAGGGCGATAAAGAGTTTTTCTTTTTTGCATCACCTCTTCGGATTCAAGCGTATTGTTTGGTGTGTCATGGACAGAAGAGCGAAGTATTGCCTTATATTGCCAATCGCTATGAAAATGCGTATGGGTATAAATTGAATGAAGTAAGAGGTCTTACGAGTATAAAAATTCCTAAAAACATTCTCTTTGATGAAGTATTCTCCTTTTTTTGGAAAGAGGTACTTTTTAGCTCCTTGGTCATGTTTTTCTTGCTTGTTTTGATGTATATTGCAATTCAAGAGCTTACCAAGCGCGATGTTGAACAGAAAAAAGAGCTTGAAGGATTGGTCATTGAGCGTACCAAAACATTGGTTCAAAAAAGCGCTGAACTTGAAAAAGCGTACGTTCATCAGAAACATCTCTATTCTGTGTTACGCACGGTTGCCGATAGTAACCAAATTCTTATTACCACTCAAACACTCGAAGAGTTACTTTATGAAACAGCGTTGTGCCTTTTTGCCAATGACTCTTTTGCCCATGTTAAAATCGCGTTGTATGAGAACGGTGCTTTACATGTAAAAGAGTCACGAGGCTTTGATGAAGAGCATGAGATCAATGCCATGGAAGAGGCTGTTTTTAGCAATGGTGGATTTCGTATCATCACCAGAGCGAGTGAAGATGTCCCTGAAAGCTGCCAAGAAACCATGCGGCGTCATCACGTGAGTGAAGCCTATGTTACGGCACTGAAAAGCGATCGATTTACCCTTACGGCGTTAGGGGTTTTGAGCATTTGCACCACCATTCCAGAAGGATTTAGTTCCGAAGAGCGCTCTATGATCGAGGAGTTAGCCGGTGATATTGGGTTTGCTATTAATTCCTTTATGCAAAAAGAGAGCATTTTAAAACTCTCGTATTATGATTCGCTGACGCATCTTGCCAATAAAGCTCTCTTAATCGAGCAAATGAGGCTTTGTATTGCTACAAATAAACTGAACGTCCTTTTTGGGGCGCTTCTTTTTATGGATTTGGATAATTTTAAATCCATCAATGATCTCAAAGGTCATGAAACAGGCGATAAACTCTTGGTGATGATGGCGCAGAGGTTGGAGTCTTATACGAAGGAGAACAATAGTATTGCACGCTTTGGAGGTGATGAGTTTGCGCTACTCCTTCCCAATCTAGGCAATGTCCTTGAAGAAGCCGCTAAGAGAGCCGAAGCAATTGCGTTGCAAATTTTGTTGGCGACCAAAGAGCCTTTTATCATTGATGGGCATCCTTTTTATATGACAGTGAGTATTGGCATTGGGCTTTTTGATGGGAACGAGAGTGCTGAGGAGTTACTGAGTCACGCCGATAGTGCGATGTATACGGCTAAAAGTGATGGACGTAACACGATTCGCTTTTTTGATCCTTACATCCAAAAAGTCATGGAAGAAAAATCTTCTATGCTCCAACAACTCAGAGACGCAATTGATTCGAAACAGTTTTTACTCTATTATCAACCTCAAGTTGACCAAAACGCGCATGTTATCGGCGTTGAGGCACTGATTCGTTTGAAAAAAGCTACAGGAGAGCTGATTCCTCCTGGGCAGTTTATTCCCTTATGTGAAGAATCAGGTCTGATTGTACCCCTAGGGCAGTGGATTTTACGCGAAGCGATGATGCAAGTGAAACGCTGGGAAAAAGATGCCCAAAAGTCACAATGGCGCGTCTCCATCAATGTCAGCACCAAGCAGTTTGAGCGCGAAGATTTTGTCCACGTGGTGGAGAGCGTATTAAACGAGACAGCGATTGAGCCTTCGTTGATTCGTTTGGAACTTACGGAGAGCCTTTTGATTGGGGATAGTGCTAAAGCGCTTGTGAAGATAGAAGCACTCAAAACCTTAGGTGTCTCCCTCTCTGTGGACGATTTTGGAACAGGGTATTCGAGTTTGCAGTATTTGAAGCATCTGAATGTGGATGAGCTTAAAATTGATCAATCGTTTATTCGGGATTTTCTCACCGATCGCAGTGATGCTTTGATTGTAGAGACGATCATCTCTATTGGTAAAAATTTCAATATGGAAGTGATCGCTGAAGGTGTTGAGAGCGAAGAGCAGTTTGAAAGACTCAAAGCCATGGGGTGTCACTATTTCCAAGGGTATTTCTTTGGAAAGCCAACACCGCCAGAAAATCTTTACATGTAAAGATTATTCACGGACAATATCGTAGCCTCTTGGGATTTCTGCACGAAAAAGTTCCTCATCTAAAAAGAGATTGGTGGATTGGTTGGTGAAGAGAATTTCGACAGCATTATCGAGTTTATCACGGTAAGAAACTTTTTCAATCTGCTCTTTTTGCGTATGAATGGTGTACGTTGTTTCTTGATAGTGGGTAATGTACCTGTTTGGTGTAACCTCTTTTGCCTCTTGCAACAATTGGGCAATATTTGGCGTATTTTCAAGCGTTGTAATAATCACTTGCTCTAACTCCGGCTCAATAATTAAAACGCGTGTGTTATTAAAATAGATCTTTTTAGAGACAGGTTTTTCATAAATCCACAGTGCTTTTTTGTCGTTGGTTGCGTAAAAAGTCCCCTCATACACAATGGTTTTATTCTGATCGTTCGTTACTTTTTGAGTAAAATCACTTTGAATCGTTTTAAAGTGCTCGATTTTAGCAAAAAGGAGTGTGGTTAAAAAGAGAAACATTCCAAAAAAACGCATAAAGACTCCTTGAGATGATAAATAAGATATGGAGTTTTATCAAATAGATAGTAAAAGTATGATAAAATCCCAAGTTTTAAGAGAAACTTATGCTACAAAAGTAAAGAAAATAGAGGTGAAATCACATGATGTTGAGTAATATTGTTCGTAAAATTTTCGGCACTAAAAATGATCGCGTTATTAAAGAGCACCAAGTACGCGTAAAAAAGATCAATGCCTTAGAGCCAACATATGAAAAGATGAGTGATGAAGCCTTGTTAGAAGCCTTTAATGCTTTAAGAGTCAATGTCAAAGCAGGAACAGTAACCTTAGATGCTATTTTAAATGATGTGTTTGCAATGACCCGTGAAGCGAGCAAACGAACGACAGGAATGCGCCATTTTGATGTCCAAATGGTCGGTGGTTTGGTGTTACACGGTGGCGACATCGCTGAAATGAAAACCGGTGAAGGAAAAACTCTTGTGGCAACACTTCCGGTTGTCTTAAATGCCATGTCGGGTGAGGGTGTGCATGTTGTTACCGTCAATGATTATCTTGCTAAAAGAGATGCGGCGGATATGGCACGTATCTATAACTTCTTAGGTCTGAGTGTGGGTGTTGTGACCAATGACCTTGAAAACGATGCCAAACGTAAAGCGCAGTACGATAGTGATATTACGTATGGAACCAACAATGAGTTTGGTTTTGACTACTTGCGCGATAATATGCGCTACTCTTTGGATGAAAAAGTTCAACGTTCCCATAACTTTGTTATCGTCGATGAAGTGGACTCTATTTTAATCGATGAAGCGCGTACTCCTTTGATTATTTCAGGTCCTGCAAATCGTACACTTGATGGGTATAAAATTGCTGATGGCGTTGCTAAACAGCTGACCAAAGAGACTGATTTTGCGATTGATGAAAAAAACAGAACGGTTTTAATGACGGAAGATGGTATTAGCAATGCTGAAAAACTTTTCGGTGTCGATAACCTCTACAGCCTTGATAATGCGGTACTTTCCCATCATCTCGATCAAGCGCTCAAAGCACGTTACCTTTTTACAGCCGATGTGGATTATGTGGTTCGCGAAGGTGAAATCATCATCGTTGATGAGTTTACAGGTCGTTTAAGTGAAGGAAGACGTTTTTCTGAAGGACTGCACCAAGCCTTAGAGGCAAAAGAGGGTGTTATGATCAAAGAAGAGTCACAAACCTTAGCTGACATCACCTTTCAAAACTACTTTAGACTGTATAAAAAACTAGCAGGTATGACTGGAACGGCTCAAACCGAAGCAACGGAGTTTGCGCAGATTTATAATCTTGAAGTTATCTCGATTCCTACCAATGTGCCAATGCGTAGAGAAGATAAAAACGATCTTATCTATAAAACAGAGCGTGAGAAGTTTGAAGCCGTTATCAAAGACATCAAAGTGTGCCATGAAAAAGGGCAGCCGGTTCTTGTCGGTACCGCTTCGATTGAGAAAAGTGAGCTACTGCATGCTCTTTTGAAAAAAGAAAAAGTGCCACATTCGGTTTTAAATGCGAAGAACCATGAAAAAGAGGCACAAATTATTAAAGATGCAGGTGTCAAAGGCGCTGTAACGATTGCAACCAATATGGCAGGTCGTGGTGTCGACATTAAGCTTGACGATGAAATTAAAGCCCTTGGAGGTCTTTATATCATTGGTACAGAGCGTCATGAAAGTCGTCGTATCGACAATCAGCTCCGTGGACGTTCAGGTCGTCAAGGCGATAACGGCAAAAGCCGCTTTTATTTAAGTTTGGAAGACAATCTGTTACGGATTTTTGGAAGCGATCGTATCAAAGCGATTATGGAGCGTTTAGGCATTGAAGAGGGTGAACACATCGAGTCTAAAATGGTGACGCGCGCCGTTGAAAATGCACAGAAGAAAGTGGAAGCACTTCACTTTGAGTCTCGTAAACACCTCCTTGAATACGACGATGTTGCCAATAAGCAACGTAAAACGATTTACAACTTTAGAAATGAACTTCTCAACCCAACGTTCGATATTGACACTAAAATTAAAGAGATTCGTTTTGAATTTGTGACCAATTTGCTCTTTAAAGCAGAGATTTACGAAGGCATTGCGCAGAGTGAATACAACATAGAACGCTTGATTTCGGTTCTTCAAGATGACCTTAATGAAACCTTTGAGCACAGTGTTTTAGAAGGGTTAGATTTTGACGCATTGCGTACGTTTATTCTAGAGTCATTAGAGAAAATTTTTGATGCAAAAATGTCTGTGGTGGATGCAACACAACGCCAAGAGATTGAACGTATTTTATACCTTCAAGTGCTTGATAATGCGTGGAGAGCCCATTTGTATCAGATGGACATCTTAAAAACAGGCATCGGTCTTCGTGGGTATAACCAAAAAGATCCACTAACCGAGTACAAGAAAGAGAGCTATAACCTCTTCATCGAACTGGTAGAGCAGATCAAATTTGAGAGCTTTAGAACACTGCATATTGTTCAACTGCGTGACAACAAAGAAGAAGAAGAGAAGCGTGCGATGGAAGAGATGATTCGAAGAATGGAAGCGGCCAATGCCAATGCAACGCTTCAACATCAAAGTCCTTATGCCGATGAAGAAGATGAAAAAGATAAAAAAGCAGCGCGTAATGAGCCATGTCCTTGCGGAAGTGGTAAAAAGTATAAACAGTGTTGTGGCAAGAGTGGTCCTAAAAAAGGGCTTTTAGCGTAAGGGAATAGGGTGCAAAAAAATCTGAGTTTTTATCTTGTCAAAAAGTATTTACGATTTGACAAGTCACAACCTTTTATTACCGTTATTTCGCTTTTAGCATTTTTTGGTGTGGCGATTGGACTGACTGTTTTGATGGTTGCCATGGCGATTATGAATGGATTTGATAAGGAGTTTGAAAAGAAACTCTTTACGATGAATTATCCACTCTCTATCTATTCGCGTAGTTTTTCACCTCTGGATCAAGCGCAACTCAATACGCTCAAAGAGCAATTTCCCAAACTTCTTTTTAGCCCCTATATTTCGACGCAAGTGATTATTAAAAAAGGCAATCGCTTAGAAGGTGGAATGCTCTTTGGCGTCCATTTTGAGCAAGAAGCGAAGATCAATGCCATTGTGGCTGAGGCGATTCAGGGTAAAACACTGGATAAATACGACCTCATTACGGGCAGTGAGATCGCTAAAACCCACCAATTTTCACCTGACGAAAAAGCAACACTTATTTTCACAAAAAACGATCCAGGTGGCATGAGCCTCATTCCGAAGATGAAACGCTTTAACTATCAAGGCTCTTTTCGTTCAGGGTTGATGGCGTATGATAAAGCTTACATGTACACTACGCTGGAATCCTTGGCGCAAGTGATGCAGTACGATGAGGGACATTTTGATGGTGTTCATATCTATTCGGATAATCCTTTAGTAGACATTGAAAAAATCCGTAAAGTGCTTCCTGATGATTTAGGTATTGTCGGTTGGTGGCAGATGAATGGTAACTTTTTTGCAGCCCTTGCCCTTGAAAAGCGCGCACTTTTTATTGTGTTAATGCTGATTATTTTGATCGCATCCTTAAACATCATCAGTTCTCTTTTGATGACGGTGATGAACAGGCGTAAAGAGATCGCTCTTTTACTCTCCCTTGGTGCGTACAAGAAAGAGATCAAAAACACCTTCTTCTACCTTGGTTTAGTCATTGGGGGAGGGGGAATGGTGTTTGGTATTCTTTTAGGCTCTTTAGCCCTCTTTGTTTTAGGTTCCTTTGACATTATCTCTCTGCCTGCGGATGTCTATGGCACAGCACGGTTGCCTTTGGATCTCTCTTTGTTGGATTTTATTTTAACGGTGGTTGGAACCAGTGTGATTGTCGCACTCTCTTCGTATTATCCTGCCTATAAAGCGACGCAAATTAACGTTTTAGATACCCTTCGAAATGAGTAGGAAGTAGGCTTGAAAAAGCCTACTTTAAAAGATCAGTTTTAATATTGCAGTTTGTTTCCACTAAATCACGTAGTCTGTGCAAAAGTGCTTTGGCATCAGCGCCATCTTCTGGGTAGGTGACAACGTTATCAAAAGGTTCTTGATCTAAGAAACTTTGAATTCCTGAGAGTACTTCTGTCGCGCCATTCCAATCCGTTCCTGTCAGCATAACAACATAGTGGTTACTGTGGTTAAAAATGGCATCGGTTCTTCGAAGAATGCGTTGGAACATCTCTAAACTATCGATCTCTTTGCGCTCTTCTAAGGAAAAAAAGATAAGTGAAAAAGGAACTTCGTCTTTGATACCAAAGCGCTCTAACAGTGCGATATGGTGATCAATAAGATGGGAAAGATTGATTTTTGAAAACGTGATACCAGACATAAAAACTCCTTTATATTCCTACTGTGTGTTTAATTGTACTGTAAAATTTATGCTAGCGTTTCAATTTTTTCAAAATTGAAATAATTATACCCCTCTTTGTGTTCATAGGTAAAGCTAATATGATGGGCTTTGACAATGTGATGGACAATATAGAGCCCTAAACCAAAACTTTGGTGAGAGTTTTTTTCTTGAACAAAAGGCTCTAAATAGTGCTCAAGATCGTATTTTAAGGGTTTTCCTTGGCTGATGAAGGCTATGGTTTCTTTGGTCGCAACAATTTTAATGGTTTGATCAATGGAGTATTTGATCCCATTATCGATCACATTTTTCATAGCGGTTGTAAAGAGTCTAAAGTCTACATGTAAAATGATTTCATCATCCAATTCGATCTCAATCTGTGAAGGCGAGATCATTGCAAGATCAATCGCCTCATCAAGCATATCGACTAAGCGGTACGGTTTAATGTTTTTAAGTCCTTCGCCTGAGGTGATCTGCTCAATGGAGGCAAATTCGTTAATCAGAAGCTCAAGTTTTTCAAACGTACCAATCAGTCGCTCACGTTGTTTCCCACTTTCAAGCATCTCCGCACTAATGCGCCCTTTGGTGATCGGTGTTTTAAGTTCGTGCATAATGTTGCGTAAAAAAAGCTGTCTGGAGTGGTTGAGTTTATTGATCTGTTCAACGGCATTGTGAAAAGCATTGGCGACTTGAGAAATTTCATCTTCCCCATCGGTTTTACAGTTGATATCAAGATCACCTTTTGCAAAACGGTCCATTTGACGTTTGAGTTTACGAAGAGGCTTTAGTTTACGGATGGTGAGAATGTACGCGATGATAA
Organism: Sulfurospirillum halorespirans DSM 13726; assembly: GCF_001723605.1. Taxonomy (NCBI): domain Bacteria; kingdom Pseudomonadati; phylum Campylobacterota; class Epsilonproteobacteria; order Campylobacterales; family Sulfurospirillaceae; genus Sulfurospirillum; species Sulfurospirillum halorespirans. The sequence goes on along the minus strand of NZ_CP017111.1, from coordinate 1,741,723 downwards.
TAATGGCAAAAACAACACCAAAAATGACTTTAATCAAATCGTAGCGGTAGGGCTGAAAATCTTCATCTTTAAGAAGCAACGAAGCGTATTTGGTTTCGATGTGTAGGTAATGATCGTTCTCGTAGCGTAAAATGGCACTCGTACCAATACGATCAACAAGTTTTTGAATAATTTGAGCATTTTTAATGATTTGCTCTTTATCTTCTTTATCGGTAATTTCACGCATTTGGTACCCGTGTACCTGTCTTTTAAGCTCATCATTGGTGATAAAGTTATTCAGATGAAAAAGCGTTGCGCGTGCGATGATGGAGTATTTTATATTGAGTTTTTCCGTATAGGTTTGTTTGTCATACTCCAGCAAAAAGAGGAGTGCCAAAAAAATACTGACAATACTGATGGAAAAAATAAAGGTGATACTGTAGAAAATAGAAGATTTTGTCATTGTAAAAATTTGTATCCCACACCACGAATTGCATGGATATACGTAGGCTCCTTAGGGTTTTCGCCCAATTTTTGACGAATTCTGCCAATGATCACATCGATGCTTTTATTGGTTGTCTCTTCGCTGATCGCTTCGATATTATAGATAAGCTCTTCTCTGGAAACCACACCGCCCTCTTTTTTCATCAAATAGCCTAAAATGCCATACTCTGCAGCGGTAAGATGCAGCTGTTTCCCTTGTAATAAAATGATCATTTGATCTTCATTCAAGATCAAATCTTTTGGTTTTTGCACACTCTGTTCGGTAGGAATCAACCCTTTTTGCCGACGAAGTAGGCTCATAATGCGTGCTTGAAGTTCCCTTGGATTGTAAGGTTTTGGAAGATAGTCATCGGCCCCATTTTCCAAAGCAGTCACCTTGTCAGTAATGTCTGTTCGTGCTGAGGAGATGATAATGGGGACACTGTGGCGTTTGCGTATCTCTTTGCAGACTTCAAGACCATCGAGTCCTGGAAGTGTAAGGTCTAAAATAACAAGATCAAATTTTTGAGTGTCAAGGGTTGAAAGTCCAAGATAAGGATCGTCTGCGATAGTAATCGCAATATTAAACGGTTCTAAATATTCCATCAAAATCTCGGCAAGTTCCAAATCATCCTCGATCATCAAAACATTTGTCATCAACCCACTCCTTACATGTAAAGGATATTATAGCCTATTTAGGAGGCTTTTGCCTCCTAAATATTAGGGCATTACAAGGATAGCACGGTAGTTCTGACGGTTGATGATAACGCGTTTTTTACTGTTTTTATATGTTTTAAGTGCGCCATTTAACTCTTTAAGAGAGGTAATGTGCATCTGTTCCACTTGGATAATGATGTCACCTTCTCTAAAGCCCATTTTTTCAGCTTTTGAGTCTTCTTTGACTTCTAAAACAAGCACGCCTTCAACCTCTTTAGGGATTTGGTATTGGGCTCTGGTTTTATCGTTGATTTCCAAAAGACTCAGCCCTTCAATAGGCGTTGTTGTCGCTTTGCCATCACTGCTTGCCACTACCTCTTCTGCATCCATTTTGGCAAGTTTGATCTTGGTTGTTTTGACTTTTTTATCACGCTCATACGTAATGGTAATGGTTTTATCAGGTGCAATGCTTGCCACCGTGTTTTTGAGTTCATTGGAGTTCTTCACTTTGATGCCATCCACCTCAAGAATCAGATCTGAGACTTGAAGTCCACCTTTCTCCGCAGGCGAATTTTTCTCGATCATCAAAATAACGGAGCCTTGTTTGTTCTCATACAGCTCTTTAAGATCATTGGTCAAATCGGAAATGGAAACACCCATAAAGCCACGCTCAATTTTGCCTGTTTCGACCAGAGAGGTTGCAATTTTTTGCACCATATTGGACGGAATGGCAAAGCCTATGCCGTTATTTCCACCTGTTTTGGAGAGAATCGCGCTGTTTATACCAATGAGAGCCCCTCGGCTATCCACAAGCGCACCACCCGAGTTTCCCGGGTTGATGGAAGCATCTGTTTGGATGAAATTTTCGTATTGATTCAGTCCGACATTGTTTTTATTGAGTGCGGAGATAATACCTTGCGTGATCGTCTCACCCACGCCAAAAGGGTTACCAATGGCAAAGACAAGATCGCCTTCTAAGAGGTTAGACGAGTCGCCAAATTTAGCGACTTGGAGATCTTTCGCTTCGATTTTAACAACAGCTAAATCGGTTTTAGGATCTTCGCCGATCACTTTGGCTTTATACTCTTTTTCATCATCGGGAAGCGTGACAACGATCTCATCAGCACCCTCAACGACGTGGTTGTTGGTCACGATGTAGCCATTGGCGGAGATAATGACACCTGAACCCAAAGAGTGCGATTTACGTTCTTGCTGTTTGAGTTCAGGCATCTTATTTCCAAAAAACTCTTTAAAGAACGGATTTTGCATGAGTTCATTGAGCTGGTCGTTTTGCTTACTTTTTTTCGTCGTTGCAATGTTGACAACACTCTTCTTAGCCTCTTTGATAGCGGTATTGTAAGAGAGGATCACATTGGAAGCTGTGGCATCTTTGCGCTCAGAATCTTTAGGCATTTGAGCGATGTCAATCGTCGCGCCAAAGAGGGATAGCGATGCAACAAGCGATAGTAAAATTATTTTTTTCATAGTCAAACTCCTTTGAAATCTTTGTCTTATGGAATTATAAAGGAGAGAGGTAAACATAAAGTAAATATTAAGTTAAGAAGCAGGGAAGTTGATTGATCTAGACTAAACTTTTATGGTATAATCGCTATAAATATTAATGGATAAAAAGAGTCCAAAACAAGGTTAACACGCATGAGTAAGAGTTTATACGAAACATTAGATGTCGCCGCCGATGCGAGCGCGGAAGAGATCAAAAAAGCTTACCGAAGATTGGCACGTAAGTACCATCCTGACATCAACAAAGATGCTGGTGCAGAAGAGAAATTTAAAGAGATTAATGCTGCCTATGAAATCCTCAGTGATGAGCAAAAACGTCGTCAGTATGACCAGTACGGCGATAGCATGTTCGGTGGTCAGAATTTCCACGATTTTGCCAATGCCCAAGGGGGTGCGAATTTAGACGATATTTTACGTAGCATCTTCGGTGGCGGAGGCGGCGGTGGGTTTGGTGGCTTTAGCAGTGGAGGTCGAGGTGGATTTGGAAGCTTTGGTAGCGGCGGTTTTGGTGGGTTTAGTGAGCCAGACTTAGATGTCAGTGCTAAAATTATTATTCCTTTCAATGTGGCTATTTTAGGTGGTAAACATTCGCTTTCTTACAATAATGAAAGTTTTGATGTCAAAATTCCTGCTGGCATCAAAAACGGCGAAAAGATGCGCGTGAAAGAGAAGGGTAAAACGTTTCAAGGTCAAAAAGGCGATCTTATCTTAAGTGTGGAAGTCGCTTCCAGTCCTGAATACACCAGAGAAGGCGATGATCTGGTGAAGAGCATTGACCTTCCTCTTAAAACGGCTCTATTTGGCGGTAAAATCGCTGTGGATACACTGTATAAAGAGATTACCCTCAAAGTCAAAGAAGATACGAAAAATGGACAAAAATTTAGAGTTAAAGAGTATGGTGCATTGAACCGTAAAACGCAAAGTAAAGGTGATTTGTACTTAGTGGCTAACATCGTTCTTCCTCCTCTTGCTTCTTTGGATAGCTCCTTAAAAGCACTGTTGGAAGAGCATTTACCCAATTAAACTTACGAGGAGTATGCCATGCATCATGGGTATGAAGAACCGGTTTATTTGATCAGTGTTGTCGCAAAAGTTTTAACCATTCATCCTCAAACCCTTCGTCAGTATGAGCGAGAAGGGCTTGTTCGACCTTCTAGAACCGATGGTAAGATGAGGCTTTATTCACAACAAGATATTGATAAAATCAAGATGATTCAGCGCCTCACACGCGATCTTGGGGTCAATCTAGCAGGTGTAGACATCATTATGCAGCTTAAAGATAAAATCGATGACTTTGAAGTATTGGTGGAGAGTTTACGCATGGAACTCAGTGGGCTTACGAAAAAAAGTACGCAAACCAAAAATCCTTTGGTAAAACACAAAAATAGTTACGAGATTATTTTATTTGGGGAATAAGCGTGGATAATATATTAGCGATCATTTTGAGTGCAACGGCTTTAGCAACTCTCTTCAACCTCTTGTTGAAGCGTTTTAATATACCAACAATTATTGGCTATATTATCACGGGATTTGCTATTGCTTACATGTACAAACTCGGTCGCAATAATGAATCTTTGACGCATATCGCAGAATTTGGTGTTGTTTTTTTGATGTTTACTATTGGACTTGAGTTTTCCATCAAACATCTTTTGAGTATGAAAAAAGATGTTTTTTTTTACGGGTTACTTCAAGTCTCTCTGGTTGGAGGTGTGATTGCTTTAGGGGCGGAGCATTTTTTTGGTATTGAAAAAAAGAGTGCGATCATCATCGGGTATGCGCTTGCCCTCTCATCCACGGCGATTGTGCTTAAGATTCTGAATGACAGCGGAACGATTCATACCATTTATGGGCGTAAAGCGCTGGGAATTTTACTCTTTCAAGATATTGCGGTCATCCCCATTTTATTGATGCTGAACATTTTTTCAAATCAAAACAGTTCACTCACCGATCTTCTTTTGCAGACGCTTTACAGTGCTGTTCTGATCTTGGGGCTGATGTTTATCATCGGAAGATACCTTCTCGATCGCTTTTTGTCACTTGTTGTCTGGGCAGATACCCAAGAAATTTTCATCGCTTCGGTGTTGCTTCTCGTTGTGGGCGCCTCATTTTTAGCACACACTTTAGGCTTTTCCTACTCTTTGGGTGCTTTTTTGGCAGGTATGATGATGTCTGAGACGCAGTACAAACATCAAATCGAAGCCGACTTGGTTCCTTTTCGGGACTTGTTGCTTGGACTCTTTTTTATCACCGTTGGTATGCAGATTGATCTTGGTTTAATTGCGCAAAATTACGGCACAATTTTGCTTTTTTTGGCCACGATGGTTTCGTTTAAAACGCTAGTTGTTTTTGGCATTTTATTTTTCGCTGTGGGTGGAAGGGTTGCCCTTAAAACGGGTTTAGCATTGTGTCAGGCAGGTGAATTCTCTTTGGCGATTTTAGCGCTTGCGAGTTCATCGCATCTTGTCAGCACCAAAACTTCACAAATTTTGATTGTTACGGTTGTACTATCAATGATTATGACGCCATTTATTCTGAAAAATATGAAAAAAATTGTCGATGCTATCACTAAAGAACCTAATAACGGCGATTTTATGATTCACTCTTCAGGCATTAAAGACCATATCATTGTGTGTGGATACGGAAAGCTAGGGCAAGAGATTGTGTATCGTCTCAAAAAGATGAATGTCAATTATTTGGTTTTGGAGCACGACATCAATCTGGTCAAACTCGGGCAAAACAGAGGCGAACCTGTCTATTTTGGAAATGCGGCTGAGAAGAGTATTTTGAAAAATGCGTTTGTGGAAGAGTCTAAAGCGGTTATTATTGCGATTAATAATGAGAAAAAACTCATTCTGTTGTGCGAGGTGCTTAAATCGTTTGATGCTCCGATTAAGATCGTCGCCAAAGCGAGTGACTACGATGAGAAAAAACTGCTTAAAGCACTTCAAGTGAAGCATATTGTCAACGAAGGACGAGAAGCGGCTAAAGCACTTTTACATGTAGCCCTTGAAGAGAATCCTACTGAGTAATAAAAAGTGCGATCTCATCGCTTAAAAAGTAGTCGGTATTAAAGACGCGATGATCTTTACATGTAAGCTTGTTTTCTTCCACTAAAAGGTTAACCTGCATCATCTCTTTGGGGCTAAAACAGGCTAATGCGATGCCAATCATGCTCCTCAATCCTAGGAAAATCTTTTCGACATGTAAATCGTCTAAGCTTAGTTTTTCGATCTCTTGAAACAGAGGATTTTGCACGTACGCTTCGATCTCTTTGGCGGGGTAAAAACGCCTGTTTTTTAAAAATCCTACAGCACCAGCTCCGATGCCTAAATAGTCTTGATGTTCCCAATAGCCTTTGTTATGAACGCTTTGGTAGGTTCCGAAATTGGAGATTTCGTATTGTGGAAACCCCGCTTGTATGATCGCTTGCACGAAATCTTTGGCAAGTTTCTCAGAGCCATTGGCAACATCCTTTCGTTTGAAAAAAGGTGTCTCTTCTTCAAGCGTGAGCGCGTAAGCACTGAGATGATTGATGGGCAAAGAGCTGGCGATGTTAAGGTCTTCTTGCAACAGCGCTGGCGTGTCCAGTGCGGTGCCATAAATGAGATCAAGGGAGATGTTTTGAATGCCCAGTTTTGCCGCCAAAGCGATGGCGTCTAAGGCCTGTTTGGGTGTGTGATTGCGCCCTAGAAAAGCGAGTTTTTGCGCATCAAAACTCTGCACGCCAAAGCTTAAGCGATTGACGCCTAACGCGCGCATCTCCTCTATCCATTCCTTCGTTGCTGATTGAGGATTGGCTTCGGAGGTGACTTCGGCATTATCCTCTAAATAGGGCGTGATCATCTCAAAAAATGGTGCATACCACGAAGCTTGAATGGTTGAAGGTGTTCCGCCTCCAATAAATAAAGAGCGAATACTTTTTGGGGGCATATTAAATTTTTCCAGCTCATAGCGCAGTTGCTTTGTAATCTGTTGCATGTAATTTTGCTTGAGTACACTTTTGTTATCGTAAGAGTTAAAGGCACAATAATGGCATTTGCTGTCGCAAAAAGGGATATGGAGGTAAGCTAACACGGATTTCCTTATATCAAGCAAGTTTAATGACTATTTCGATACTATTTTAACAAAAATATAGAGGTAATGCGCAATTATGGAATCACCAAAACGATACAGACCTAATGTTGCTGCCGTGATTGTCTCTGCCAAATACCCTTTTCAATGCCAACTTTTTATTGCCAGTCGTAGCGACATAGCAGACGCTTGGCAGTTTCCACAAGGCGGAATTGATGCGGGAGAAACCCCTCAAGAAGCCCTTTATCGTGAACTCGAAGAGGAGATTGGTACGGGTGATGTTGAAATCATTGCAGAGTATCCTCAGTGGTTACAATACGATTTTCCTCAAAAAATTGCTCAAAAAATGTACCCTTTTGATGGACAGAGCCAGAAATATTTTTTAGTAAGACTCAAAAAAGATGCCAAGATTAACCTTGCAACCAAAGAGCCAGAGTTTTGCGACTATAAATTTGTCAATTTAGAAGAAGTGTTTGATTTTATTACCTATTTCAAGCGACCTGTGTATAAGCAAGTGTTAGAATATTTCAAAAAAGAAGGGTATCTTTAAGATGTTGATCGTTCAAAAATACGGAGGAACGAGTGTTGGCAATGTTGAGCGCATTGAGGCTGTTGCCAAACGAGTCATAGAAAGCAAACAAGAGGGACACGATCTTGTCGTCGTTGTTTCCGCGATGAGTGGTGAGACCAATAAACTTTTAGAGTATGCAGCGCATTTTAGCACAACACCCAATCATCGCGAAGTCGATATGTTATTAAGTTCTGGTGAGCGTGTGACCAGTGCTTTGCTTGCGATTGCGCTTGAAGCAGAGGGTTATGCTGCTGTTTCGATGAGCGGACGTCGTGCTGGGATTGTGACCGATGCGGTTCATACCAAAGCGCGTATTGAATACATCGATACGACACTGATGAAAAAAGAGCTAAAAGAAGGCAAAATTGTCGTCGTTGCAGGCTTTCAAGGTGTGACCGAAAACGGTGAAGTCTCAACGCTGGGTCGTGGAGGCAGTGATCTTTCTGCGGTTGCGATTGCAGGAGCGTTAGAAGCGGATCTGTGTGAGATTTACACCGATGTGGATGGTGTTTATACAACCGATCCTCGCATTGAACCTAAGGCTAAAAAACTCGATAAAATCAGCTACGATGAGATGTTAGAGCTCGCAAGTTTGGGGGCGAAAGTGCTTCAAAGCCGCTCTGTTGAGATGGCAAAAAAACTCAACGTCAATCTCGTGACACGCAGTAGCTTTAACAAACACGAAGGAACACTTATTACAAAGGAAGATAAGATTATGGAACAACCATTAGTTAGCGGTATTGCACTCGATAAAAACCAAGCCAGAGTGACACTTCGCGGTGTTACGGATAAGCCTGGCATTGCGGCTGAGATTTTTAAAAAACTCGCTGATTGTAACGTTAACGTTGATATGATTATCCAAAATGTAGGACACGATGGCACAACAAACCTTGGTTTTACTGTTCCTCAAAATGAGCTAGAGATGACAAAAGCTGCTATGAGTGAGCTTAGAGCAAGTGATGTTATGGAGTATGACAGTGACATCGTTAAAGTCTCAGTTGTGGGTGTAGGTATGAAATCGCACAGTGGTGTGGCGTGTAAAGCGTTTGACACGATGGCAAAAGAGGGCATTAACATCGAGATGATCAGTACCAGCGAGATCAAAATCTCTATGGTTATTCAAGCAAAATACGGTGAACTTGCCGTTCGTGCCCTTCACAGTGCTTACCAATTGGATAAATAATCGATGCAACAATTTCTAAAATGGACACTTGAGGAGATCCGCAAAGACGGTTCCATGATGAGCTGGATGGAAGAGAAGAGGTTCGAATGGGTTCCTCTTGCCGCTTCCATGCTCAAAAATCTTCTGGATGGCCATACGTTTATTGTGATTACCGATGATGATAGGGCGTGGTTTTGTCACTATATGCTACGCGCTATCAACAATCATCATAAAAATAGACCGATTTTGCCTTTTATTGCCTTGCAAACGCTCTATCCCAATCTCTATCAAGTTAAAACAAAAGAAGATATAGAGCTTTTGGAAAACATGCTCTCCCAAGCCTTTCCAAGTGGTTACACCTTCTTTTACGTGGGTAAAAACAGCGATATTAAGATGCAAATTACCAAACGTAAAGACGATAGTTTCCTCTGGATTATGGATGAACATGTTCAAAATAGCTTTTACCTTTTAAGCGATGACGATAGTTTAGATATTAAATTGATTCAACTTTTTAGACTTCTCGATAAAAGTATCGATGCCGTGCTTTTTGCCGAGGTTACCTTTGAAAACGAATGATGAAGGGGTTTTTAGCCATATTTTGATTTGTAAAAATGTGGAAAAAGCCAAAGAGAGTCTGCACGAAATGTATGCCAAAGAGCGTCACCTGTTTTTTATCAAAGATGAGTTTCTCATCGATGATGCCAAAGAGGTGATCAAAGAGGCGTATATCGCAGAATCTGAAAATAAATACCTCATTCTCATTGCCAAAGGGTACCGCGTCGAGGCGCAAAATGCGCTTTTGAAAATTTTGGAAGAACCTCCTCGCCACATTGTTTTCATTGTCGTTGCCCCTTCTAAAACAGCTTTTTTGCCAACCGTTCGCTCACGCCTCCTTCAAAAAGAGCTCTTGATTGAACAAGAGGTGACGCACAGTGGACTGAATCTTGCGAAACTCGATCTAGGCGATATGTATCCGTTTATTCAAAAACACCAAAATGTCGAAAAAGGGCTGCTCAAAGAGTTGGTTCAAGCCATTGTGTACGAATCGATTCATGAGCATCATCTGCGTTTCAGTGAAAAAGAGTTGGAACATTTTGCAAAATTGTTGCATTTGGTGGAACTTAATACCAGAGCGCAAACGATTTTAACCTCTCTTTTGCTCTCCATTATGTTAAGAAAATACCGATGAAACTCTGTAAATTAAACACTAACAGCGATGTTGCAGCGCTCTTTCATGCTTTAGGTGTCACCCGAGAGGGAAGTGCGATTTTAGCGCAAAAGGCGCATCACAATCTCATCTACATTAAAGACCTTAAAACACCTGCAGCCAATATTCTCAAACAAGATGCCTTGTCTATTGGCGCCGATCTTGCGGTGCCTAAAGATACCATTACATGTAAAACAGCTCTGGTCGATGCGATCTTAATTGCCAATGACAAACAGCTTAAAGAGCTCGCGCGCAAAGAGAAAGCCCAACCCTTTGGACTCAAAGAGGTTGCTTTAAAATTGAATGAATTTGGCTTTACATGTAAGAATGATTTTGAGATTATGGGCGTTATTAACACGAATGAAGACAGCTTTTTTCAGGGCAGTCGTTTTAGCGGTGAAGCTGCACTCAAACACATCGAAACGATGATAGGTGAGGGCGCTAGTATCATCGATCTGGGTGGTGTTTCGAGTCGTCCAGGGAGTCTGAGCGTGAGTGAAACAGAAGAGCTTGCACGTGTGAAGCCTATCATCGATCTGATTTACGAGCACAAACTGTTTGAAAAAGCACCTTTTTCCCTCGATAGCTATTCACCTTTGTGTTTGGAATATGCTTTACAACGTGGTTTTAGTATCGTTAACGACATTACCGCGCTTGCCAATGATGATGTGGCACGTGTTGCGGCAAAGTACGATGCAACCGTCGTTTTGATGCATATGCAAGGCGATCCTTTGAGCATGCAACAAGAGCCTCAGTATGACAATGTCCTCTTTTCGGTAGATGCATTTTTTGAAGAGCGCATTGCTAAGGCAAAAAGCTTTGGTATTTTCAAGATCGTTCTTGATGTGGGCATTGGTTTTGGCAAAAATTTAGAGCACAATTTAACACTTCTTAAACACCACGAACACTTTTTACATTTTGGCTATCCATTGCTTTTTGGAGCCAGTCGAAAATCAATGATCGACAAAATCATCCCTACGCCCATTTCTGAGCGTTTAGCGGGTACATTGGCACTTCATCTTAAGGCGTATGAACAAGGTGCCACAATACTGCGTGTTCATGACGTTAAAGAGCATCTGCAAGCACTGAGTGTGCTTCGAGCTCTCAATCAAACAACCTTTTAGGACTCTTTTTTGGAAAAAATTATCGATCTTTTAAACCGTATCAGTGAGCTTTACGCTATTCCTCAATGGGTTGTCAACAGTGGCGCCATTGCAATTTGTATTATTTTACTTGCCTTTCCTTTTGTTGCTCGCGTTTTGATGCGCCCTAAATATTTTAGATTTCGTGAACTCATTTTATTTAAAGTGTTGTGGCGTTGGAAGTATAAAAAAGGCGATGTCATCGGGCTTTGGTGTTATTGTCCTAAGTGTCAAAGCATGCTGATGGTGGATGATGAAAATTGTCGTTCGGAAGAGACCTTACAGCATAAAATCACCTTTTTTGTCTGCCCAACGTGTGGCGGTCATGAGCTTGGTCGTGTGGTTGGAGGCGATAGGCGTTATGTCTTAAGCTTGGTCAGGCGCGATATTTGGAGGCACATTCGAGAGGGAACGTACAATGAGGTTGCAACGGCCACCAAAGAGGCGTTGGACATCTATGCACAACTTGAAGAGGCCAAAGAACAAGATGAAAGCGACGTTTCGGCTGTTTTAGAGGAGACGACGGATGCGCTTAGTGAAACCGTCGTACCTGAGACTTCTTTGCCTGAAGAGAACGAAGAAATACCTTTACATGTAAACGAATCTGAAGGCGTCGAAACGGTGATACCAGCATCTGAAGAGGCAAGCAGTAGCATTGAGACCGAGGAGATCAAAAAAAGTGGAATTTGAATTTTATTATTATGTGATCTTCTTGCTGACAGGCCTTGTGGCAGGGTTTATCGACGCGATTGCAGGCGGGGGTGGCATTATCACAATTCCTGTGCTTTTAGCTTCTGGTATGCCCCCACACATTGCTCTTGCGACCAATAAACTTCAAGGCACATTCGGTAGTGGTATGGCTTCGATCAATTTCATTCGCAAAGGCTTTATCACGTGGTCTGAAGTGATGATCGGGGTTATCTATACGTTCATTGGTGCGGCGCTTGGAACCTATGCGATTTTGCTGATGGATGCGAGCATTTTGGCGAAGATTATCCCTGCCATGCTTGTGGGGATTTTTATCTACACGCTGTTATCGCCTAAAATGGGAGAGAACGATCGCCATGCCTATCTTGGCAACCATCTCTTTTTCTTGATATTTGGTATAGGACTTGGTTTTTACGATGGTTTTTTTGGACCAGGAACAGGAACTTTTTGGACGATTGCGCTTGTGACACTGCTTGGATTCAATCTTAAAAAAGCGACGGCTCAAACTAAGGTGATGAATTTTACCAGTAATATTGTCTCTTTAGCTGTCTTCCTTTGGAGTGGTAATGTGCTTATTTTAGTAGGTTTGCTGATGGGTTTTGGGCAGATTATCGGTGCGTACATAGGTTCTAATATGGTCATTAAAAAAGAGGTGAAATTCATCCGTACCTTTTTTCTCACCATGGTTGGACTCACGCTTTTAAAACTTATTTATACCAGTTACATCGCATGACACACGAAGAGTATTTAGCCAAAATCGAGCGTGCTAATGCGTGGGCAAAAGCCTATTACGTCGATGATGCACCGCTTGCGAGTGATGAAGAGTATGACACACTTTACCATGAAATCTTAAACTACGAGCAGGAAAATCCACTTTTTGCAGATGTCAATAGCCCCACCAAACGCGTCGGTGGAATGGTATTGGAAGGTTTTAACAAAGCAGAACACAAAGCACGCATGTGGAGCATGGAAGATGTGTTTGATGAGCATGATCTTGATGCGTGGATAGAGCGTGTTAAAAAAGTCAAAGAGAATTTTACCTTTTATTGTGAGCCAAAATTTGATGGGGCGAGTCTGAACCTCATTTATGAAAATGGTATGTTAAAGCAAGCGATCACGAGAGGCGATGGAAGCATCGGTGAGGATGTGACGCAAAATGTTAAAACCATTGGCTCGATTCCTTTACGGATTAGCTATCAGGAACTCATTGAAATTCGTGGCGAAGTGGTCATCAAAAAAGCAGACTTTGAAAGACTTAACACTGATCGTTTAAACGTTGGTGAGGCGTTATTTGCCAACCCTCGCAATGCCGCAGCAGGAAGCCTCAGGCAGCTTGATACGAGCATTACGGCGAAGCGTAAACTGATGTTTTACCCGTGGGGCATTGGATTTAATAGCTTAACACAGAGCTTTTTGAGTCAAAAAATGAGCTTTGTCTACAGCCTTGGTTTTTTACAACCCCCTCGTATCGTCGTAACCCAAAGCGTGGATGATGTGCATACACTTTACGCAGAACTCATCGCCAAGCGCGATGAGATCGAGATGATGATGGACGGAATGGTCGTCAAAATCGACGATGTAAGTCTTCAAGAAGAGCTGGGCTACACGGTGAAATACCCCAAATGGATGGTCGCGTTTAAATTTCCTGCGATTGAGAAAGTGACACGACTTAAAGACATTACCTTGCAAGTGGGTCGAACGGGTGTCGTGACGCCTGTGGCGGAAGTCGAAGCGGTCAATATCGAAGGGGTTATTGTTGAGCGAGCGACACTGCATAATTTTGATGAGATCGAGCGTAAAGATGTGCGCATCGGGGATAGTGTTATTATCATCCGCAGTGGTGATGTTATTCCTAAGATTATTAAAGTGTTGAGCGAACGACGTGATGGAAGTGAAAAAATCGTTGAGCGACCGCTCAATTGCCCCGTGTGTGGCAGTGAGCTTTTGGACGATGGCGCACTGATTAAATGTCAAAATCTCTCCTGCGATGCGAGAGTTGTGGGGGCGATTATTCACTTTGCGTCTAAAAAAGCGCTCAATATTGACGGGCTTGGCGATAAAATCGTCGAACAGCTTTATGCGCAAAAACTCGTTTTACATGTAAAAGATTTGTACACGTTACATATAGATCAACTCCTTGCGTTGGAGGGCTTTAAAGCGAAAAAAGCGGACAATCTTTTAGCGGCGATTGAGCAGAGCAAAGGGGTGAGTTTAGAGAAGTTTATTAACGCTTTAGGCATCGAGCATATCGGTGAAGTGGCGGCTAAAAAGATCGCGCGTACGTTTGGTTTGGAGTGGTTGGAAGCAAGCTTTGAGCAGATCATTGCTCTTGAAGGGTTTGGCGAAGAGATGGCGAAGAGTTTGGTCGAGTTTATACATGTCAACAAAGCCGAAACCTATGAGTTGATGGCTGTAATTCAGCCTATTGCCTCTAAACTTGAGATAACGGAGTCTGTTTTTACGGGAAAAACAGTCGTCTTAACAGGTTCTATGAGCCAACCACGCGATGAGATCAAAGTGATGTTAGAGAAACTGGGTGCAAAAGTGAGTGGAAGTGTCTCTAAAAAGACCGATTTTGTCATTTATGGCGAAGAAGCAGGCAGTAAGTTAGCTAAAGCCTTAGAACTGGGTGTCAAGACACTGAGTGAAAGTGAATTAAACGGGATGATTGAATGAGACTGGATAGTTATGTGTTTGAAAAAGGGTTCGCCCAAAGTCGCAATAAAGCAGCGGAACTGATTAAAGAGGGCAGTGTTTGGCTCAACGGTAAAGTAGAGCGTAAGAGCTCTGTGGAGATTGGCGAGAACGACACGGTTAACGTGACAAAAATGACGCAATATGTCAGTCGCGCAGGACTCAAACTTCGTGGATTTATCAATGAATTAGGTTTACATGTAAAGGGTTTGGATGTTCTTGACATTGGGAGCAGTACGGGCGGTTTTGTGCAGGTGTGGCTGGAAGAAGATGTCAAAAGTGTGACCGCAGTGGATGTGGGAAGTGAGCAGCTTCACCCCTCTCTTAAAGTCGATTCTCGAATTATTTTGCACGAAAATAGTGATATTCGACTTTTTAAGCCTGAGCGAACCTACGATATAGTCAGTTGTGATGTTTCGTTTATTGGGATTGGAGCGCTTATTGACGTAATCGATACGTTAGCAAATTCTGCTATTATCATCTTGTTTAAGCCCCAATTTGAAGTGGGCAAAGATGTCAAGCGCTCCACTAAAGGAGTCGTTAAAGATGGCTCGGCTATTATGCGCGCACATTATCAGTTTGAAGCACAGGCGATCACGCTTGGCTGGACATTGATCGACAAAAGAGAATCGCTTGTAAAAGGAAAAGAGGGGAATGTTGAGACGTTCTACTATTTTAAAAAAAGAGAGTGTTGACACCCTTGCCATCGGTAGTTTTGATGGCATTCACGTAGGGCACAGACAGCTTATCAACCATTTAGGATCTCACGGGGCACTTTTCGTCATCGACAAAGACCAAGCAAACCTAACTCCTGGGATTAAGCGTAGCGAATATGCGGGCTACCCGTGTATGTTTTTTCATTTTCTCAAAGTAAAAGACCTCAGTGGTGCGGAGTTTGTTGAGCTTTTAAAAAAAGAGTTTCCTCATCTTAAAAAAATTGTTGTTGGCTATGATTTTTGTTTTGGAAAACACCGCTCTTGCACGGCGAAAGATCTCAAAACGTTTTTTGATGGTGACGTGGTGATTGTTGAAGAGTTCAGCTACCAAGGCAATTCCGTGCATTCTAGCTTGATTCGCACCTACTTACAAGAGGGGCGTTTAGAAGAGGCAAACCGCTTTTTAGGGCGCGAATATGCCATAACAGGTGATGTTGTCACGGGGCAAGGGCTTGGTAAAAAAGAGCTTGTTCCAACGTTAAACCTCAAAGTCTTGGAATATCTCATTCCGCACGCAGGTGTTTATGCGACACGTACGCGCATTGCGCAAACGATTTACGATTCTGTTTCGTTTATTGGGGTAAGAGAGAGTACCGATGGGGCATTTTCCATTGAGACGCATATTTTAGATGCGACGATTCCTGAAATTCATGGCGCAGTTGAGCTCTTTTTTGTAGCGTTTTTGCGCGATAATCAAAAATTTAACAGCTTAAGTGAACTGAAATCCCAAATTGAACACGATTGCGAGGAAGCTCGAAAATGCCTTGGAACCTGTAGAGTCTATTTGAGAGATTTTTTGTAGTTATACATCTTTGTATCGGCATCTTCTAACACTTTTTTAAAACTATCTTTGGCTTTAAAAGAGGCTACGCCAAATGAAAAATCGATGTAAAAGAGCTCTTTATTATGTTTAAACGGTGTTTTGAGTAGGTTTTGATTGACTGTATGTAAAATTTTATGTATTTCGTCTTCGTCATGCTGTTCGCTTAAGATGATAAACTCATCGCCTGCAAAACGAATCGCTGTCGTATTGGGTACCTTCATAAGCACTTTTCCAATGACATGTAAGACTTTATCGCCAATGATATGACCAAATTGATCGTTGACCTCCTTAAAGTGATTGAGGTCGACAAAGGCTAAATGCCCATTGCTTTTAAAGTGATCGTCTTTGAGAAACTTCTCAAAAAGCCACCTTCGATTATACAAGCGCGTCAAATCATCAATGTAAAGCTCTTCTAGCAACGAAGCGATTCGTGTCTCTAACTCAATCATATTGTCTTCAATAAATTGCAATGCCATATTGTCTTTATTGGTGATGGCGATTTTGGCATTCATCACATTTTCTTTGAGCGCTGAGGCTGAGCGTTCGGTCTCGTTTTGAATCAGCTGAATTTTGCGAAGCGCGTAGAGCATAGCGGCTTCTTTGTCAATGTCACTGAGTTTAATGCCAAGATCTTTAGCTTTGCTGTAGAAAATATCGCGGTAAATTTCAGGCAAAACAATTTCAAGGTTGCGTATCTCTTTAATCGTTAAATCGGTAAGCTCTTGCAGTTGTTTGTTCATTATATGACCTGTTTGGAAGTAGTGACAGTATAAGAAGAGAATGCTTAATACTAACTAATTTTTGTTATAATTGAAAAGAATTTTATGGGATGGATATGGATTGTAATGGACAAAGTATTTACGAAACCGATTACCAAACAATTTGAGTTTGATGAAGATGTTGCAGTCGTTTTTGACGACATGCTTGAGCGCTCAATTCCTTTTTATAAAGAGGTCATTGCGCTTACATGTAAAACGATTTGTCACCATGTAAAAGAGGGTGCGCATATTGTTGACCTTGGGTGTTCAACCGCCAATACACTGCTGGCTTTGCATAAAAAAAGCGATAAAAGCTACCACCTCTTAGGCATCGATAATGCTGAAGCGATGTTGCATCTTGCCCGCCAAAAGGTGCATGCGTATGGGGCAAATATAGATTTAGAACACGCAGACATCACACACGTAGCGCTTACATGTAAAGATGTCATTATTGCCAATTATATGCTTCAATTTATCCGTCCTCTGCAACGTGCTGCCTTTGTCGCTAAGCTGTACGATGCGCTCAATCCAAATGGTCTTTTTATTTTTAGCGAAAAGATTGTGTTTGAAGACAAAGTGCTCAATAAAGAGATGATTGATCTCTACTATGATTTTAAACGTGAACAAGGCTACAGTGACTTTGAAATCGCGCAGAAGCGAGAAGCGTTAGAGAACGTTTTGATTCCTTACACCGAAGATGAAAACAAAGCGATGCTGAGAAATGCAGGATTTGAGACGATCGAAGTTATTTTTAAATGGGGAAATTTCGCGACATTTATCGCTAAAAAAAAGGTGTAGAGAAATTCTCTACACTTAGGCTTTATGAAACAGTTTAGGGTTTTTGTTGCGGATGTATTCAATGACTTCGATGACCTCTTCAAAGCCCATCTCGCTGTCTTCATCTTCGTCTTCAAAGACTTCATCAAGCCCTTTTAGGTAAAGATCGATTGCCTTAGGCAGATCTTCTTTTTTAACACCTGCGAAGAAGAGGGCAGCGCCTAACATGTCAGCCAACTGCATCGCCATCTCTTCGACTTCAATCTCGGCTCGCTCTAACTCTTTTTTAAGGTCCTTGGCTTCCATGATTATCCTTTATTGGTGATGATGCTCATCACTTGTGATTTGATAGTATCATAGATAAAAGCATCTTTAAAATTGCTGAGAAGTCCACCGCTTGCATTGTGATGACCGCCACCATTGGCGATGTGTGCTGCCATCTTACTGACGTCGACTTTGCCGTTGGAGCGCAGGCTGATGGTCTTTTTCGAGGTGATGTCCATAAAGAAGTCTAGATCGGGATTGGCGGTTAAAAAGTCATTGCCGATGACCGAGACATTACCGATGTTGTAGGTGAGAATGCCTTTGTACTCTTTGTAGCTAATTTGCATTTTGTCTCTATTTTGCGTGAGTAAAATAACATTATAAGCGGAGACGAGGTTGCTCAGTGTATCGTTTTTGCTGGTTGTAAAAAATGACTTTTTAATCCCGTGTATGGCGTCGTCTAAAGCGATGTGTGCTTCTTTACATGTAAAGTACTCTTGAGCTTTAGAAAGTAGGGCAAAAATGTATTTGCTGTTCTCTTCAGGGAACATGATCTTATTGACCTCTCTAGCGCCACTGACAAGCCCCATACAGACTTTTCCTAATTCAAACTCAGGTTTATCCTCAAGCCAAATATCGACCGCATTAACGACGTCTACATAATGGCTAAGTTTTTCGTCTTTGCCATACAAAGCGCTGAAAAAATCATAGGTAATTTTGGTAGCACAACGGCTTGAATCAAGATAGTACCACTCAAAAGCATCCGCGCACTCTTGTCCTGTTTTGTGATGGTCGAGTACAAACATCATAATCTCTTTGTCGCAAATGCTCACTTTGGATTCAAACTCTTTGGCTTGATCCATTGTAAGATTGAGATCGGTGATAAGAATTACATGTTTTTGGGATTCTGAGCTTTGAATCGTGGCTAAAATTTGGTTGAAACACTCGTTGATCTCTTTGCCGTAATTGGAGTTATAAAATCGAATCGAATCAAAATAGTGCGCACTCACCATCTGGCAGCTGTAGCCATCTAAATCCGTGTGTGAGAGGTGGTGTAACGTGTAGTTCATAAAAATCCTTAATGCTGAATGGTTTGGTTTGTACTAGAAGGGCTTAGAGTTTTTCAATCTCTATGGCGCCCATCACTTCAAATTTGGAGCTTGAATCAATCTCTGCATGGGAGAGTACCACGATGTCGAGTCCAAATTTATCAAAAATATCAGAGAGCGGTTTGCGCAACAGTGGATCAACAATGATGACAACCGGTGCAATGCCTTTGTGAAGCAGCTTGGTTGCTTCGTCGCTGCTGGCTTTCACCAACGTGTTAATTTGCCCGATGTTAAGCACCAAATCGCGTACACCATCGCGTTCTCTCAGCGCATCCAAAAGCTTCTGCTCGGTTCCTGCATTAAACGTCAGAAGCCTTAGAACACCGTTATCATCTTTATATAGCTTAGTAATAACACGTGAAAGTTTGGCACGTACCTGCTCCACGATAATAGAGACATTTTTGGTCACTTCGGCTACATCACTGATCGTCTCAATAATGGTGAGAAGGTCTTTAATCGGAATTTTCTCACGAAGCAGTGCTTTAAGCACTTTTTGAATAAGCCCCACATTGGCAACTTTGAGACAATCGGTCACCACCACAGGATAATCTTTTTGAAGTTTATCAATAAGGCTTTGAACCTCTTGGCGTGTAAGAAGCTCTTCGGCATATTTTTTAATGAGTTCACTTAAATGTGTTGAAATCACCGTGGCTGGATCAACCGTCGTGTAACCTTTAATAATCGCATCTTCTTTGGCACTCGCCTCAATCCAAATGGCATCAAGCCCAAACGCAGGCTCTTTGGTAGGAATTCCTTGGACTTTATCGATGGTAAGTCCACTGTCCATCGCCATAAATTTATCAGGATAAATTTCGCCATTGCCGATCTCAATGCCTTTGAGCAAGAGTTGATAATGATTGGGCGTAAGGTGCAAGTTATCGCGAATCCTCACTTGTGGAATGAGGTATCCAAAATCGGATGCAATTTTACGGCGCATACTTTTAACCCTATCCAAAAGGTCGCCACCTTGTGCAGGATCAGCAAGTTTGATGAGTTGGTAACCCAAATCAAGTTCCAAAATTTCGAGTTTAAGAATGTCATTAAGGGTCGTCTCTTCTTCTTTACGAAGCTCTTCAGGCGTCTTTTTAGGTGCTTGAGCACTTTGTGCTTTACTGTCTGCTTCTTGTTTGGCTTTTTGCATCGCAAGAGGAGTTGAAGCGAAGAATTTTTGGAAGGAAAAACTGCCATCATTGGTCTGTTTAACCAGGTACCCAAGTCCTACGAAAATGAGCCCAACAAACATTAATGAGAGCGTTGGAAGCCCTGGAACCAGTGCAAATAGAACCAAAATAAAGCCTACGATGAGCAGTGTTCTATGCTCTCCAAAGAGTTGTTCAACGGCACCATCGGAGAAGCTGACGTCATCTGCTTTATTCGCTCTTGTGATCAAAATACCCGTTGCCGTTGATGTAATCAAGGCAGGAAGTTGCGAAACCAAACCATCGCCAATGGTGAGAATTGTATAGGTTTGCGCACTGACAGCAAGTTCCAGCCCATGTTGAAAAGAACCGATGAGAAAACCACCAATAATGTTAATAATCGTGATGATGATACCAGCAACGGCATCACCCTTAACAAACTTACTCGAACCGTCCATCGCACCGTAAAAGTTTGCCTCTTGGATAATCTCTTCACGACGCTTGCGCGCGGTTTTTTCATCAATCAAACCCGCATTAAGATCGGCGTCAATTGCCATCTGTTTACCCGGCATCGCATCGAGTGTAAAACGTGCTGCAACCTCTGCAACCCTCGTGGAACCTTTGGTAATAACCATAAAGTTAATTAAGACAAGAATCGTAAAGACAACAACACCAATGACATAATTGCCCCCGACGACGAATTGCCCAAAGCTAGAGACAATTTCACTTACGGCGTCAGGCCCTAAATGTCCGTTCGTCAAGATCATTCTGGTGGTCGCAATGTTCAACGAAAGCCTAAAGAGCGTAATGATCAAAATAAGTGTCGGAAAGGTTGAGAGATCCGTGGGCTTTGGGATATAAAGCGAAATCAGGATGATCAAAACCGAAATAGAGAGCGAAATAACCAAGAAAAAATCGAGTATAGCACTGGGAAGTGGAACGATAATAATCGCCATAATAGAGACGATAAAAACAACAACTGTAAGATCTTTTGCTTTGACAATAGGCTCTAAATAAGGAATGATCCTTGATAGTAGCGCATTTTGATTTTTAGCCAATCAACACCCTTAAATTTCAATAATATCTTTAAGTGTCATAGTATCTAAAAATAGATCAATTTTTGTTTGAAGCTTATTGAGAATAGGCCAAACACGACAATACGTTCCCTTGCCACCAGGGCATTTTTGGGTTGAAGGCGAGCATTCAAAAACCATCGTTTGCTTTTTCTCAGCACACTCTACGATCATTTTCAACGTCAGCTCTTCAGGTTTTTTGGCGAGTAAAAAACCACCATGAGCTCCCTTAAAAGAGCTTAAAATGTTCTCTTTGGCTAATGCTTGAAGGATTTTGGCTAAAAAGCTTTTAGAAATACCGAGTTGGCTGGAGAGTGTATCGACATCTTGTGGGGTATTTTTTTGAGAAATAAGAATTAATGATAGCAGTGCATATTCACTGGCTTTGGTTAATAGCATGGGTTTTCCTCAAATATTCTAGGTTAAATAAGAGAAATATTGTACTAAATAAACGTTATATTTAGCTTTAATTACGAAGATAATTCCTAAAGGCTGGAGAGACTTGAAGTTGTGCTAAGAGGCTCTTTGCAAAGACAAACGATACGGCTGAACGTAGAGATAGACAATTTTACTTTTTTTAGCTACAATTCCAAGCTTTTGTATAAAAGCAAAAAATCAAATACCAATCAGGAGGTCATTATGGCTTTAGGTTCGGCGGAAAAACAAGTAATTGTTAGTCAGTTTGGCAGAAAAGAGGGAGACACAGGTTCTCCAGAGGTACAAATCGCGCTTCTTTCAAAAAGAATTGTTGATTTAACAGGACATCTTCAGAGTAATAAAAAAGATCACTCTTCAAGATTAGGACTTCTTAAACTCGTTGGTCAACGTAAACGATTGATGAAATATCTTAAACGTACAGATTTTGTGACTTACAGCAAAATCATTAAAGAGCTTTCTATTAGAGATAATAAAAAATAGTCAGTGCTTTACACGTAGGGTGGAAATTCCATCCTACACCTCTTTTTCTCTTCCTTTCATCCCCTTTTTTCTTTTACATGTAAATATTTTTAGCTTCTCCTTTTTCATACATTACTTTCACAGTCATTCTTTTCTGTTTTTTATATTTATACGAAAAACCGTATGAATATAAACATTAAATGAGTAAAATATTTAAATAAAAGTATTTTTTAACAAAATAATGTGTTAAAAACGTAGTAAAACGTTATTTTTTAGATATAATAACTTATAAAAACATCGTATTTATGTATAATTAAACCAGCCTTAGCTAGAATCCTATACATGAAAACAAACGATATTTTTAATCTCCTTCATAATGCTGTTGAGTCTAAATTTTTAGGCAAGAAGATTTCTCAGCGTGAGATGGCAGATAAATTGGGTGTATCGATGCGAACGTATCAAGACTGGAAACTTGGTAATTCTCAGCCACAAGCTGCATCCGCCATTTTTAAAATGCTTGGAGAGTTAGATGAAGGCGATGCTCTTCGTTTAATTCAACGCATATCACACGAACTAAAGGATGAAAAATGAGTACGTTGTCCCAAAACGAAAGACAAGCTTTAAATGACATCTTTACCGCCATTACGGAAAAAGAGACCTTTTTTTCCAAGCTCAAAGAGAGCAAAAGTGAGATCAAGCACTTTTTTAAACTCCTGATCATGCGCAATAGAAAACGCCTCAAACATCCTATTCGCTAATCGTTCCTTCTTCTTTTTTCTCTTCTAACGCACTACTCCTATGCCCTGTTACATCACCTTCTTCTTTACATGTAAACCTGTACGTGTTCTCTTTTTGACCATTACTTGACAACATCACACTCAATGTTGTATAATTTTCCAAGCAATTAAACATGAAGAGTGCTAAAAATGAAAAAACCTTCGAAGCAAGAGTTGATTTTAGATGCCATCATTCAAACCTATCTGAAATCACGAATGCCTATCGGCTCCTCCGAATTGCAGATGAAGATGACCCTTGGTATATCGCCTTCGACCATACGCATTTACTTTAAAAAGCTCTCTGATGTAGGCTCACTTGAGCAGTTACATGTAAGCGGTGGACGGGTTCCAACGCATCAAGCGTTGATGGGATATTGGCAAGAAAAACTCGACCTCACACAGCCTTTAGCGATCAAAAATATCGATAAAATCAAACGCTCAACCCATGAACACAATCTTTTTTGCATTGTTGAAAAAACAGCCAATACCCCCTTTAAAGAGTTGGTAACGGTGCAAAATCGCTTTTTGATTTTAGTGTTTGATGAGCATGAGGTTGTTTTAAAGTTTAATGCTAAAGTGGAGCAATTTTTACAACGCCTTGTTGGGTGTCAAATGCGTGAACTCAAAGACATTTCAGCGCAAGTTGGGTTGTATGAGTTGCACGAAAAACTCTCCTCTATTTTTTCGCAAGCACCGATTTTAAGAGAAGGCGAGAAAGAGATGTACTCCATTGCACACGAGCTCCAAAACGAGGCGTTTATCCAACGGTTTCAAACGCTTCATTTTGTAGAATCTATGTTAGATGGACTCTACTTTGATGGCTTTGTTCCGCAAGGGTGCATGGCGATCAAACAAAAAGCACAGCTTAAAGATGAAGATACAACAGTAGACCTTTTCTGTTTTGGTCGCATCGAGAGTGATTTTGAAGACTTTTTTAATCAAGTTAAGGAGTAAAACGTGGATGAAAAACTAAAAGAGGAACAGAGTGTTTCTGATATTTCTGCCGAGATAGTTCCTGAGTGTTCTGAAAATGATGAAGAGCTAGCGTGTGAATGCGAGCAAAAAAGCGAACTTGAAGAGCTCCAATCCAAAGTGGCGGAACTTGAAGATCGGTATTTACGAGCCAACGCTGATTTTGACAATATGAAACGACGTTTGGAAAAAGAGAAAATGCAAGCGATTTCCTATGCACACGAAGTCTTTGCACGCGATCTTTTACCTGTCATTGACTCTTTGGAAATGGCAATTTTAGCAGGAAGCAACACGGAGATTGAAAGTGGTGAGCTTCTTGGTAAGGTCAAAGAGGGTTTAGGGTTAACCATTGAGCAGTTTAGAAAAGCTTTTGAAAAACATGGTGTTGAATTAGTTGCAATTGATGGAACATTTGATCCAAACTTCCATGAAGCGGTTATGCAGTTAGAGAGTGAAGAAAAAGGTTCAGGTGAAATTTTGCAGGTTTTCCAAAAAGGCTACAAAATCAAAGATCGTATTTTAAGACCAGCGATGGTCAGTATTGTTAAATAAATCAAATATATAAAGGATAAAAAATGGGAAAAGTTATAGGAATTGATCTAGGAACTACAAACTCATGTGTCTCTGTATACGAGCGCGGAGAGAGCAAAGTTATTCCTAATAAAGAGGGTAAAAACACAACACCTTCTGTGGTTGCATTTACCGATAAAGAAGAGGTTTTGGTCGGTGATACGGCGAAACGTCAAGCAGTTACCAACCCAAAAAGAACCATTTATTCTATTAAGAGAATTATGGGTCTTATGAGCAACGAAGACAAAGCAAACGAAGCTAAAAAACGTCTTCCGTATGCAGTTGTTGATCGAAATGGTGCCTGCGCGATTGAGATTGATGGTAAAGTCTATACACCCCAAGAGATCAGCGCAAAAGTTTTGATGAAACTTAAAGAAGATGCCGAAGCGTATCTTGGTGAAGAGGTAACAGACGCTGTTATTACCGTTCCTGCGTACTTTAATGATAGCCAAAGAAAAGCGACAAAAGAAGCTGGTACAATTGCTGGCTTAAATGTTCTTCGTATTATCAACGAGCCAACAGCAGCGGCTTTGTCTTACGGTTTAGATAAAAAAGAGGCTGAAAAAATCGTTGTTTATGACTTGGGTGGTGGAACATTTGACGTTACCGTTCTTGAGACAGGCGACAATGTTGTTGAAGTTTTAGCAACGGGTGGTGACGCTTTCTTAGGTGGTGATGACTTCGATAACAGACTTATCGACTGGTTGGTTGCTGAGTTTAAAAATGACAATGGCATCGACCTTAAATCAGACGTTATGGCACTTCAAAGACTTAAAGAAGCAGCTGAAAATGCAAAAAAAGAGCTTTCTTCTTCCAATGAGACAGAGGTAAACTTACCGTTTATTACCGCCGATGCAACAGGTCCTAAACACTTGGTTAAAAAACTCACACGTGCAAAATTTGAGTCTATGATCGAAGATTTAGTCGCACTTACGATTAAAAAAATCAAAGAAGTTGTCAATGATTCTGACCTTAAAAAAGGCGAAATCAAAGAGATCGTTATGGTCGGTGGATCAACGCGTGTTCCTTTGGTTCAACAAAAAGTAAAAGAGTTTTTTGAAAAAGAGCTTAACAAATCTGTGAACCCTGATGAAGTTGTAGCGATTGGTGCTGCGATTCAAGGTGCGGTTATCAAGGGTGATGTTAAAGATATTCTTCTTTTAGACGTTACGCCTTTAAGCCTTGGTATTGAGACTTTGGGTGGTGTTATGACCAAACTGATTGAAAAAGGTACAACGATCCCTGTCAAAAAATCTCAAGTGTTCTCCACAGCGGAAGATAACCAACCAGCGGTTACGATTCATGCCTTACAAGGTGAGCGTGAGTTTGCACGAGATAATAAATCACTCGGTCAATTTAACCTTGAGAGCATCCCACCAGCCCCTCGTGGTGTTCCACAAATTGAAGTTGCGTTTGACATCGATGCGAATGGTATCTTAACCGTTTCGGCCAAAGATAAAGCAACGGGTAAAGTTCAAGAGATCAAAATCTCTGGTAGTTCAGGACTGGATGACGCTGAGATCGAGAAAATGGTTAAAGATGCAGAGCTTCACAAAGAAGAAGACAAAAAACGCAAAGAAGCAGTTGAAGCTAGAAATCAAGCCGATGCACTGGCTCACCAAACAGAGAAATCATTAGGTGAAATGGGCGATGCGATTAGCGCTGAAGATAAAGCAAAAATCGAAGCAGAGCTTAAAGCGCTTAAAGATGTTCTTACCAATGAGAGTGCTACCAAAGAAGAGATTGATGCGAAAGTCAAATCTTTGAGCGAAGCGAGTCATAAACTCGCGGAAGCAATGTACAAAAAAGATCAAGGTGAAGCAGGTGCAGCTGGCGGTGAGAAACCAAAAGCTAAAAAAGATGACGATGTCATCGACGCTGAAGTCGAGTAAAAAACGCTTAATGACCTAGCCACTTGGCTAGGTCCGCCTTCTTACATGTAAAGCTTATCCGTTTAAGTGTGAAAGATTTTCACTCGGTAAGCTCTTCTCCATAATCTCAATCTCCTGTTTTGCTGTACGAATAATGTCCTCTTCCATACGAAGGTGTTTTTTCTTGATTTTATCAGGGTACTCAACATTTTTTAAAATGTATTTGATGGTATTGAGGCGTGCTCTTTTTTTATCGTCTGAGAGGACGATGGTCCATGGGGCACGAGGGTTATTGGAGGCTAAGAGCATCGAGTATTTTGCCACGGTGTATTGATCCCACAACTCTTGCGATTTTTCATCCACAGGAGAGAGTTTGAACTGTTTGAGCGGGTCAGCTTTACGCTCATGAAATCGTTTGGCTTGCTCTTCTTTGCCCACAGAAAAGTAAAATTTAAAAAGTATAATGCCCGAATTGACCAACATGGTTTCAAATTTTGGCACTTCACGTAGAAATTCTTTATGTTCTTCTTGACTACAAAAGCCCATTACAGGCTCAACACCCGCTCTGTTATACCAAGACCTATCAAAAAGAACGATCTCTCCAGCGGAAGGTAAATGCGCCGTATAGCGTTGAAAATACCACTGAGAACGTTCAGTGTCAGAGGGTTTGGCAAGGGCTACAATGCGCGCACCCCTTGGATTGAGGTGCTCTGTGATACGTTTGATGGTTCCACCTTTGCCCGCAGCGTCACGTCCTTCGATGAGAATGAGCACTTTCAGCCCTTTATCTTTTACATGATTTTGAAATTTCAGCAGCTCAATTTGAAGACTCTTGAGCTCTTTTTCATATTTTAGTTCACTTTTTTTAACCCAAATTTGTACTTTATCGTCTTTCTCTTTGGCTACGATAAGCTCCTCATTTTGAAAGACAACCTTCTCTTTTTTCTTTTTGCCCACGGCCCGCTCCTGTTTTACATGTAAAAGTATCATACTCTAAAAATCGTTGTAATTTAAAAAACATTTAGGCTTCTTTGCTACAATAAAGAATTATTTTACCAAAGGTAGTTTTGTGAAACATACGATACGCTTTTTCTCTCTGTTTTTTCTCCTCGTGGTCACACTTTTTGGTGTTGAAAAACCCAAACTCTTAACGCCAGAAGAGGCTTTTAATGTCACCGCGACCCACAGTAACCAAGGTGTTATGATCAGCATTACGTTGGGTGAGAAAATTTATCTTTACGATGATAAAATTAGCTTAGAGCTTACGAAGCCTAAAACGCTTGATATGACACAATGGGTCGAGAGACCCAAAGCAGAGTATTTTCATGATACCCTAACACAACGTAAATCTTTTGAGCTTTTTGTACCTCAAAGTTTACTTGAAAATGAGGTCAAAAAAGGCAGTTTTACGCTCAGTTTTTCGTATCAAGGCTGTTCTGAGATGGGTATTTGCTATCAGCCCATTACCAAAGAGTTTACCTTTAAACTTAAAGGTGGCAGTGCTACGCCACTCTCGGAACAAGATTCGATTGCTCAAAGTTTTATGAGTGGTAATGTTGCGCTGGTACTGCTCAGTTTCTTTGGATTTGGACTTTTGCTCTCTTTAACACCATGTGTTTTTCCGATGATCCCCATTTTGTCTTCCATCATCGTTTCCCAACCGAGCGTCTCAATGAATGCCAAAAAAGGGTTTTGGCTCTCCTTGGTCTATGTGCTTGCGATGTCGTTGGCGTATACGATAGCAGGAGTTCTAGCGGCACTTTTTGGTGCAAACCTGCAAGCTTCGATGCAAAATCCTTGGATCATTGGTGTTTTCAGTGCCATCTTTGTGCTTCTAGCGCTTTCAATGTTTGGGTTTTATGAGCTTAAGATGCCAAGCTTCATTCAAAATAGGATCAATAAAAAAACAGGCGAAGCACAAGCCCAAGGTATTTTTGGCATTGCGGTGATGGGCTTTTTATCGGCATTGATCGTAGGACCTTGTGTCGCGGCTCCGCTTGCAGGCGCACTTATTTACATCGGACAAAGTGGCGATGCTCTTTTGGGTGGAAGTGCACTGTTTGTGATGAGTCTGGGTATGGGCGTTCCACTTCTGCTCATTGGCACAACGGCTGGGCGATATATGCCTCGTCCTGGTATGTGGATGCAAAACATTACCGCTTTTTTTGGCGTGATGCTTCTTGGCGTTGCGATTTGGATGCTCTCACGCATCATTCCTTCTTTTGTGAGCATGTCCTTGTGGGCAGTGCTGATCATTAGCAGTTCGATCTATTTTGGTGCGTTGGAGTCTTTTAGCGAGCAGACCAAAGGGTGGCAAAAAGTGCTCAAAAGCATTTTGTTTATGGCGCTTGTGTATGGTGTGGCACTATTAATCGGCTTTTTAAGCGGTGCTACCAATCCATTAGCCCCTTTTGAGAAGTTTACGGCAAAAGAGGGTGTCAGTGTCTCCACTTCTTCGACACTGTTTACAAAGATCAAAAATGTTGAAGAGCTCAATCTTGCGTTAAAAAATGCCCAAAAACCTGTGATGTTAGACTTTTACGCCGATTGGTGTGTGAACTGTGTTGAGTTTGAGCAGTTTACTTTTAGCGATTCACGTGTTAAAGCAAAGCTTGAAAAATTCACGCTTTTAAAAGCGGATGTGACCAAAAATAGCGATGACGATAAAGCATTGCAAAAAGCCTTTACAATTTATGGACCTCCTGCCATTTTATTTTTTAAAGAGGGCAAAGAGGTGAGCGAACTTCGTTTAGCAGGATTTAAAAATGCCGATGAATTTTTGGCGCATTTAGAAAAAGTAGGGATGTAAATGAAGGTTGTACTGATCGTTGATGTGGAAGGTTTGAACGAAAAAGCGGTGTTTGATAGACACCTTAAAAAAGAGGGGATTACGCCGATTGAGGGTGAAGTGTTTGCGTACGAGGGCAATACAACGACGCATCTGTTTAGCACGCGCGCCTTTATCTTGGAAGTGGTCGAAAAAGGGCTTAAAAAGTCAGGATTTCTTACATGTAAGATCATGTTTCAAGTGGGTGAAAACGAGATGGAAGCCTATCTTTTCAATCATGAAAACGATACGTTCGAGCAGGTAGCACTTTAAGAAAAAGGGCTTGAACCCTTTTTCTGTTATTTCTTCTTAAGAGGGCAACTCTTCTCAGTTTGAAATTCAAATTTTGCTTTATGGGGAAACATCAGTACAAATCCCAATAATGAGACAATACTAAGATTCATCAATGTTGCAAAATCCAATGTGACCAAAAATACAATGACGCCTAAAATCGCTATAACATTAAAAATGGCGATATGTACGAACATAATGGACGCATAGCGTGTTCTATAAAAGTTAAATTCATCGTCTTTGGTTTTAAATTTTTGCTCGCTTGCGGCTAGAAGCAGTTTTTTGTAGGAAGATTTAGCGTGGACATCGCCGCCTATAAAGATGATCGCCGCAAAGAGATAAAGCGCTGCATGAATGCTCATACCACTAAAGAGAGTGGTTTGTAAAATTTCTACGGTATAGGGTGATGTGTAGGTTTGCGTTACGACAAGCATGTAACCGATAAAAAGATAGACCACCAAGCTTGCCGCGATGATAAACCATCTCACCATCAGCGCATTTAAACTTTTTTGTGATTCGTCCGAAAGGGTATTTTGCATAGGTTTCCTTGAAATAAAATGGGTTAAATTTAACTAAAAAAAGCGAGTGCGCGTTCTAAATCTTCAGGCGTGTCGATGCCAAAACTTTGACTTTGCACTTCGACCATCGCAATGGAGTGCCCGTGGTAGATGGCACGCAGCTGCTCTAATTTTTCGATATGTTCAATTGGGGCGTAGGGAAGGGCACAAAATGTTTCAAGCGCATTTTTGCGAAATGCGTAAATGCCTAGATGCCCCAAATAGCCCTCAAATCCGCCTTCACGGTCATAGGGAATGGCACTTCTGGAAAAATAAATGGCGTTTCCATGGATGTCTAAAATGACTTTAACCAGGTTAGGATCTTTTACATGTAGAAGATCGATCTTTTTGCATGCACTGGTTATCATCGCTTCTGTCTTTTGAGCACGTTCAATCACACTTTTTACCACCGCTTCTTCGATGAACGGTTCATCAGCTTGGACATTGACAATGATCTCATCTTCAGGAAGATTCAGTTTTGAAGCGGCTTCATTGATGCGATCTGTTCCGCTTTGGTGGTTTTGCGATGTCAAAATCGCTTTAAAACCATGCTTTTGAGCGAGCTCTACGACTTCGTCTGTATCAGCGGCGATAGCGACATTATCGAGGTTTTGCACACGTTTTGCCGTGGCAATGACCATCGGAAGTCCGTGAATATCGGCTAAGATTTTACCAGGAAAACGCGTAGATGCAAGGCGCGCTGGGATAATAATCACTGACATTCCTTTTTACATGTAAGGTTCAAAAAATCAAAAATCTCCGCTTCGATGCCTTCTTTTTCGACGATTTTATCGTGAATCACAGGTTCATTAAACAGTGTACTGATGCACTCTGGAATCTTTACATGTAAAGAGGTGCTAATGCCTTCAAGTGCCTCTTTATCGCTGTATTTGACGCTATTTTGTTGGATGGCATTGAACATCGTTGGGGCAAATTTCGTCCATTCCGCGGTGGAGCAAAGCACACACGGAAGTGGCTTGGCTTTGAGCTCTTTGTAGGCTTTAAGACACGTTGCTGTGTGTGGATCCATGATGTAGCCTTGATCGGCGTAATGCTTGATTTGCTCTTTTCCAAAGGCGTCATCGGAGTAAACGGCTTCAAAATCTTCTTGTAGCTGTGCAAGCTCTTCTTTGCTTAGCGTATAAAATTTATTCTCTTTAAGCGAATCCATGAGTTCTTTGGTTCGCGCTGCACCCAATTTGTCAAACAAAACACGCTCGACATTGGATGAGATCAAAATATCCATCGCAGGGGAGGTTGTTTGAAGCAGACTTCGGTTGCGTAGATCGTACACACCTGTCGTGATAAGATCGGTGAGGATATTGTTGATGTTAGAAGCAATCAGAATTTTCTCAATCGGAAGACCCATCTTTTTCGCGTAATACGCTCCTAAAGCGTTACCAAAATTGCCACTAGGAATGATCGTATAAAAAGGTTTTCCCAGTTCGACTTTATCTTTTTTCAGCAACGCAACATAGGCGTAAATGTGGTAGATGATTTGGAAAATGATGCGTCCAAAATTGACCGAGTTAGCAGCACTGAGTTTAATTTCTTTCGCATTGAGCGCTTCTTTAAAGCTGGAAGATGCGAGTAAACTTTTGAGTGCATTTTGGGCATCGTCAAAATTGCCATGAATACCAATAATTTTAAGATTGGGGCTTTTTTGCGTCGTCATTTGAAGACGTTGTACATCGCTCGTTCCACCATCAGGGTAAAGACAGACGACTTTGATGTTAGGCTTATTGGCAAAGGTATCAAGCGTTGCAGGCCCTGTGTCGCCACTGGTTGCCGCCAAAATGAGGTACTGCTCATTGAGCTTTTGTGCAAGGTGAGAGAGAATGTAGCCAAAAGGTTGCAATGCCATATCTTTAAAGGCACGTGTTGGACCATGATAGAGTTCGTTCACAAAAAGGTCTTCTTCAATTTGAGACAGCGGTGTAGGCTCACTGGCATCATCAAACGTATCATACAATGCAACCGCTTTTTGCATGACTTCTTCTTCGATGTCAATGTTAAAGAGTCTTAAAATGTCCAGAGTGATCTCTTTGTAGCTTTTTTTTGAAGCTTTTTCTAAAAAGGTTGTGTCGATTTTAGGTAAATTTTCTGGCACATACAGTCCGCCAAAGCTTGCGCTTGGATTTAAGATAGCAAATGAAAAGGGAACTTTATTAGCTCTTTTCCCGTCATTACCTCTGGTTTCTATAAACATACAATTTCCTTCTTTATTCTTTAATGATCGTACCAATACCATCTTTGGTAAAAAGCTCTAATAAAATGGAGTGTTGAACTCTTCCATCAATGATGTGTGCGCATTCTACCCCACCTCTAATCGTTTCTAAGCAGGCGTCGAGTTTGGGAATCATGCCGCCGCTAATCGTGCCATCTTTTTTAAGCGCTTTGATTTTTGTTTTATCGAGGCTTGAAATGAGATTGCCTTCTTTATCAAGCACACCTGGGGTGTCGGTTAGAAAGATAATTTTTTTCGCTTTCATTGCCACAGCGATTTTACTCGCAGCGAGGTCCGCGTTGATGTTATACCCTGGATGATCCACATCATCACCTGCTGCAATGGGGGCAATAACAGGGATAAATTTTTCACGAATGAGGTGTTTGAGCACTTTTTTATCGATTTTGGTGATATTACCCACAAGCCCGTATTTGCCATCGTCCATCGGTTTTGCGTGGATAAAATTGGCATCTTTGCCCGTAATTCCAATCGCTTTAGCGCCATGGTGATTCAGAAGTGTGGTGATCTCTTTGTTGATGCTTCCGCTAAGCACCATTTCAACGACTTCCATCACTTGTTCATCCGTCACGCGAAGTCCGTCCACAAAGGTACTTTTGACTTCGAGTTTGTCTAAGAGGGCATTGATCTTTTTGCCACCGCCGTGAACAATGATTGGCTTAATGCCAACAAGATAGAGCAGAACAATATCTTTTGCAAACTGCTCTTTGAGTTCTGGGTTGATTTGTGCGGCACCACCGTATTTGATTACAATGGTTTTTTTATTGAAAAGTTTAATGTACGGCAGGGCGTCCATCAAGATTTGTGCTTGGTGTATTTTGTGTTGCACAGCAAATCCTTGTGTAAAGGTTAATCCCTTATTTTAGCGTTTAGGAGCTAAAAGTGTGTTGATTTTTGCGAGTGTTTCGGGGAAGATTTCAACTTCAAGTTTGAGAATGGAGAGCGGAATATCAAACGTTGCCATTTTGACAGCATCTTTTTGGGTGGTTAAAATCGTCGTGGCGTTGTGTTGTAAAAGGAGATTTTCAAGCTCTTTTTCAGTGTACATGTAATGGTCTTCAAAGCTGATTTTCCCAATGACATTCTCTGGAAGATACGCGTCTAAACGACTGGGTTTGGAGATAGCCGTAACCAAAAGCATGCGCTTGCTTGCGTTTAAGACTTCGACATGGCGCACAAAATCATTGCCTTCTGAGACAATCAGATCGGCAAATTTGTAAAGAAACCGTGGTTCTCGGTACGGTCCACTGGGTATGCAAAAGCTATTAGGTGGTTCGGGAACGGGTTTGAGGAGAATGTCGATCTTCGAGATATAACTTTTGGAAAAGCCATCGTCTAAAAAGATGATTTTCGCTCCTTTTTTTTTGGCAAAGCGAATCGCCTCGACACGGTCTTCACTCACAATCACTGTCGCGTCAGGGAGAGATTTTGCATACAGCATCGCTTCATCACCACTGGCTAAGGCATCGCACATAATTTGACCGTTATCGGAGACCAAAATAAGTCCATGCGATTTTCGTCCATAGCCTCGAAGAATGATGGCGATAGAGGAGTGTTCTTTGGCTAACGCGATACAAAATGGTGTTTTACCATTGCCTCCAACGGTAAGATTGCCAATGCTGACAATGGGTATGGTAAAAAAGAGTTTTCGTTTGCGATAGAAGAAGCGTTTGCCCAGAACAACGGCGCAATACACTGCACTAAGCGGGAGTAAAAGGTACGATAAAAGTCGTTGAAAAAAAGAGGTAGGGTAGAAGAGATAGGCTTCTACCCAGAGAACAAAACGTGAGCGGTTAAACACGGTTCTTAGCAATCTCTTTAATCTGTTCACAAATATGAAGCACATCTTTATCAGTTAGACTTGAGTAGATGGGGAGTGATAAAATTTGTTGGTAATTGCTCAGCGCTTTTGGAAAGTCATTGACGCGTAAGGTATATTTGTGTTTGTAGTAGCTCAAAAGGTGCAATGGAATGTAATGAAGCCCTGTGTAAATACCACGTTCTTTAAGCTCTTTTGCAAAGTTATCTCGGTTTTTGTCAATTTTAATAATGTACTGTGCATAAACGTGATCGCGTTTTTTAATCGGAGTGCTTACATGGGGGCACGAAGCGAGTTCGCGGTTATAAATGTCTGCAATTTCCATTCGACGTTCAATAAAGCTCTCATTTTTTTCCAATTGACCAATCGCGTATGCCGCATTAAGCTCATTAAGGTCGTATTTAAGACCAATATCAACCACATCATACACATACCCAAGGTTACCAAATTTATCCCAACCTTCGCCCACAAGTGCGTGGTTACGAAGCAAACGTGCACGCTCGGAGAGTTCAGGATCTTTGGTAGTCATCATTCCTGCACTGGAAACGGAATTATTGGATTGTGGATTGAAACGAAAGACGGTGATGTCTGCCTCTAATGAACCAATTTTTTTACCATTGTAGGTAGCACCAAGTGCGGCTGTGGCATCTTCGATAATTTTAATATCATAAATTTTAGCCAACTCATAAATACGCGCCATGTCCGTAGGTTGACCTGCAATATGGCTGATAAATGCCCCTTTGAGCTTTTTGGCTTTATTGTTTTTCAAAACGCTCTCAAGTTGGTCAATATCGATGTTAAAATCATCTTTGTCAATGTCTACAAAGATAGGCTCAGCATCAAAATGGCGCACAACCTCGGCAACGGAGGGGAACGCATTAACAGAGCAGATGATTTTATCACCGCGTTTAAGATCCAGAGCGCACATCGCAAGGTGCATCGCCGCTGTTCCGTTTACGGTAGAGATAGCGTCACCGCATCCTGTGTATTTTATAAACTCTTTTTCAAGGGTTTCAACTTTGTTTGCTTTTTCTAAATCCAAAACTTCATTGATAAGTGTCTTTTCTCTTTGGTCGATAAATGGTTTATAAAACGGTATTTCTCTCATAGTTATCCTTTATTTTACCGCTGACAAATCAGCAATGGTTGGAAGTTTTCCTTTAAAAAGATTACTTGCGATGCGCTCTAATGCCATTTCAACAAGCTCTTTCTCAAAACCAGAGGCAAGGAGGGCTTCTTTGTCTTTTCCCTCTTCAATGTGTGCGTACAGCACTTTATCAATCTGGGCATAACTAAATCCAAACTCGCCCTCATCACTTTGGTCTTCCCAAAGATCTGCGGAAGGTGCTTTGCTAAGGATGGAACTTGGAACACCAAGATAAGCTGCAAATTCAAAAATTTCGCTTTTATAGAGTCCGCCAATAGGATTGATCGCACACGCTAAATCGCCAAAAATAGTGCCGTATCCGAGCAAAATTTCACTTTTATTGCCCGTACCTAACACAAGCGCATTTTCACGTGCTGAAATATCGTAAAGAACCGACATACGCATACGTGCACTAAAATTACCAATGCGAAGTTTTGAAGCATCTTTTTTATCGTGAAAGTAGGTATCGACTAGAGGACCAACAGGAATTTTCTCGACCTTAATGCCAAATTTTTGGCAAAGCTCGCTCGCATGCTCTAAACTTGCACGACTTGAAGTCGACGCAGGAAGCATGATTCCTAGTAAATTATCACCAAAAGTTTTATGGGCAAGAATAGCAACAACAGCCGAATCTACGCCGCCGCTGATACCCAAAACCACTTTAGAAAAACCAGCTTTTTGCACCTCATCTTGAAGGAACTTAATTAAAAAATTTTCAATGGATTGGTATTTGTTCATCATGGTAACCTTATAAGCAATTTGAGCAACATTCCAATTATACTAAACTTAAAATTAATGCAATCTTTTAAGCTTCCAAAGCAAAATTAGATGAGTTGTGTTAAAATA
This sequence comes from Sulfurospirillum halorespirans DSM 13726, assembly GCF_001723605.1. Classification (NCBI taxonomy): domain Bacteria; kingdom Pseudomonadati; phylum Campylobacterota; class Epsilonproteobacteria; order Campylobacterales; family Sulfurospirillaceae; genus Sulfurospirillum; species Sulfurospirillum halorespirans. The sequence goes on along the minus strand of NZ_CP017111.1, from coordinate 1,706,051 downwards.
AAAAAAACAATCAAAAGAAGTGAATGATGCAGATCAAAAGTAGAGCGTGTGGCGCTTATGGAACCAATTGTTACATCGTTACAATAGACGGCAAAGAGATTATTATTGACCCTGGAATGGAAGCGGCAGAATGGGTGTTAGCCCAGGTATCGCATCCTATTGCCATTTTAAATACGCACGGTCATTTTGACCATGTGTGGAGCAACGCAGCACTGGTAAAAGCGCTTCATATTCCTCTTTATGCCCCGATTGAGGACTGTTTTATGTTAGAGAGCGATCCTTTTATTCAAGGCACACCCGCAAGTTACGCCGATGTCAAAGTTGTGGGTGATCAACGCTTTGAACTAGAAGGTATTGTGGTGCAGTTTTTGCATTTTCCAGGACACACACCTGGCTGCAGTGCTATTTTAATTGGCAATACACTGTTTAGTGGAGATTTTATCTTTAAAAATTCGATTGGTCGGTATGATTTTCCCTATAGTAGCAGTGATCAAATGCGTCAAAGTTTGGAAAAATTCCTACAAATCGATGCAGATTGGGAAATTTTTCCAGGACATGGAGAAAGGACAACGCTTAAAGTTGAACAAAAAAATGTACCGTATTGGTTTAGTTTTTTAGGCTAAATCTTTGGGGTTGAAACTGGCTTGTAGCTCATCAATTTTTGTTTGAAGGATATGTTTCTCAAGTAAAACAGCTTGAAAGAGTCCTTCAAACACTTTGATTTCATTGATCATGCCAATCACTTTGATCTCGCGTTTACGCGCATCTTCAAAACGCCCTTTGGCTTCAAACGTGATTAGATCCCCCACTTTGGCAGGCGCAAAAAACTTTGAACGACAGCCAATGACAACGACATTGGGCTCATTCACAGCTGCCACGGCTGCATATTCTGCTGAACCAAAGAGAAACCCACTGTGAATCAGCCCAAACTCATCAACGCTCATATCATGAGTGGTTTGTAAAACAACTTTTGAGGTGTTTTTTGCCATGGCTACAAGATTGCCAACGAGAGTACTTTTAATTTTGAGATGGGTTTTAAGATTGTCATTTAAAAAATTGGCAGAATCAAGAGACGTGTCATCCAACAGTTCTAAGTCATCTTCAAAATTGGTGGTGTTATCGATCATATCTTTGACTAATCCCGCGTTATTCTTTGCCATAAAGCATCCTTGCTATTATTGTTATCAAACATTTGTTTTATTCTTTAGATGTGAGCAAATCGACTGATTTAACGTTTTGCTTTAATATAGACCCTTTGAGGTGCAGGGTAGCCTTCTATCGTCAAATCAGGATGAAGTGGGTCAAGAAAATGCTCCAAACTTTCACCGTAAATCCACTCGGTTTTACGCTGTTCAGAAGCATCGGTTTTTTTGATCTCTAGGACTTCAATGTCCTTAAATTTTGCACGTTCTAACCAATTTGTCAGAGCTGGAATGGTTGGCACAAAATAGACATTGGGAATTTTAGAGTAGGTTTTTGAGGGACAAAGTGCCACAGGGGTGTCTCCATCTACCATAAACGTATCTAAAATAAGCTCTCCATCAGGATTGAGTCCTTGGTAGAGTGCTTTAAGGGTTTGAATTGGGTCGCTTCGGTGGTAGAGAACGCCTAAACAAAAGAGGGTATCGAATTTATGTTCATACAAAGGCAGATGTTCAACGCCTAACATTTCGTAGACAATATCACTTTTGAGAAAATGGTTGATAAAATCAAACTGCGTTTTATACAAAGCAGAAGGATCAAACCCAACCAGTTTTTTAGGTTTGTGTGAAAGCATACGAAAGAGATAATAGCCGTTGTTACAGCCAATGTCTCCAACGATTTTGCCTTCCAAATTAAAATAGGGTTCTAAGAGATTGTACTTGATAAAGCTTTGCCATTCGGTGTCTATAAAGGTATTAAACAGCTCAAAAGGACCCTTTCGCCAAGGACGAAGGGCAAGGGTGTATTCTTTGATGATCTCTTTGTCAGAATCGTTTACATGTAAAGCATCTATGTGGATGCTATTGCCCAAAGTTGTGGTGATGTTTTCAATCTTAGGAAGAGAGGCGAGGGCTTCTCGCATCGGTGCAATATCTTTCCATTCTAGCCACGCTAGTCGCTCTTGGCGAATTTTATTTAAAGGCATACAGGCTTATTCAAACAGGCTTTTAGTGGCTTCAACACTCTTGTCGACCCCTTTTGAAACGCCATCGGTCACGGTTTTGTATTCAACCAAGTTTTCATCGCACTCTTTGTGGTAGATGCCCATACCATCGTAGTATTCTTTACAACCATTGTAGTAACGATTCGATACGCCTCGATCGTTAAAATAGAGACAACCTTGTAAAAGAAGTGCAGTGAGAAGGATTAATATTGTTTTCATGGGTTGTATAATAGCATTTCATTTATTAAATTTTCAAGGGTTTTGATGGAGCAAATAGTAGAACATTTTAGAGCAATTACCGCCATTCCTCGTTGCAGTTATCATACCACTCAGATGAAAGAGGCGATTAAAGCATTTGCGCAAACGCATGATTTTGTGGTGCTCGAAGATGCCATCGGCAATATCTTATGTCAAAAAGGTTCTCCCCAAGTCTGTTTGCAAGCGCATTACGACATGGTCTGCATTGGTGATACTCAAAACATAGAAATTGTAATAGAAAAGGGGATCATACGAGCCAAAAACTCTACGCTTGGTGCGGATAATGGCATGGGCATGGCGATGATGTTTTGGGCGATGGAGCATAACGAAAATCTTGAATGTCTTTTTACCGTCGATGAAGAGGTGGGACTTATTGGTGCGATGCAGTTTACTATGCCTTTAAAATCTGCATGCTTACTCAATTTGGATGCCGAAGAAGAGGGTGAAATTTACATCGGGTGTGCAGGTGGTGTGGATGTTATTGCCTCTTTGAGCCTTCAGTATGAACCTTTGGAAGATTTTGCGTATGTGTATGAGATTCACGCGTTTGATTTTTTAGGCGGACATTCGGGGGTTGATATTGATAAAAAAATCCCCTCCGCCATTAAAGCGCTTGGGTATGAGCTTTTAAACCAAGATGTCGTTTTGATCGCGCTAGAAGGCGGTGAGAGACGCAATGCGATTCCTAAGAGTGCAACGGCGATTGTGGCGTCCAAAACACCTTTACATGTAAACGATTCACGTTTACATGTAAAGCCTTTAGAGCGAAGTAATTATACGCATTTTATTGCAGCGTCCAATGCTATCATGAAAGCGCTTGGCGCGTTTGCACAAGGTGTTCGTGAGTGGGATAGGGTGCTTGATATTCCTTCGATGAGCATCAATCTGGGAGTGATTTCCAATAGCAATGGCGTGCTACGACTGGACTGCGCAGCTAGAGCGATGGATGATGAAAATTTGGCTATACTAGCAGGAGAAACAGAGGCGTTTTTTAAAGCACTTGGCTTTGACGTAACGCAAGAAGGTTGGCATGGTGCATGGAAGCCCGAAGTCACACCTTTTGCGCTTCGTGTTCAAGAAGCGATGCAGAGTATTTATGCGCATGCTCCTTTTAAAGCCATTCATGCAGGACTTGAGTGTGGTGAGTTGATTGCAAGACAACCTCAAAAAATCGAAGCGGTCTCCATAGGACCCACGATTCGTTATCCGCATTCTCTCAGAGAAGAGTGCGATCTTGTCTCTGTTTACAACACGGCTTCCATCGTTCAAAAAATTATAAATACCTACAAGGATTAAATCATGGCACTGGTACACTCTGCTTCACTTGAGCTTGGCAAAACACTCGAGCATTTTGAACTTGAAGATCCGAATGGAAAACGTTTTAAGAGTCAAGAACTGTTTGGAAAAGGTGGTTTTATGATCGCTGTGATGTGCAATCATTGCCCCTATTCCAACGCTATTTGGAAGCGGTTGATCACGGTGGCTGAATTTGCGAAAAAATTAGACATTGGCACCGTGGCGATCAATCCCAATATTCACCCTAATTACCCCGAAGATTCACCTTCACACATGCTTGATAAAATCGCTGAGATGAGCATCGACTTTCCTTATCTTATCGATGAAAACCAAGATGTCGCCAAAAGTTTGGGTGCAGTCTGCACGCCTGACATTTTTTTATTTGATGGTGACGCAAAACTCTATTATCATGGAAGATTGGATGATAACTGGCAAGATGCACGCAGTGTCAAAGAAGAAGAGCTTAGAGAAGCGGTGATGATGCTCTTTAGCAAACAAGATGCTCCCAAAGTGCAACACCCTTCGCAAGGCTGCTCTATCAAATGGATCGACACCGTTACGGGGTAATTTAGACCTTAAACGTTTGCGTTGTTTTACAATAGGCGTTTAAAAAACACGCTTCACACATGGGATGGACGGCTTTACAGGTGTATCTGCCAAAAAGCACCATCGCTTGGTGAAGGGTGTGCAGATCATTTTTAAAAATCTTCGTCAACTCCTCTTCGGTTTTAATCGCTGTTTTAGCGCTTGAGAGTCCCAAACGGTGTGATACACGAAAAACATGGGTGTCGACGGCCATTAAGTTGGCATTGGCGTATTCGATCATGACAACATGCGCTGTTTTTTGCCCGACACCTGCCAGACCCATCAGTTTTTGCTCATCCAAGGGAATTTCGCCATCATAGAGTTCGACCACTTTTTGAGCCATTTTAAGAAGATTGGTCGCTTTATTGTTGAAAAAAGAGCAAGAGTTGATGAACGATTTGACCTCATCAAGATCGGCAACGGAAAGTGACGCAGCATCAGGATAGCGCTCAAACAGCGCAGGGGTGATGAGATTGACCCGTTTATCGGTGCATTGGGCTGAGAGCATCACAGAGACTAAGAGTTCGTACAAAGAGCTGTATTTGAGTTCGGTAACGGCACTTTCATAGTGTTCTAAAAAAAGAGCTTTAATGGTGGCAATCTCTTTTTGGGTGGCTTTTTTCATTTCATTCTCATCTGTTTTTGAAAAATTATACCGACAATCCTTAAAATTAACATTTCATTTAAGAAATAGTAATAAGATTTGGGGTACAATACGCGTATTAATTTATAAAAGGATCTTAGTGAAAAAAGTTATTCTAAGCAGTATTGCTGCGGCAGTATTAAGTGTAAGTTTAAATGCAACCGTTTATGCAACTGTCAACGGTGAAGATGTGAACGATCAAGACATTGCAGTGCTTATGCGCGCAATGCAAGGTGCAAAGTTTGAAGAACTTCCCGCAGATGCGAAGCAAAAAATTGTTGAACAAGCAGTTGAGCGTAAACTTTTAACCACAGAAGCAACCAAAAGTGGTGTTGAAAAAGAGAAAGATTATGCTGAAGCGCTTAAGCGTATCAAAGCCGACCTTGCTCTTGAAGTTTGGATGAAAAAAATCTACGATGGCGTTAAAGTAGATGCTAAAGATGTGAAAGATTATTATGACAAAAACGCTGACAAATTTATGCAACCTGCAACGGTTAAAGCACGACACGTACTTGTTAAAACTGAGCAAGAAGCGAAAGATGTCATTAAAGAATTAGACGGTCTTAGTGGTCAAAAACTCAATGACAAATTTGTTGAGCTTGCAACGACTAAATCAACAGGACCTAGCGGTCAAGGTGGCGGTGAACTTGGTTGGTTTGCAGCCAATCAAATGGTAAAACCTTTCTCAGATGCAGCATTTGCACTTAAAAAAGGTGAAATCACTAAAACGCCTGTTCAAACACAATTCGGTTTCCATGTTATTTTAGTGGAAGATACCAAAGCAGCTGAAAAAGCAACGTTTGACGTGGTTAAAGCGCAAATTGAAAATGGCTTAAAAATGGAAAAATTCCGTATTCTAGTAGCCGATAAAGCTAAAACACTCAGAAAAAATGCAAAAGTAACGATCAAGTAATTCCAGATTAATCCAAAGGTAGTGTATGGTAAATGCGAAAATTTTTGATTTTGTAAAACCGGGTGTTGTTACAGGAAGTGATCTAGAGAAGGTTTTTGCGATTGCAAAAGCAAACCAATTTGCAATTCCTGCTGTCAATGTTGTGGGAACAAACTCGATCAATGCCGTTTTAGAGGCAGCCAAAGCGGCAAATTCTCCTGTAATTGTTCAATTTTCCAACGGTGGAGCTGAGTTTTATGCAGGAAAAGGTGTCAATGGACTCAAAGCGGGCGTACTTGGCGCCATCAGTGGTGCTTTACATGTACATACATTGGCTGAAGCGTACGGGGTTGCGGTGATTTTACATACCGATCATGCAGCGCGTAAACTGCTTCCATGGATCGATGAGCTTCTGAGTGCAAGTGAGATGCATTTTGCAAAAACGAACAAGCCCCTTTACAGTTCGCACATGTTGGACCTTTCCGAAGAGTCATTAGAGAAAAATGTACAAACCTGTGTTTCGTACCTCAAACGCATGAGCAAAATGGGGATGACCTTGGAGATTGAGCTTGGGTGTACAGGTGGCGAAGAAGATGGAGTGGATAACACCCACATGGATAATGCAGCCCTTTACACACAGCCACAAGATGTTGCGTATGCGTACGAAGAGCTTTTGAAAATCAGCCCTAATTTTACCATCGCAGCCTCTTTTGGTAACGTGCATGGTGTGTATAAACCCGGCAACGTCAATTTAACGCCAAAAATCTTAGATAATTCTCAAAAGTACATTGAGGAAAAATTTAAAACCGATGCCAAACCTGTGAATTTTGTATTTCACGGTGGAAGCGGAAGCGAACTTTCCGACATTCGTGAAGCGGTTGGTTATGGCGTCATCAAGATGAACATCGATACCGACACCCAATGGGCATTTTGGGAAGGAACAAAGGGATATGTTGAAAAATATGCACCGTATCTTCAAGGGCAAATTGGTAACCCTGAAGGTGATGATAAACCCAATAAAAAATACTATGATCCACGCAAATGGCTTCGCCCCGGTGAAGAGAGCGTTAAAAATCGTCTTTTAAAAGCCTTTGAAGACCTTAATTGCTTAAACCGTTGCTAATCCAAAGAAGCCCTAAAATAGGGCTTCTTTGTCTTTACATGTAAATGTTTTTCCCTCCTTCTCCTTTTGAAAAACGAACCTTCCAAAATCAGCTTTTTTACCTGAAACGCGATGATCTACTGAGTAAAGATTTTTCAGGCAATAAAGCGCGTAAATTTCACTTCTTTTTAACGCACGATTTCCCTCACATCACTCGTGTTGTAAGTTCAGGCTCCAATCAATCCAACGCCATGTATTCACTCTCTGTTTTAGCGCGCCTCAAAGGGTGGGAGTTTATTTATGTCTGCGATCATATTCCACGTTTTTTGAAAGACAATCCTATCGGTAATTACAAAGCAGCATTGGCAAATGGCATGAAGATGGTTGAATCGCTGACGCGCGAGGACGAAGTTTTAAACTGGCTTGATGCAAAGAGTTTACATGTAAACGAAGGTGGTAGGCAAAAAGAGGTGGAAGAGGGCATAAAGATTTTAGCGAACGAGCTTTTAGTCAATATTCAAACGCATTCCATTCCCAATCCTTATCTCTTTTTACCCTCAGGAACGGGCACAACGGCACTCTTTTTGCAAAAGCATCTTCCCTTTCCGGTCTTTACATGTAACACGGTTGGCGATAGTGCGTATTTGCAAAAGCAGTGGAAGATGGTTGAGCCTGAATTAGCGTCTTTGCCTATTATTTTAGAAAGTATGAAAAAGTATCATTACGGAAAATTGTACATAGAATTATATGTATTATGGCAGCATTTACGGGATGAAATGGGCGTGGAGTTTGATTTGGTGTACGATCCTGTCGGTTGGCAAACTTTATTGGAGCATCTTACATCACTTAATGGAACGCCCATTTATCTCCATCAAGGAGGAGTTTTGGGCAATACTTCTATGATTCAGAGGTATGCGCGTAAGGCAAATATGCTATAATAAAGCACTTATAAAGAGGATAAATCATGTTACTTTTAAAAACCAATGAAGTAAATTTTCAAGCCCAATTCGATGAACTTCTCCGTCGTGGGAATATGGATATGGAAAATGTCTCCAAAATTGTGGGAGGAATCCTTTCTGAGATTAAAGTTGAGGGCAATAGCGCCTTAAAAAATCATATTGAAAAATTCGATAAATGGCATGTTGGGAACGATGAAGCGCTTGAAGTTAAAACTGAAGAGATGAAAAAAGCCTATGATGCGTTGGATGTCAAACTAAAATCAGCGCTAGAATTGGCGTATAAACGCATTTACACGTACCATGAAAAATTGATGCCAAAATCTTGGCTTGATTTTGAAGACAATGGCACGGTTTTAGGTCAAAAAGTAACCCCAGTCGACCGCGCAGGGCTTTACATTCCTGGTGGCAAAGCGGCGTACCCAAGCAGTTTGTTGATGAACGCGATTCCTGCCATTGTGGCTGGTGTTAAAGAGATTGTGGTCTGTACGCCTGCGCCCAACAATGAACTCAATCCATTACTGCTTGCGGCGATGCACCTCTGTGGTATCACAAAGGCGTTTAAAGTTGGTGGGGCAAGTGCAATTGGCGCTATGGCGTATGGTACGCAAAGTATCCCAAAAGTGGACGTGATCACGGGACCGGGTAATATCTTTGTGGCGACGGCTAAAAAACTTGTTTTTGGTGACGTTAATATTGATATGATCGCAGGCCCTAGTGAAATTGGAGTGCTTGCTGACACGAGTGCCGATCCACATCTTTTAGCGATCGATCTGCTCTCCCAAGCGGAGCACGATGAGATGGCAAGTTCCATTTTGATTACTCCTTCGCTAGAGATTGCGGAGAAAACACGTACGGAAGTGTATGCGTGGCTTGAAACACTGGAACGTAAAGCGATTGCTGAAGTTTCAATCAAAGAGCGAGGTGCTATTATTGTGACCTCTTCGATGGATGAAGCGGTGGATTTGATGAATCAAATCGCTCCTGAACACTTAGAAATCGTCACATCACACCCATTTGATTTACTTCCTCGTATTCGCCATGCGGGTGCTATTTTTATGGGCGCATACACGCCTGAGCCAATTGGAGATTATATTGCAGGGCCAAACCACACGCTTCCAACGGGTGGTACTGCCAAGTTTTACTCACCACTGGGTGTTGAGAACTTCTTGAAGCGCTCCTCCATCATTAGCATGAGCAAGCAGGGCATTGATGAGATCGGTGAAGCGTGCGCACTTCTGGCACATACCGAAGGGCTTGGCGCGCATGAAGCGAGTGTGCGCGTTCGCCTCTCTTCCAAATGAACATTATCATCTTTGGCGCTGGTGGAGTAGGGAGCTACTTCGCCGCCAAATTATTAGAAGCTGGGCATGAGGTTTTGTTGGTCGCGCGAGGTGAGCATTTAGACGCTTTGCAGACCAATGGTCTTGTCCTCTCGCATCCAACGCTTCACTTCTCTCATCCTGTAAAAGCGTTAGATATGGAAGCGCTTTCGCACCTTGATCCACACCATTACGATGTGATTTTACTGCTGACAAAATCCACCGCAACACGCGAAGCCGCCGCTTCTTTGGCGCAGTGGCTTAAACGACAGATCATACCTCCTTACATTGTTTCTTTGCAAAATGGCGTTGAAAATGAGGCGATTTTATGCGACTATTTCGCGGAAGAGTTTGTCATAGGCGGTTTAACCCGTAAAATTGGTGCGCACGTTGTAGCTCCCGGATGCGTGAATGCGGTGGGGTCTGCTGAGACCATTTTAGGGATGATGCGCACAACCTCTGAGAATGAGACTTTTTTAGAAACGTTGGCAAAAACGTTTAATGAAGCGGGTATCCCGACGCAAACGACGTATGATATTGAGCAAGAACTTTGGAAAAAGCTTATCATTAACAACGGTGTGAATGCCTTGTGCGCGCTTTTGGGCGTCAAAACAGGCGTTTTATTTGATCACACGAAGCTCTCATCCATCGTGCAAGGCTTGATGCAGGAAACTGCCGCTGCCGCACGTGCTTTACTTGTAAAGATTACGGAGGCCGATGTTGAGGCGATGTTTGAACTCATAAAGCATTTTGATTCGATTAAACCTTCGATGCTGGTGGATTTGGAGCAGAATCGAAGCATAGAGATCGAGGAGATTTGTGGTGTCGTCATTCGCGCATTGCATCAAATCGGTGTGGATGCACCGTATACGAAAACGATTTCGACGTTACTTGAATTTAAATTAGGAGAAAAACAGTGAAAGCAAAAATTGGCATTTTAACCGTGTCTGATCGTGCGAGTGCAGGTGTGTATGAAGACCTCTCTGGCAAAGCCATTATTGCGACATTAAGCGAGTATTTAAGCTCTGAGTGGGAGAGTATCTACGAAGTGATTCCTGATGAGCAGAGTCTCATTGAAGAGGCTCTCAAAGATATGGCGGATGAGCAAGGATGTTGTCTGATTGTCACGACAGGAGGCACAGGACCTGCGCTTCGAGATGTGACGCCTGAAGCCACGGAAGTGGTGTGTGAGAAGATGATGCCAGGGTTTGGAGAGCTTATGCGTCAAGTCAGCCTCAAATACGTTCCAACCGCGATTTTATCACGCCAAACGGCAGGCATTCGAGGACGTAGTTTGATTATTAACCTTCCAGGAAAGCCAAAATCCATTCGTGAATGTTTAGATGCAGTCTTCCCAGCCGTTCCTTACTGCATCGATCTTTTAGAAGGACCGTTTCTTACATGTAACGAAGCAGTGATCAAACCTTTTCGCCCCAAAGCGTAAGCAACGAGGCAAAAAGAAGAGGGCTTTTACCTTTACATGTAAAACGGTAAAAGCCCTTATACTCTCTTATTTTTCGAGTTGTTTCAAATACCCGTATTCACCCATAAGTGTCCATGGTCTTACTTTTGCTAAGTAAGCACGTTGTGACTCTAAAATCTCTTTAAAAACAGGATCTTTAGCGGCTTGTTCATCTTCGATTTCGTGTGCAGCTTTTTTCAGTGCCGCCATGACATCGGAGGGAAATTGTTGGACTTTAACATTTGGATACTCTTTGGCAATATTCGCCCAAGCTTCTGCATTGGCATGCGTTGCTTGCTCCATTAACTGACTTCCCACTGAACGAATCGCCACTTCTAAGATCGCTCTTAAATCAGCAGGTAACGCTTCAATTTTCTTTTTATTGGCAAGCATTTGGATCTCACTTGCGGGTTCTTGCCATCCTGTGTAGTAGTAATTGGCGAGTTTATGAAAGCCCATAGAGAAGTCAAATACAGGGCTGATCCATTCAACTGCGTCAATGGTATTGCGTTCAAGTGCGGTATACAGCTCTCCTGGAGGGGTGCTCATCGCATTCACGCCCAGTTTTGCCATAACTTCACCACCTTGTCCTGGGATGCGGAATTTTAAGCCTTTAAGGTCTGCCAATGATTTGATCTCTTTTTTAAACCATCCACCCATTTGCATGCCTGTTGTTCCCATCGGATAAGAGATAAGCCCGTGTGCACTGTACACTTTTTCCGCCAACTCTTTGCCACCACCATGGTTATACCACGCATACTGTTCACTGATCAGCATACCAAAGGGAACCGTGGTAAAGAAGACCAATTTATAGTCTTTGCCTTTGTAATAGTACGAAGCGGTGTAGGCAAGGTCGTATTGACCCGCTTTTACCATGTCCATAACGCCAAAAGGGGATTTGTGTTTGTTGGGTGAATCAATCTTGATTTTTAAACGCCCATTGGACATCGTCTCAACGGTTTGTGCCAATGTTGCAGGCGCTGTTCCTAAAAAAGGTACTTGCTCTGCCCATGTTGTGGCAAGTGTTAAGGTGTAAACTTTGTCATCATTGGCTGCGTGTGCAAATGACATAACGCTTACCATCACACTCATTAGGGTTACAATAAAACGCATTCTTTCTCCTTCTTCCTTGTTATGATTCGTATTTTTAGATACTAAATGAGTTTAATTCGCTCTCAATTTTTGCCATTTTTGATTGGGCATCATCCAACCCTTTTTGATTCTCAGCGATGACCTCTTTGGGGGCATTGGCGACAAAACGTTCATTGGAGAGCATCCCAGAGAGTTTCATAATTTCTTTTTCAAGTTTAATTTTTTGATTGTTGAGTCGCTCAACGATGGGACCTAGATCAACGCCATCAAGGGGAATAAACACTTCAATATTATCGCCTACATCGGTTGCGGAGTTGGCTATTTTAGTCTCTGTAAAGTCGATATTTTCAACTTTTGCCAATAAACTAATGTATTTCAACGCATCTTTAAGGTTTGTTGTATCAGGTACTTTAATAAACGCATGTTCGATTTTTTTGTTTCCAAGGTCAATATTGGCTTTTGCACGACGAATTCCCACGATCGCTTCGATAACCAGCTCAAAGGTTTTCTCGATTTTCTCATCTTGTTTAAGTGCGTGAGGGTAGCGTTTTACCATGATGGATTCGCTCTCTTCAAGTGTTTGATCAGACAATTCTTGGTACAAAAACTCTGAGATAAATGGCATAAACGGATGGATCAACTTCATTGCCTCTTTAAAGATAGCTCCAAGCTCCACAATGGCTGGTTTGTCTGCTTTACTCAGCTCAATACCCCAGTCACAAAATTCGCCCCACAAGAAGCGGTAGAGTGTCGTTGCGGCATCATTAAAACGGTAATCGCTAAAGTGAGCGCGTACCTCTTCCATTGCCACAGCTAAACGGCTTTTCATGTAAGCACCCAGTGCCGTTTTTATCTCAATCGTTTCCAAATCGGGGAATGCGTTTGCATTCATAAGTAAAAAGCGTGACGCATTGTAGAGTTTGTTGGTGAAGTTACGAATTTGTTCCAGTTTTTCGCCGCTGAGTTTAATGTCGCGACCTTGAACCGCAAGGATGGCGAGGGTAAAACGCAAGGTGTCGGCACTGTATTCATCAATCGTCACCAATGGATCGATCACGTTGCCTTTACTTTTACTCATTTTTTGCCCGTGTTCATCTTTAACTAAAGCGTGGAGGTAAATATCTTTAAATGGAAGCTCACCCAGTGTATGTTCGCCTGAGAACATCATACGTGCAACCCAGAAGAAAAGAATGTCAAAACCAGTGATAAGGAGGGTATTGGGATAGAAATCTTTTAAGTCACTCTCATTCCACTTTTCACCTTTAAACACATCACCATTTTCCCAACCTAATGTTGAAAAAGGCCAGAGACCTGAACTAAACCATGTATCGAGTACATCAGGGTCTTGATGTACTTTCGCACTTTTGCATTTTGGGCATTTATGCTCACTCTCTTTTTCACTTGCCCACTCGTGTCCGCACTCATCGCAGTAGAAAACAGGGATTTGATGTCCCCACCAGAGTTGACGAGAGATACACCAATCACGAAGCTCTTTCATCCATGCATTGTACGAATTGAGCCAATGGCTTGGGTAAAATTCCGCTAAGTGCTCATTGACTTTTGCAATCGCACCCTCAGCGATCTCTTTTTTGACAAACCACTGTTTAGAGATGTAAGGTTCCACCACATTTTTACAACGATAACAGTGACCCACTTGGTTTTCATAATCTTCAACTTTATCGACAAAGCCTTCACTTTGGAGTTTTGCCATAATAGGAGAGCGCGCTTCAAGACGTTCTAAGCCTTGAAATTCACCACAGTAGTCATTTAAAATACCATTGCTATCAAAAATAGTGATGAATTCTAAATCATGGCGCTTACCGACATCGTAGTCGTTGATGTCATGCGCAGGCGTAACTTTAACACAGCCGGTTCCAAAGCTCATATCGACATGTTCATCGGCAATAATCTCAATTTCACGACCAATCAGTGGTAAAATAACTTTTTGACCCACGAGATGCTTGTAGCGCTCATCGTCTGGATGAACCATAACGGCGGTATCGCCAAAGTAGGTTTCAGGGCGCGTGGTGGCGACAACCAAACACTCTTTGGAGTCTTTCAGAAAGTATTTGAGATGGTAGAGTTTGCCTTTGTGGGTTTCATATTCCACTTCGATGTCACTGAGTGCGCCATCGTGCGTACACCAGTTAACCATGTAGTTGCCACGAACGATAAGACCCTCTTTGTAGTACTTAACAAACGCTTTTTTAACAGAGTTTTTGAGTCCATCATCCATCGTAAAGCGTTCTCTACTCCACGCAGGAGAGGTGCCAAGTTTACGCATTTGATTGAAAATCTGACCGCCGCTGTACGCTTTCCATTCCCAGACTTTCTCTAAGAATTTCTCACGCCCAAGCTCTTCTTTTTTAATGCCTTGCGCCAAAAGTTGTTTTTCAACGACGTTTTGTGTCGCAATGCCTGCATGGTCCATGCCCGGTTGCCATAACGTTTTAAAACCATCCATGCGTTTGTAACGCGTAATGATGTCTTGCAAGGTAAAGGTAAGCGCATGTCCGATGTGGAGGCTTCCCGTGACATTGGGAGGTGGCATCATGATACAGAAGTTTTTGCCTTCTTCTTGAATCATTTTATTGCCATCGATCTCAAAATAGCCTCTTTGTTCCCAAATAGCGTAAAAACGTTCTTCAATCTCTTTGGGGTTGTAAACGGTGCTTTTTTCACTCATGAGTCTGTGTGCCTTCTGTATTTTTTGGGAGATTATACAAAAATGGGGGTAAAAGCTTGATTAATAGACTTCTTAGTATAAGAAGCAAAGCAGAGTCTTAATGTTTTTTAAGCAATGTACGTAGCGGTGTTTTTGCCGGCTTCTTTAGAGATGTAAAGCGCTTGATCGGCGCGTTGAAGCATCGTTTTAAAATCATCTTCATTTTTGTACGCGGTGTAGCCAATGCTCAGATTGATTTGAAGGTCTTGTATCTCATTATTGCGTATTACGGGGATCATCTTATGGTTAAATTCATTTAAGATGCGATTGACAATGGTTGAAGCAGCCTCTTTATCCGGATCAACAATACAGATAATAAACTCATCGCCACCAAAACGTGCAATGGTATCAGATTCTCGTAAAAGACGTTGCAAGGTATCAGCGGTTGTTTTAATCGCATCATCACCTACAAGATGCCCATAGGTATCATTAATAGGTTTAAAATCATCAATATCTAAAATCACCAAAAAGAGGTGATTTTTTGTGCGTTTAACTTTTTGAATCTCTTTTTGAAAAATCTCCATAAACATTAAACGGTTGTACAATTTTGTCAGTCCATCGTAATGGGAGAGGTTTTCAACTTCAAGGTAAGATTTTTTTAAAAATGTGGTCAAAAAAACAATTAAGATAGAGAGGGTAATGGAAAATAAGAAGGAATAAAAAAGGGCACTATTGACAATCGCTTGCTGCTCTAAAAGATGCTGGTTATCTAAAAGCGTCGAGATAGAAAACATATTTTTATTCTGTTCGAGATGTTTTTCATGCAGAATTAAAACGGGTATTGAACTGATAAAAAGATTGACAACAAATGTGATTGAGCCTAATAAAATAGGCTTCTTAAGCATAATGCTCGGTATTCTTTTCATGACGTACATATGCCCCTTTTGCGTTGGGAAAATAGTACCATAAAATCCGTTAAAGGTAAAAGAAAAAGGAATGGTTAAACAAGAGAGTCGTTTTCACGACTCTTTGTATTCATACAGACCAGCGCTTAAGTAACGCTCACCCGTGTCACATAAAATAGTCACAATTGTTTTACCTTTGTTTTCCGCTTGTTGTGCAATAGCTGAGGCTACATAGACATTGGCACCTGCAGAAATTCCTACCAATAAACCTTCTTGTTTGGCAAGATTACGTGATGTTTCAATGGCATTTTCATAACTGACTTGAATCACTTCATCGTAGATTTTTGTATCAAGTACAGCGGGTACAAACCCTGCACCGATACCTTGAATTTTGTGCGGTCCTGGTGCTCCACCTGAAAGAACAGGCGATGTGTCTGGCTCAACGGCGATAATTTTAATATTAGGATTAAGCTCTTTGAGTCTTTTTCCTGTGCCTGTAATCGTTCCACCCGTTCCTACCGCAGCCACAAAAATGTCTATTTTCCCATCGGTATCTTTCCAAATTTCTTCGGCTGTGGTGGCGTAGTGAATCGCTGGATTGGACTCATTGGCGAATTGTTGTGGTACAAAAGAGTTAGGTGTCTCTTTGGAAAGTTCCGTCGCTTTTTCTACCGCACCTCTCATACCCAGTGTTGGCTCTGTTAACACGAGTTCTGCTCCAAGTGCCGCCAAAAGTTTGCGACGCTCTAAGCTCATGGAACTTGGCATGGTAAGAATGAGTTTTAATCCAAGACTTGCACATACCATCGCCAGACCAATGCCTGTATTGCCGCTGGTTGGTTCGATAATGATTGAGCTGTGGTCAATTAAGCCTTTTTCTAAAGCGGTTTTAATCATGTTAAAACCAATACGATCTTTAACGGAGTGTGAAGGGTTAAGAAATTCGCATTTCCCAAGAATCAACGCGTTTGACGCATTGGATAAATGGTTAAGTTTAACAAGGGGTGTGTTTCCAATAAGTTCTGTTACGTTTTGTGCATACATAAGAATCTCCTTAAGTTAGATTTAGATGCTATAGTTTAGTTGGGTACTAAGACGTTGTGAATAGACTTCAAATTCGGATAAAGGCACGTTAAAAATCTCTTGGATTTTATGATTGCTCTCTTCGTAAAACATTCGAAGTACAGGGTCTTTCACGTCCACATCAGTGACAACAAGATTGCCTTCTAACGCAATAAGAATATCTTTGATCAAAATATCTTCTGCATTCTGAGCTAATAAATAGCCTCCATAAGCGCCTCTGACACTGTTGACAAGCCCTGCTTGACGTAGCAGAATCAAAAGCTGTTCTAAATAGTTTTGGGGAATTTCAGCGCGTGCTGAAATCTCCTTGATTTGTAACGGTTTGGTGCTTTTTGCTAAAAAAAGCTGGTACATGGCACTTAAGCCATACATGCCTTTGGTTGAAAGTAGTGACATAGCCTCTCCTTAACCGAGTGCAATTTTGAGATCCGAGATAAGATCATCTGCATTTTCAAGTCCAATGCTAAGGCGAATGAGTCCTGCTTTAACGCCTGATTTTTCTAATTCCTCTGTTGAAAGCTGTTGATGCGTGGTGCTCGCTGGATGCGTAATGATGGATTTTGAATCACCAATGTTGACCACAACGGAGAAAATTTTAGTGCTGTTTAAAATATGTTTTGCAAATTCAAAATCTTCCACTTCAAAGCTT
The DNA here is from genome assembly GCF_001723605.1 of Sulfurospirillum halorespirans DSM 13726. Lineage (NCBI taxonomy): Bacteria > Pseudomonadati > Campylobacterota > Epsilonproteobacteria > Campylobacterales > Sulfurospirillaceae > Sulfurospirillum > Sulfurospirillum halorespirans. The sequence continues at coordinate 1,688,995 of NZ_CP017111.1, read as the reverse complement.
AAAAGTCCTGATGTTTGAGCGTCGGTAAAGTAATGTTTTGCTCTTACATGTAAAGGGTCACTCTCCAATCCTGGATACGAGACTTTTTTCACTTTTGGATGAGAATTTAGAAATGATGCTACTTTATGCGCATTGCGTGAATGCTCTTTTACACGAAGCGATAACGTCTCAAGACCTTGAATGAGTAACCACGAGTTAAAGGGCGCAATAGTCGCTCCGATGTCACGAATGAGTGAAAGACGAATCCTTAGTGAAAAGATCGGGAATGGTAAGGTCGCGTAAATTAATCCATGGTAACTCTCATCGGGCTCATTAAATTGTGGATAACGTGGGTTGCCAATGAGCTTTGCATTGAGCCCTTTGGCTTCCACAACCAAACCACCCATCGCACTGCCTTGACCGGAGATGTATTTGCTTGCGCTGTGAACACTCACATCAATGCCATGATTCAGCGGTTGAAACAGAATTGGTGTTGCTACGGTGTTGTCCGCAACGGTAATAATGTTGTATTTTTGAGCGATTGAGACAATTTTTTCAATATTGGGGATCGCAATTTGAGGATTTGAAAGCGTTTCAAAGAAAATCGCTTTGGTTTTATAATCAATCAATGCTTCCAAATCATCGGCATGGTCGCTCTCAAAGACTTTTGCGGTAATGCCAAAACGTTTAATGGTATGGGTTAAAAGCGTGGTTGCTCCACCGTAAATTTTCTTCGCAACAAGGATGTTATCGCCAGCTTCTGCAAGATTGGCAATCGCAAAAAAGATCGCAGCTTGACCGCTTGCTGTTGCAATAGCCGCTTCACCATTTTCAACCGCTGCAATTCTAGCTTCAAGAACATCGGTTGTTGGATTGTTTAGACGTGTATAGATGGGTCCAAGTTCTTTGAGTGCAAAACGGTTTGCTGCAGTCTCGGCACTTCCAAAATCATAGGCGGTGGTTTGGTAGATAGGAACGGACATAGTGCCAAATTGCTGTTTGTCATAGCCATAATGCAGAGCAAGTGTTTCTTGATTCATTTTTAATCCTTTTTGTTTCGTTGCTGAAAGTATAGACTAATTTTTTTTCAATGTCAAGTAACTTTATCAAATAACTAATGATTAAAAAAGTAGAGATTGTTTTTTAAAAGAGGGAAGGGCGGCAAAAGCATTTTTCATCTTTACATGTAAAGCCTAATGGATGAGAAATAATACTTCTAGTGCTTCCAACGTCTCAAAAACTAACTCGCTTAATTGTAAAGATTATTATACATATAATTTTATGTAAATAGCCTTTTTTAGGCATTAACACAACATAGTTTTTGAAGTATTAAAGGAGTGCTTACTAACGCTTTGTTAGTAAAAAATGCTTCTCTAACGTATGCAATCCATCTTTTTCTTTTTCAGATGAGACAAGCTTTAGTGTGCTATAATCTTCTTTTTTGAATGAGGAGAAACGATGTTGTACGAAGACGAAGATGACTTTTTTATGGGAAGTCCTAGAAGTAAATTTTTTGATATTCTCTTTAATGCCAACAAAGAATTGGTGAAGACAAAGCTTTTAGAGATCGTGGATCGTTACAGCGCTATGGAAATTTTGCTTGAAAAGCAGGTCGGTGTTGATGCCCTTGAGGGGATGATCCGTACGGTTTTAATGGATGAAATGGACGCGGTGGTTGAACACAATAACGATCTGTTTATTAGCAGTGTTGGGGAAATTTTAACCCAAAATGAATAAAAGCGTATTTTGGCTGTTCCTTTTGTGTTCCTATGCTCTTTGCGCACCCATTGAGTACGAATATGAGCATAAATTTATCCTCAAAAAAGATGCACCAGGATTGGTTTTGATCAATCATAAAGAGGTTACCAAAAAGCCAACCGCTGAAAATCCCAATAACGAATACCTCTTAAAACTTCGTTGGACGCTCTTTACCAATAATATGTTGACTCTTTTAGTCAACTATAGAGGCTACCCAACACAGTATGTTTTAGAGAAAAAATACCCTTTACAGAGCATTATTGTTCCGCTTTTGCCCGATGGAAATAACAAGATGATTGCGCAAACCTATGCAAAAATTGTCTTTAATGACTTCGATCAAAGAAATAAAGAGGCAATTTTAGATATATTTATAGAAGATAATCAACAACGCATAGAAGTTGAGTTTAAACCAAAAAAGAAACCGTAGGAACGCACGTGTTAGGAAAAGTTGAAAATTTGATGGTCGAGATGGTCACTTCTTTGGGTGATCCACGCAGTGTTGAGCTCTTTCACAGAGTTCCTAAAGGAAAACGTTTACGCGCAAAGCTCATTTTAAAGATTGCAGGGCTCAGTGAGGATTCGCTCAAACTTGCAGCGATTGTTGAGTTGATTCATGCGGCAAGTTTACTGCACGATGATGTGATCGATGATGCGTTTACAAGACGAGGTGAAGAGTCCATCAATGCGCTTTTTGGCAATAAAACCGCCATTATGTTAGGCGACATCCTCTACTCTAAAGGCTTTAGTGAACTCACCTTTTTGCCCAAAGATGTTGCGTACAGCATCGCAAATGCAGTAGCACTGCTTTCCGTGGGTGAACTGTTAGATGTAGAGCTTTCGCAAACCTTTAATGAGAGTGAAGAGCGTTACTTTGACATGATCTACAAAAAAACAGCTTCACTCATAGAAGCTTCCGCCAAAGCCGCAGCACTCCTTGCTGGCAAAAATGGCGATATTTATGCACTTTACGGTAAAAACTTGGGGCTCGCTTTTCAAATTATTGATGATATTTTAGACATTACGCAAAGCAGCGAAACCCTTGGAAAACCTTCGTTAAATGATTTTAAAGAGGGCAAAACGACATTACCGTATCTTTACATGTACCGCGCATTAAACGCTGAAGATCAAACCAAACTTCTCTCCTTTTTTCAACAAGAGCTTGGTGAGGCAGACAAAGTGTGGATTAAAACTAAAATGAATGAAACAAAAGCGCTCCAAGACGCCATTGCGTATGCGAGAAGGCTAGGAATGGAAGCGCTAGACGTGATTGAAAACGAAGAAGATGTGGGCTTAAGCTCCATTATAAAAGAGATGATCGAGAGGAATTTTTAATGCACTATCTTACGATTAGTTTTACACACAAAAACACAGATATTAGCATTCGTGAAAAATTAGCGTTCAATTCAGAAGAAAAATGTCGCCATTTTATGGGAACGTTGATTGGCTGTGCGGCGGTAAATGAAGTGATTTTACTCTCTACATGTAATCGTGTGGAGATCATCACAAGTGTCACAGATTGCCAATCGGCTTTGGGCGATTCATTTGATCTTTTAAGCCATGTTGCCAATGTAACACGCGAAGAGTTAGAAGAACATGCGGACATTTATGAAGACAATGGAGCCATTCATCATCTTTTCACGGTCTGTGCTTCCTTAGATAGTCTGGTGATTGGTGAGACGCAAATTGCAGGACAACTCAAAGAGGCGTTTAAATTTGCCTTTGAAAACAACTACTGTGGTCAAAAGCTAGGACGTGCGATGCACCATGCCTTTCGCTGTGCCGCAGAAGTGCGAAGCCGCACCGACATTTCCAAAAGCCCCGTCTCCGTTTCCAGCGTTGCGGTCAATAAAGCCAAAGATCTTCTAGGCAGCATTGGCGGGCTCAGTGCGTTGGTTGTAGGCGCAGGTGAGATGAGTCAGCTAGCCGCCAAGCATCTGATCTCCAATGGGGTCAATGTCATTATCATCAACCGCAATCTTGAGCATGCTCAGGCTTTAGCAACAGAGCTTGGAGAGCTTGCAACCACAGCGCCTTATTCAAAACTCACAGAATTTATCAACCGTTACCGTCTTGTCTTTACCGCAACAGGCGCACCTCACAGTGTGATTAGCGATGACATGGTCGAAGAGAAAGAGTTTTCACGCTATTGGTTTGACATCGCGGTTCCTCGTGATATTGACATTAAAGAGCATGCGAATTTGCACGTTTTTGCGGTCGATGATTTGGAAGAGATCGTGACGAGAAACATGTCACTTCGTGAAGAGCAAGCCAAAATTGCGTACAGCATCGTCGGTCGCTCAACAATGGACTTTTTCAAATGGTTGCAAAGCATGTGCGTCGATCCGATCATCAAAGAGATTCGTGATCATGCGAAAGAGTGTTCATTGCAGGAGCTCGAAAAAGCGGTCAAAAAAGGGTATATTCCTGAAGAGTTGCAAGATCAAGTTTCCAAAGTACTGCACCATGCCTTTAACTCTTTTTTACACTCCGCTACCAAAAACCTCAAAGAGGTCGCTGAAAAGCCAGAGGCTGACACGATCGTGCAAGCGGTTCAATATATTTTTAATATTAATGAAGACCAAACAAAGCGCATGAATATGTACAAATGCGAATACCAAATGGGGGGAATAAAATGAGATTTTCAAAACTGTATGCACCAACAACGAAGGATGCACCCAAAGATGCAACACTTCCAAGCCATCAATTCTTGGTGCGTGGCGGTTTTATCTCGCAAGTAGGAAGTGGACTGTATAACTTTTTGCCAATGGGAAAAATCGTTTTTGACAAAATCAAAAATGTCGTTAAAGAAGAGATGGATGAAACAGGTGCCCAAGAGATCCAAATGGATGTGGTCACACCTGCAGAACTCTGGAAACAAAGTGGTCGTTACGATGTTTTTGGCAAGGAGTTGTGTCGCTTTAAAGATCGAAAAGAGAATGAATTTGTACTAGGGCCGACCCATGAAGAGGTGGTGGTAGACATCGTTCGCAACCGCATCAATAGCTATAAACAATTACCTCTGCATTTGTATCAAATTACCACAAAATTCCGCGATGAAGCGCGTCCTCGCTTTGGACTGCTTCGAGGTCGCGAATTTACGATGAAAGATGGTTACAGCTTCCATGAAGATGAAGCGTGTATGAAAAGAGAATTTGATGTCATGGAAAAAACGTATACCAAAATCTTTACACGCTTAGGACTTGATTTTAGAGCCGTAGAAGCGGACAGTGGCGCCATTGGTGGTAGTGGGAGTAAAGAGTTTATGGTGCTCGCACAAAACGGGGAAGATGACATCGTTGTGTGCCAACAATGCTCGTATGCTGCGAACATCGAAGCGGCAAAACGTGCGCCTAAAACCACGACAGAAGAAGCTCCTGAAGCCAATCTTTCCAAATTCAAAACGCCTGATATGAAAACCATTGAGGATGTCTGCAATTTTTTCAAAGTTGATCCTTTTTACAGCATTAAAGCGGTGGTTAAAAAAGCCGTCTATGTCGATAAAGAGGAGGTGGTTGTTTTCTTTGTACGAGGCAATGACGAACTTCAAGAGACCAAAGCACAAAATGCGTGTGGTGCGTTGGATCTTTTAGATGCTTCTTTGGAAGAGGTCGAGAGAGCAGGGCTCAAAGCCGGCTTTATAGGACCGATTGGACTAGAATGTGTAAAATTTTACATAGATTTAGAGCTCAAAGAGGCTAAAAATCTTATCTGCGGTGCCAACGAAACAGACTTCCACATGGTCGGTGTCTCCATGTTTAACTTTAACGAAGATCGCTATAAAGACCTTGTGAGTGTTAAAGCAAATGATCGTTGTGCGTGTTGTGGCGGAGAGCTTGGAGTGACCAAAGGCATTGAAGTAGGGCACATCTTCCAACTCGGACAAAAATACGCTAAAGCAATGGGCGCAACTTTTTTAGATAAAAATGGTAAAGCACAACCTTTCTTTATGGGTTGCTACGGTGTTGGCGTGAGTCGCTTGGTTGCTGTGATGATCGAAGCAAGTCATGATGAAAAAGGGTGCATTTGGAATAAACAAACCGCTCCATACCTTTTAGACATCATTGTCTCTAATGGTAAAGATGAGGCTCAAAGTGCGTATGCGGAAGAGATGTATACGGCTTTAAAAGCGGAGCGCTTGAATGTACTTTTAGATGATCGCAATGAGCGTTTTGGTTTTAAAATGAAAGATTATGAACTCATTGGACTTCCTTACGCACTGATTGTGGGGAAAGAGCTTGATGAGGGATTTGTTGAGATTGTTGAGCGAAAAACATTGGAGAAAACTGTTGTCAAAAAAGAAGATGCCCTTGCAAAACTAAGGGAGCTTTTAGCGTGAAGTATTTTTTGATCTATCTCTTTTTAGAAGTGATGGTCTCTTTAAATATTGGCTCTCAGATTGGGGTGATGGCAACGTTTGGTGAACTTGTTATTTCAGCCCTTTTAGGTGGAATTTTGCTTGCCAATTTCCGCCTAACTCTGATGCAAAACCTCAGTGCTCTGATGCAAGGCGAGATCAGCCCCTCTTCATTTCAAAGACTCAATCTTTGGGCGATTGTAGGCGCCATTTTATTGATATTACCAGGCTTTTTAGGCGATATAGTAGGCTTACTTTTACAGTTTAGCTCACTGGTGACTTTAATCGTTTCAAAATTCTTACATGTAAAAGATGAAACCCCCACAACAACGCATTTTAAACAAGGAGATCACGATGAGATCATTGATGTTGAAATTATTGACGATAGCCATCAGCTTAAGCAGTAGTACGCTTTTTGCCGCCGTTACTGCTTCTGATCTTGATACCAAAGTAACGACATTTTTACAAAAATCTATTGCGCCTAATGAAAATTATACGTTTGATAAAGTGGTGATTGTCAAAAAAGAGGCGATGAAAGAGATGCCCGAATGGATGGTCTATTTTGTCCGAATTGATCTTAATTTGACTAAGCAAGAGGGCAAAAAACTCTCCGTCAATGACATGGTCTTTACCGATGGTAAAATTTTGAGTAAAGATTTTGCTGATCTTGGCAGTGGTCGAAGCATTAAAGGGAGTTATTCGCTCGATGTAGATGCTTCCGCGTATAATAAAGAGCATCTTTTAGCAGGAAATCTTAATGCACCGCATAAACTCGTTGTTTTTAGTGACCCTCTCTGTCCTTTTTGTATGGATTTTTTACCCGAAGTGATTGCCGATGTGGAAGCCAATCCGCAAATGTTTGCACTGTTTTACTACCATTTTCCACTCAACATTCACCCAGCAGCGCCTACATTGGTGAAAGCGATGATTTTAGCCGAAGAGCAGGGTGATAAAGCGATTGTAAAGAAAGTGTACAAAGAGTTTTTTGATATAAAAATCAGCGATGAAAAGGCAATTTTAGAACTTTTCAACACAGCGTTAAATAAAAATTTCACCGTTGATCAGATCAATCAAGCGCACATTCTTCAAAAACTAAACCAAGACCACGAGCTTGCCACAGCACTCATGGTCAATGGTACGCCAACCATCTATCTGGATGGTAAAAAAGACGATACAAAACGAAGCTACAGAAAATTTATAAAAGAGTCTAAATGAAAAAACTCATTATTGCAACCCGTGGAAGTAAACTTGCCCTTTGGCAGTCCGAATTTGTCAAAGCGGAACTTGAAAAAGCGCATCCTGGTCTTGAGGTCGAACTTTCCGTTATGATGACCAAAGGCGATAAAATTTTAGATGTCGCTTTAGCAAAAATTGGCGGCAAAGGGCTCTTTACCAAAGAGCTTGAAGAGGCGATGCTTCGTGGTGAAGCACACATTGCTGTACACAGTCTCAAAGATGTTCCTATGGCGTTTCCAGAGGGTTTAAAACTGGGCGTCATCACCAAGCGTGAAGACGTCCGCGATGCGATGCTTTCTGAAAAATATGCTTCGTTAGAAGCGCTTCCTCTTGGAGCGGTCGTTGGAACGACGAGTTTAAGACGTCGCATGCAACTTTTAAAACTTCGTCCTGATTTTGTGATCAAAAATCTTAGAGGCAATGTCAATACCCGTATTCGCAAGCTCAAAGAGGGTGAATTTGATGCGATCATCTTAGCCAGTGCAGGCATTAACCGTTTGGGTTTGAGCGCAGAGGTGAACTATTTTACGCCTATCTCCAAAGAGGTAATGATCCCCGCTTCTGGGCAAGCCGCACTTGGGATTGAAATTGTCTGCGATGCCGAGGTTGAACGTTTGGTCTCCGTGCTGAATGATGAAGATGCCATCATCGAAACACGCGTAGAGCGCGACTTTGTCACCATCCTTGAAGGCGGTTGCCAAGTGCCTATTGGTGTGAACGCAGAATTGTGTGGCGATGCTTTACATGTAAAAGCGATTTTAGGACTTCCCGATGGCTCTGAAATGCTCAGCGAAGCGATAACCACCACACGCGCAGAGTATGCAAGTGTGGGCAAAGCATTGGCACAAAAAGTCATTGATAGAGGAGCGAAAGCGCTCTTGGAACGTGCGGAACAGATCGCGCTAAACGAAATTTTTTAAAGGCAGAAAATGCAGCGAATCATTGACCTTCTACGCCAAAACGATCTTTTACATGTAATCGATACTGAGCTTGATATTGATCTAGAAATTCCGCATTTGGCTTATATTGAAGTCAAAAAAGCGGATTCAAAAGCGCTTTTATTTACCAAACCTGTGAGTAAAAGACTGGGTAAGAGCTTTGATATGCCAGTGCTGATGAATGTATTTGGCTCCGATAAAGCGACCGAGCTTATTTTTGGTAAAAATCCCAACGTCGTGGCAAAGCAGATCGAATCACTCATGCACATGAAACCGCCAACGTCTTTTATGGATAAAATGGGCATGCTCGGCACACTGTTTAATCTTAAAAATGCGCTTCCAAAACGACTGAAAGGTAAGGGTGTTTGTCAAACAAAAGTGTATGACGAGCCAAATCTCTATGCTTTCCCCATTTTAACCACATGGAGCGAAGACGGTGGTCCGTTTATCACGATGGGGCAGGTTTACACACAAAGTTTGGATGGAACGAAACAAAATCTAGGTATGTACCGCTTGCAAGTTTACGATAAAAACCGTTTGGGTATGCACTGGCAGATTCACAAAGATAGCGCACATTTCTTTCATGAATACCAAAAAGCGGGTAAAAAAATGCCTGTGAGCATTGGAATTGGGGGCGATCCACTTTATATTTGGTGCGGACAAGCGCCGATGCCGATTGGGATGTTTGAACTTTTACTCTATGGTTTTATCAAAGACAAAAGTGCTCGCCTTGTCAAATCACTGACCAATCCTATTTATGTGCCTGAAGATGTGGATATTGTTATTGAGGGTTGGGTTGATCCTAGCCTTATGGAGATCGAAGGACCTTTTGGCGATCATACAGGCTATTACACGCTTAAAGAGCCGTATCCTGTGATGGATGTGACCTGCATTACATGTAAAGAAAAACCTGTTTATCAAGCGACCGTTGTGGGGAAACCTCCTTTGGAAGATAAATACATGGGTTGGGCAACGGAGCGCATCTTTTTACCGCTTTTAAAAACGACAGCTCCTGATCTCATTGATTACAACATGCCTGAAAATGGTGTGTTTCATAACTTCATTTTAGCCAAGATGAATGTGCTCTATCCTGGACATGCAAAACAGTTTATGCACGCGTTTTGGGGTGTAGGACAGATGAGTTTTGTTAAACACGCCATTTTTGTCGATGAAAATGCTCCTGACTTAGATGATTACGAGCCTTTGAGCGACTACATCTTAAATCGCGTCAGTGCGAAACGCTTGCTTATTAGCGAAGGTGTGTGCGACGCGCTGGATCACGCTTCTCCAAATGCTCTTTTTGGTGGGAAACTCGGTGTGGATTGTACCGGTGGTGTGATCGACGCGCCTTCAAAAACCATTTTGAGCGATAGAGATCTTCTTTTTAAGGTCACAACCTTGGTTCCCGAAGTTTCTGCGCTCAAACAGTACAAAACACAGACGAAAACACCGATTACCGTTATGACCATTTCTAAGAAGAGGGCAGGTAAAGAGGTGTATGAAGCGCTCAAACCTTTAAAAGAGCATATGAAACTTTTGATCGTGGTGGATAATGAGGGCAATAGCGTGGATAATGCCTATATGCTGATCTGGCGCGTGGTCAATAACATCGATGCACTTCGCGACATTTTTGTCGAAGAGGAGTTTATTGGCATTGATGCAACGACCAAAAATGATCTTGATGGCTACACCAGAGAGTGGCCAAAAGACACTGATTGCGATCAAAAAACGATTTTGCGCCTGATAGAGCTTGGTTTGGTTGAAAACAATCCTGCCTTTTTAAAACACTTCCATATCTAGTCTCTTTTTTATGTATACCATCTGTTTTCATCATTAACCAATGGTATACATTTTTCTTCTCTTTCTTTCAAATAACCCCTAAGTATTGAAATATTTCAAAAAAAGTAATAGAATAGTCCATTCTGACTTGGGAGTAAGCGATGCAGACATCTTACAAGCCTTTAGTTGAGCGTTACGATATACCGAGACCTACATTGATTGAGTGGCAGAAGAGGGCAGAGCAAAAAGATAACTGGCGCGTTAAGCACCTGGCGTATCTTCGAATGCAGTTGAGTGTCGAACAAGAGACGTATACAGAGATTAGAGCGTATGCGCCTTGCGTCGAAGATCTTTTTTTGTTTAGTATCTATCTGTTTTTCCACAATACCACCGATTTTTTACCCAAAGAGACATTTTTACAAGGACTGAGAGAATTTTCCTTGCAGATTCGCACAGGTGTTGAGTACCAACATGAGTTTGCAGGGCGCATTTGGTCGCTTCGCATGGTCGAAGAATCGAGTAAAAAAATGGTCAATTATTACCGCTTGTTCGACCTTCTCAAAAAATTTACTGCTGCTCAGTACGCACTTTTGTTCAGCGCTGTCTTAGAGTTTGTCCAACAGGTCAAAGCAAAATATGACATTGGTACAAAGAGTTTTTTAGAAGGTAAGACATGGCAAGAGCTTTACATGTACGACAAAGCGTTTGCGGCTAAAGTGATTGAAGATTTTTTCACTAAAAAAGGAATTCTTTAGACGATAAAAATTATTAATTACAATTTATTATTGTTTAAGTAAGAATTGATTAGAATGTCACTATAAATTTTAAGGAGCAAGAATGAGACAGTACGAGACATACAAATGCAGTAAATGCGGGAATGAAGTGGAAGTTCAAAATGTGGGTGGCGGTAAACTTACCTGTTGTGGTCAAGAGATGGCATGTATCACCGAAGATCTTACAGCGGTCAATCTGATGAAAGCATTTGCGGGAGAATCTCAAGCGCGTAATAAATATGACCTATTTGCAGACATTGCCTTGGAAGAGGGCTGGCATGCAATCTCTCGTCACTTTAGAGAAGCCGCTGAAAATGAAAAATGGCACGCAAGAGCTGAGTTTAAAGCCTACCATAAACTTGTAGATGGCGCAGAGACAGAGATAACGCTTAAAAACCTTGATAGTGCAATGGCAGGTGAACATTATGAGCATGAAACGATGTACCCCAATTTTGCAAAAATTGCAGAAGAAGAAGGACACAAAGAGCTTGCACGTCTTTTTAACGCCATTGGTAAAGTAGAAGTTGAACATGAACGCGAATACAAAGCGCTTCAAGATGCGATGAGAGAAGATGGTTTCTTTGAAGATGCCGAAGAAGAGATTTGGGTCTGTGAAGTGTGTGGACATATCCATAGAGGTAAAAAAGCACCCAAAGCGTGTCCTTTGTGTAAAGTTGGACAAGAGTATTTCAAACGCCAAGATTTGGGCATCTAACTTTCAAAAGACAAGAAGCTACCAATATTCATTGATAGCTTCTTGTATCCACTTCGTAACTTCTCCAAAACTTTATTTAAGATACATAAGTGAACCTACTTAAATAGGCTATTTTCATGCTACGAACGTAATGTAAAATTATCAATTATACTTCTCTATATTAACTTTGAAAATTACAGTTTTCAATAATTAATAAAACGATCGTTACTGAATTGAGATGGTCTATTTGTCAATGTGTGTGTGCAAAAGATGTTTAAGTACATCTTTATGGTTGGTGAGTTAGTATGAATTTACTATGAAAAACATAAGTTATTCTAATAAGGAAGTGCCATGTTTAGTTTTTTTCGTTCATCCGAGCAAACAGCCTTTAACGCCTCATCTACGGGTCATGTTATTGTAACTTTAAGTCTTCAAGAACAATCCATTTCCACCGCTTTTAAAACTATTTTGTTTAAACCAAAAGTTGTTTTAGGTTTTGTCTCTCCCTCTTTGGATTTTAACGCAATTGCATCAAAACTCAAACAAGCGCTTCCTCCTGAGGCAATGTTGATTCTCTCAACAACGGCGGGCGAACTGTGTAGCCTTCATGGTGAAACTCCCCTTCCCTCACTCTATTCTTCAGCATCTGCTGGTGAAGGCGATAACATTGTTTTAATGCTTTTTTCTCCCGAAATCATCAGTGATGTGTATGTTGCTTCCATTCCTCTAAAAAGCGAAGATATGGCAACGAGTGGCAAAACAGCAGCGCAGCGTTCTGCTTTGATTGCTGAAGAGGTCAAAAAGGTGCGCGTGCCTTTCAAAATGCGCTCGGATGATACATTGGGTTACACGCTCATCGATGGACTCAGTGCGAGTGAGAGTTTTTTTATGGAAGCGGTGTACCATGTGGCAAAATTCCCGTGTTTGCTTATCGGTGGCAGTGCGGGTGGTAAGCTGGACTTTCAAAACACCTACATTTACGATGGAACGCGAACCTTAAGGCACCATGCGGTAGTGACGTTTATGAAACTGACACCGCAGTATCGTTTTGGTGTTTTTAAAAGTCAAAATTTTAGAAAAACGTCTATTTCGTTTACCGTTTTGGATGCCAATCCGATTACGCGTACAGTGCGTGCCTTTTTAGATCGAAGTACCAATATGAGCGTTGGCGGCATCTCTGCGTTAACAACCCATTTTAGATGCTCTGCGAGTGAACTCAATGCTAAACTTGCCAATTATACCTTTGGGATTGAAATTGATGGTGAGATCTATATTCGCTCCATCGCGTCTCTTGATGTACCCAATGAGACGATCCATTTTTACTGTGACATTGAGGCAGGTGAAGAGCTTCTTTTGCTTGAAAAAACAGACTTTGTGCAGACCACAAACTATGATTTTGCGCAGTTTTGCCATAACAAGCCCAAAGCCATTGGCGCGATTTTCAATGACTGTATTTTAAGACGTTTGTGCAATACGCGTGAGATCAATCAGCTCTCTGTCTTTAATGAGATTCCCGTGGCTGGTTTTTCGACTTTTGGTGAGCTTTTAGGGGTCAATGTCAACCAAACCTTGACCGCGATCTTTTTCTATCAGATAGAAGGTGCTAATTTTGAAGATGACTATGTTGATAATTTTGTGCAGAAATACGCTGGATTTAAGAGCTATTTTTTACTACGAAAGATCAATCGCCAAAACATGGTCGATACCATCAACAAAGCAATGTTGGCTCAAATGAAAGAGAGCATGCCTGTTATTGAGACCATGGGTGAAACGCTTCAAAACGCTGTGAGTGCCATTGATGCGATCGAAACGCAACTCTCATCGGTGGAAAAAGAGTTTGTTGTGTTTGCTTCGAGCATGGAAAAAGGAAGTGTTGACAATGCCAATCTTCTCCATGAAGTGGAAAATCTTACCAACAATGTCCGCGATATTCGTGTTGTTTTAAGTGTCATCTCTGACATTGCCGATCAAACCAATTTACTAGCACTCAATGCGGCAATAGAAGCGGCGCGTGCGGGTGAGCATGGACGTGGTTTTGCTGTCGTTGCCGATGAAGTGCGTAAACTTGCAGAACGTACGCAAAAAAGTCTCTCTGAGACCAATGTGTCGGTGAGTACCATCATCCAAGCGGTTGAAAATATCAGCAAAACCATGAGTAGTGTGAGTGGTGGTCTCTTGGAAGTCTCCTCTAAAAGCAACGCGCTCTCTTCCGATATGGAAAATCTGGCAGAAAAAAGTCAGATCATATCCAAAGAGCTACGATCGCAATCGCAATTGACCGATGGGCTCAAAGCGGAACTTGGCAAACTCAGTGTGTATGAAAAAACTCTGAGCATTCTCAACAGCCATTAAACACATTCAAAAGGGCATTTTGCGTGCCCTCTTCTGCGTTACATGTAAAGGAGTCAATTGGACTCAATCAACTTGTTATATTTGTCTTGAAGTTCGATGTATTTGGCTAAAAGCTTGTGAAATTCGACCTCGTAGTCGATCTGTTGCATGGTTATGAGGTTTTGCTCTAGCATACGTTCCCTTTTACATGTAAAAAAATAGTAGCCGCTATTGTAATCAATTAGGCTGAAATAAGAGCCCTCTTCTTTACATGTAAACGCTTTTACATGGCTTAAAGCAAGGATAAAGTATAATAGCGCTTATCGTTACGAAACTCTCAACGATTTTTCTCCAATCACATTTAAGTATCATGAAGGACACATAATGGGCGGATTACTCAACAATAGCGTTAAAATGGAAAATGGCTACAAACTTGCAGGTCTAGCAACACTCCAAAAGCATACCGTTCCTTACGAGGGAAAACAGGCCAATGTTGGTGCAGTAAACTCGGATAAAGCAAAACCGAGCGATGCTCAAAAAGCCAAAGCAAAAGCCAAAGCGAAGCAAGTCAAAAAAGATCGCAAACGCAATAAATAAGGCGTAAAGGGGAATTTCACCCCTTTCCATGTAACGTTTAAATCGTACCTTTTTCGTACCATTTACGAAGCCACGCATCCATCGGATACATGAACTTATAGATGGCAGGAACGACCAGTAAGGTTAAAACAGTTGAACTTAAAAGTCCACCGATAATGGCAAGTGCCATCGGTGCGTTGGCTTCATGCCCTGCTCCACTGCCAAAGGCTAATGGCATCATCGCGCCGATCATCGCAAAGGTGGTCATCAAAATAGGACGAAGACGTTTTTCGCCCGCTTCTAACAGTGCCTCATCGATCTTTTTACCCTCTTTGATCGCACGGTTTGCAAAGTCAACCACCAAAATCGCATTTTTCCCCACCATTCCCAAAAGCAAGATAATACCAATCATAACAAAAAGACTGAACGTATACCCGCTTAAATAGAGCGCTACCATAATTCCCGTTAACGAAAGTGGCATAGAGATCATGATAATAAAGGGCTGAATGAGTGACTCATAGAGTGCGGCTAAAATCAAATAGATCAAAATAACGGCTAACAGAACCGCGGTACCAAAGGCTGTTGCTGTGTCATTCATGTTTTCAACATCGCCCGTAAAACGGTAGTGATAGCCCTCTGGCAAGATCTCTTTCATCTTCTCTTCGACAAGCGCAACGACTTTATCGAGGGATGTTCCTACGATATTGGCGGTAATTAAGATTTTTCGTTCGCGATCAAAACGGTTAATAGACGCTGTGCCTAAACTCTCTTCAAAGGCGATCAACCCTTCAAGCGCCACAAAATCGCCATTGGCATTTTTGACTTGAAGTTTTTTCATATCTTCCAACGACATTCTAAAATCATCCCTAAAACGAATTGTAATGTCAAACTGCTTGCCATTGTCCTCATAGTACGAGATGGCGCTATCGCTTGAGTACGCTGAGCCTAAAACAGCGGCGATCTCTTTGACACTTACTCCTACTCTTTGGGCATTTTCCCTAAGTATACTTACTTTCATCTCAGGTTTGCCACTCTCATAGTCTTGATCGACATCGACAATGCCTGGATTTGATTTTAAAAACTCCATCAGTTTCGTAGACGTTTCATCCAAGACTTCAAAACGATCACCCGTGAGAACGATTTGCAGCGGTGCGGTGGTGCCACCTGTGTTAAAATCATCGACTTTTTCAACCGCAATAACCAAATCTTTGGCATTTTTCATCTTGTCGCGGTACTGCTCGATCAGTGTAAGTTGTGAAATCGTGCGCTCTTTAACCGGTTTTAGCTTCACGTAAATACGTGCCTTATGGATACTTTGCGCAGAATCATACCCGATAGAGACGATAGAGTACGAAATAGACGGATCGTCTTTAAGCATCTCATCAATCGGAATCACTTTTTGTTTCATTGTTTCAAGATTGATACCCACAGGGCCTTTAATAGTGATCTGAAATTCGCTGTTGTCTTGCATCGGAAGAAAATCCATACCCACTTTGAGTGTCATCGAGGCAATCAAAAATCCAAATGTTGCCAAAACCGTCAGCGTTTTAAAGCGAAGCAGTGGCTTTAAAAGTGCCACATACCCTTTATCGACTGCTTTTAAGATGGGCTCGGTGGCATGGTAAAATTTACTCTCTTTGGCATTTAAAAGACGCGCTGCAATGGAGGGAACAAACATAACCGCCACCAGATACGAGATGACAATACCCGAAGCCACGGTCATCGCAAAGGAGTTAAAGAACATACCCACGATGCCATCCATAAACGCGACAGGAATAAATACTGCTAAAAGTACGGAAGAGATCGCCAAAATGGAAAATGCCACCTCTTTGATACCCTCAAACGAGGCTTCAAAGGGTTTCATGCCCTCTTCCATCTTTTTCATAATATTTTCAATCACAACGATCGCGTCATCGATAAAGATACCAATGGCAAGGGTGAGACCAATGAGTGTCAGACGGTTGAGATCGTATCCTAACGCGTTCATAATCGCAAACGTACCAATGACCGACGTAGGAATGGCAAGTGCAGAGACAATTGTAGCCGTCACATTGCGTAAAAAGGCAAAAACGATGATAATCGATAAAAAAGCACCAAAAATCAGGTCAAAGCGTACATTGTCGATGTTGACCATAATTTTTTCAGACTGATCTTGCAAAATCTTAATTTCGTTGTTTTTCCCTGCAAGAAGCTGCAAATCAGGCATGATTTTTTTAACGCCTGTGATGATGTTGAGCACATTTTCACCTGCGATTTTTTTAACTTCGAGCGTAACTCCTCTTTGTCCGTTGTAGGAAGAAAAACTTTTCGCATCGCTGAGCCCATCAATGATGGTCGCTATATCTTTGAGGCGAACACCTGGTTTGACCAAAAGATTCTCAATCTCTTGAATATTTTCCGCGTCGCCTTCAGCTTTGATGATGATCTCTTGATCTTTGTTGATCATCTTTCCAGCACCTTGTTTAACATTTTGCACCGAAACAATGCCACTAAGATCGGAGGCACTTAAATTGTATTTGTTCAGTAAAAAAGGATCAAGGAAGATGCGAATTTCGCGCTCTTGAAAACCGATGATGTTGACTTCACCCACACCTTTAACCCTCTGGAGTTTTGGTTTCAGCTTTTCATCGGCAAGCCGCATCAAAGCGATGTCATTATGACCATCACTCGCCACAAAAAGATTTATAACACCACCCGTTGCACCAAGTTTTTTTACCACAGGTTTTTCAACTTCACTGGGAAGATTGAGTGCGCCGATTTTATCGCGGACATCGTTGGTTGCTATGTCGATGTTTTTGGTCAGCTTAAACTGAATCGTAACAACACTAAAGCCTTCATAACTGGTCGACATAAGCTTGTCGATGCCATCCACGCCAGAAACTGCTTCTTCGATCTTGTCGGTAACTTTTGTCTCAACTGTGGAAGGATCAGCGCCATTGTAAATAGTCTGAACCGTGACAATTGGAAAGTCAACATTAGGGTAAAGGTTGATGGGCATCGTGTTGTAGGACATCAAACCAAAGACGATGAAGGTTAAAACCCCCATTAGGGTCGTAATGGGACGGTTGATCGCTAATTTATACATTGCTTATTCCACGCTGATCGTGCCGTTGCCAAACAGACCTGGCATCAGATCGACCGCTTTGACTTCGGCTTGCATTTCACGTGTACTGGCTAAAATGGTTGGGTAGATTTTACTGATGACCCCTTCGTGTTTTTTATCGCTGCCATCGACTTTATAGGTAAATTTTTGCCCTACTTTGATTTGGGTCCAGTACTTTTCATCGAATTTAAGCACAAGCTTGACATCATGCGTACTCTCAACTGTTAAAAGTTTAGTTTGAGAACTTAAAACGATATTTCCAAGTTCCGTGTTTTTCTTACTCACCACCAAATCATACGGAGCGCGAAGTTCTGTTTTTTTGAAGATAATCTCTTTGTTTTGAGCGGTTAAAAGCTGAATGTCTCTATCATAAAGATAATTTTCCATCTTCTCTTTGTCGATGACATCCGCTATCTTGGCGTAGCGTTCGTACGTTTTGACGGAATGTTCTGCATTTTTGCGAGCACTTTCATACTCATTTTTCTCTTGTACATTATTTAAAGCAAGGAGCAAATCACCTTTTTTGACACGGTCGCCAACGTTTACATGTAAAGCACCAACAACGCCTGAAAGGGAGAGTCCAAGCTCGGAGCTTTTCTCGCTGACAACATCAAACGTTGCATAAACTTCCCCTGCAATGAGGGCTTGAAACATAAACAGAGTGGTGATTAACATTTTTTTCATTGGATGGTTCCTTTTATCTCTTTACCCATTTCGTAGAGTAAGACGGCTTTTTGGTATTCCACTTCATTCAAGGCTGTTTGAAGCTGGGATTTGGCATTGAATTTATCGCTAAGAGCGTCAAGATACGTGACGTTGTTGACGATGCCTTGTTGAAATTTCTTTTTAACGAGTTCGTAGGTCATTTCAGATGCGGTGAGTTTTGCATGAGCTGCTTCTATCTTTGCAAGCGCTGTTTTATAGCTGTTTTGAGCACTTTTAAAACTCGCTTTGGCCTTGTCTTTTTCATACGCCAAATCACTGTTTTTGGAAAGATACGTCTTTTGTGCCGCTTGATAGGTAGCAGAAGTAGAACCAAAATCAAAGATTTTCCATTCTAGTGAGAGTTGCACAGTATTTTGACGATCCGCGTCTGTTTCCCATGCAGGGTTGGCGTAGTCGTATTTGAAACGTGAATAGGTGTCTTCAATTTTAATGGTTGGAAGATGCGGTGCTTTGGCGACGTTAGCTTCGGCTTTGGCACTTTGCGCACTCTGTTCTAACGCCAAAATATCAAAACGTGTGGCATCTTCCACTTTTCCTTCTTGAAAGGCTATGGTAGAGCCTGATTCTACATTTACCTCTTTTCCTGTCAGATATTCGAGGGTGTTTGAGATGTTATTGAGCGTGTTGTCTAGGGTTAAAAGATCGACCTTGGTTTGCTCGATGGTTGAGATGATCTTTTGAAGCTCATCGGCGGTTGCACTGCCTACAGAGAGGTATTTGTCAAGTCGGTAGCGTTCTGCCTCGAGTTGTTCCATCTTTTGCAAGGTTGATTCTCTGCTTGCAAGGGTGCTGATGTAGTTGTAATAATAATAGATGACGTTCAAAGAGACATCATTTTGCACCGATGAGAGTGAAAATGTAGCGGATTTCACAAGGGCTTGTTGTTGGTCAAACAGTGCTTCACGTTTCCCACCATCGTAAATGGTAAAGGAGAGTGTGGCAGAACCTGTCCTGCTACGTTCTGGATAAAGTATGCTCTCTTCTTGGTTGTAGGTTTGATTTGCCCCTAAACTGAGGCTGGGCATATAACCACTTTTCGTGGCATACTCTTTTTCTTTTGCCGCTTCTAAGCTATAACGTGAAGCTTCCACGTGTTTGTTTTGTTCTGCAAGGCTTACGAGTTCAGGTAAATTTCCCGCAAAAATAAACAGTGGAAAGAGGCATAAAAGGGTTAGTTTTTGCATGGTTCTTTCCTTAGGTATTGATCGAGTAAAAAGGCAATATGTTGGGTTAAATGTAATTGTGTTTGTTCAAAATTAAAATTGTTCATTTTGGATCGAATGACAACACCTTCCATGAAAATAATAATGGTATTGGTGAGTTTGTCCACATCGTGTACTTCAAGCTCTCCTTTGGCAATACCCTCTTGAATACACTGAAAGATAATGTCATAATCTCTTTGGCAAATCGTTGCAAAATAATTGGTGTAAAGCCCTGTTTTATCAATGAGCATGGTACTTAAGAAGTGTTGGTAAAGGGTCAAGAGGTCTTCTTTGTCGTGTTCTTCTTTGCATTCACTGAAATTAAAAAGCTCCAAGATTTTCTCTTTGGCGCTCATCGTTTCGGTAATGCGCGCTTGAAATACCTCTTGGTGGCGCGAGGCTAACATGTCCCAAATAGTAAGAATGATCTCCTCTTTGTTTTTAAAGTAGAGATATATCGTTCCTTTGGCAACACCCGCACTTTTGGCAATCTCCTCGATGCTGGTCTGTGCAATGCCCTTTCGCGCAAACAATTCAATCGATGCGCTGGCAATATCAAGTCGTTTTTCTTCTTTGTCTATAATACGTGCCATCTACTCCCTTTCAATAATGACTGACGGTCATTCATTTTTGAAATAGTACATTTTTTAAAGAAGATTGTCAATGGAATTTCAAGCCAAATATTAAAATGGCTTGATGATCGTAAGAAGTATAATCAGCGCTGTCGTGATCTCAGGAATGACACGAAAAACCCTGAAAAATCGCAGGTTTTGAGAAACCCTCTCCTTCGCAAATTGCGTGATGAATTTCTTACATGTAAAGTGATAAACCACCATACATGCCGCCAACGTAAGCTTAAGATGCAACCACCCTCCACTTTTGAGCAGGTACGGATTGAGGTAGAGTAAGATAAGCCCGAACTTGATCGATAAGATCATTGCAATGGTGCCAACTTTGTAAAGACTGCTCTCTTGCACGGCAATTTGTACTTGTGCATCACGGGTTGCTGTGATGTGGTAGACAAAAAGTTTGGGCAAATACACAAGCATAATCATCCACGTTGCGATGGAGATAACGTGAAATGCGAGTACAACGCTGTAGGTGTTCATTTTGGTTCCTTATTAAGCAGGGTTAATGCTCGTTAGTATATAATCTGCCCAGAAATTTCCAGTGACATTTTACGACTCAAGGGATGACATTTTGCGACTCGATGATTTTAAACAGGCTCCTGCGGAAGCGTTTTTGGTGATTCTCTCTTTTTTAACCAAGAACTATGCGTACGATGCAACAGCGTTTATGAAGGTGCGCGACATCACTCTGCAATCTTTACATGTAAAAGGTGGAAAGATCAGAGCATCGTACCTTCATGAACTGATCGAAGAAGCGATCGCACGCTCTGGCGATGCGGGACTACTCTTTAAATTTGCCGAATCGGTTACACCTAATAATCTGGGCGTTTTGGGCTATTTGATGCTGCATTCACGCACGGTTGAAGAGGCGATCATTAAATTGTGTCGTTACTA
The DNA here is from genome assembly GCF_001723605.1 of Sulfurospirillum halorespirans DSM 13726. Taxonomy (NCBI): domain Bacteria; kingdom Pseudomonadati; phylum Campylobacterota; class Epsilonproteobacteria; order Campylobacterales; family Sulfurospirillaceae; genus Sulfurospirillum; species Sulfurospirillum halorespirans. Next base: position 1,668,023 of record NZ_CP017111.1, on the reverse strand, counting down.
TCCGCTTATCGGAAAAACGCTCAAACCTCTTTTTGTGCCTGAAAAAGAAGGGGCAAAACTCACGCTTTTCATTCACAAAGAGGGCGAAATGACGCACCTTGAAAAGTACAGTGCCGAGATCCATTTAAGTGCCCTGCTCCATCTCATTAACAAAATTATCCCCCATCCCATTTTCCCCAAACAGACGACGTTTCGGCACGCGAAACCTTTACATGTAAAAGCGTATCAGAGCGTATTTGGTGAAAACATTCTCTTCGATGAGGTCGAAAATGCTCTCTTTTTTGACCAAACACAACTAAAAATGAAAACGAGTTTTGACAATCCTTACTTGCTCAGTGTCTTTGAAAAAGAGGCAGAACAAAGCTTGGGCATGAGCGTACACGGAAGCCTCAAAGATCAAGTCTTAGGCTACATTCTCATCGCCACAGGAGAGCTCGACGTCTCATTAGAGAGCGTAGCACGCAAAATCGGCATGCACCCACGAACCCTTCAAAAAAAGCTCAAAGAAGAAGGAGTCAGTTTTGTAGCGCTTTTAGGTGAAGTACGTCAAAAATTAGCAACGCACTACCTCCAAAAAGGACTGGATACCCCAACCATCGCTTCCTACCTAGGCTACGCCGAACCAAGTCCCTTTTTAAGAGCCTTTAAAAAGTGGTATGGCATCACGCCCAAAGTGTGGTTGGCAGCATTAAAAAAGATGTAAAAAGTGCTTTTTGATTCCTCTTTAGAATACAAAAATGGTACAATAAAAAAGCCTCTAAAAATTTTGATCCAAGGATAATGTATGGCAATTTTGAAAAAAAACATTTGGCTCCTTTTCTACGTTTTAAGTTTTTTTTCTTTAATCTTATTGGCGACATTGATGTATATGAGTTGGAAACATATTTATAGAGAGTATCAAGTATCACAAGAAAATATGGTTAGTATCATTGCGAGTTCGACACGTTCTTTGTTTAAGACACAAGAGACCGTTCTTAATGTTGTTGGTAACCGTTTTTTAGAAGATCCTCAGTATAAAAACAATCCTCGCTCCATGGCAACCCTAAATTCGACACTTTTAGATAATCCTTCTATGGATGCGATCGCCCTTGTAACACCGAGTGGAACGATGACGTTTGTCAGTGGTGGCTATGATGTTTCTAAATTTCCCAATCTTTTAAACCAAGAAACGAGTCGAGATTCGTTTCTTCAAACGCTAAAAAGCCATCACATGGTTTTTGGACGTACCTATTATTTTGCTCCTATCAATCAGTGGATAACGCCCATTCGCAAGGCCATTCGTGACGATAAAGGAAATATCGTAACGATTATTACAGCCGCATTGAGGGTCGAAGATACCTTTGGCAATTTTGTTGCAAATGTCGATAAATCCCATAATTATTTCATCTCGATTCTTCGAGACGAAGATTTTTATTTTCAGTATGTCTCTCCAAATTCAGATGAATCAAATCATCAAATTTATCTCACTCCTCTGGCCTCTTCTTCAAAAGAAAGGCTTAAAAAAGCCATCATGGATTCACTCAATGTCACCATAGAGGATGCAAAAGAACATGAGACTATGCTCTCTTTCCTCTATACGGCAACGAATGGAAAAACGTATCTACTATCCCTTCAGTATGACAAAGTTTATAAGCTTTGGATCCATGTACGTTTGCCATTAGAAATCATCAAAAATGATTTTTTGAAAAGTTTGTCACTTTACCTTTTGATTTATAGTTTTGTGGTTGTGGGATTCTTTTTCCTTTTTAGAATCATTGCCAAAGCCGATGCAAAACGTAGTGCTGATCTGATTTTTCAAGCGACATATGATCCGCTCACAACGCTTCCCAATCGAAGTTATCTGCAAAAAAACATTACTAAATGGCTTTTTGAAAGTGCTCCAAGTTTTTCGATTTTGTATGTCGATATGGATCATTTTAAAAATATCAATGATAGTTTTGGTCATCAGTGCGGTGACACTCTTTTAGTGGAGCTCTCAAAACGCCTTAAAACCGTTGTTCCTGAAGATTCTATTATTATTCGGCATGGTGGTGATGAATTTGTCATCTTTACACATTTAACGCACGATCAAGCTTTACTTGAACTTGCTTACCGCATTATTGAGACGGTTTCAAAACCTTACTACCTAGATAAATTGACGTTAAACGTGGGTGCAAGTATTGGTGTCGCCAAATACCCTGAACACGGTGAAAACCTTGATAGACTTCTGCAAGCTGCGGATATTGCGATGTATGAATCTAAAAAGATCAAAAATAATGCACATATTTTTGCCAATACGATGCAAGAAAGTTACCTTAGAAATATTTCAATAGAGCTCGAACTCAAAAAAGCGCTAGAGAAAAATGAGTTATTTATGGTGTATCAACCTCAAATTGACCAAGATGGACGTCTGTATGGAGTTGAATCTTTAGCGCGTTGGAACAATGCAACATTAGGGATGGTTCCACCCGATCAATTTATTGCTGTGGCTGAAAAATCGGGGCAAATGGGCAAAATTGGTCGTTTTATAATTACTCGTACATTACAAGACATTAAAGAGGTTCAAACCGTATTGGGCGTTGTCTTTCAAACATCTATTAATATTTCTGTGCGTCAATTCATGGAAGTAGGTTTTTTAGAGCATTTCTTACACGCGATTCAAGAGAGTCACATGAGCAAAGTTTCGATTACCATCGAAATTACTGAAAATCTATTGATCGAAGATATTGATTATATTTTACCGTTGTTACACGATATTAAAAAGGCAGATATTCAAGTTTCTATGGATGATTTTGGTACAGGATACTCTTCCTTGAGTATGCTTAGAAAATTGCCCATTGATGAGCTTAAAATTGATAAAAGTTTTATTGATACCATTGTCGAAGATGAAGCGACTCAAAAAATGGTGCAAAATATTATAGCGATTGGGAAAAATTTCAATATGCAAGTTTTAGCTGAAGGGGTAGAGACCAAAGAGCAGCGAGCATTATTGCACTCGTTTGGATGCGATAGATTTCAAGGCTATTATTTTGCAAAGCCACTGCTGAAAGAGGATTTGATTGCTTTTTTTAAAGCCAATGAAAAAAGGTAATAATGCTCCATTTTGAATGTATCCGGGTACGTAAAAAACCACTAAAAGATCGAAAGCTTTGTTTTTGTAGTAAAAAGCTCTAACGCTTTCGTACCTGCAAACGAGTTGCCTTTTTCATTGAGTCGTGGCGACCAAACACACAAGCTGAATTTCCCAGGAAGTGTAGCTAAAATGCCACCACCGACGCCACTTTTCGCAGGCAATCCCACACGGTACGCAAAATCTCCGACCGAGTCATACGTGCCACACGTCAACATCAAGGCGTTGATGCGCTTGGTTTGGCGTGCATTTAAGATGGGTGCATCGCTCCAAGGCTGAATGCCACCGTTGGATAAAAAGAGTGCCGATTTGGCTAACTCTTGCGTACTCATGGCGATGGAGCAGTGATGAAAGTACGCGTTCAGCACGCGAGAAGGCTCATGCTCTAAGTTGTTAAAGCTTTTGAGGAAGTTCGCCATGGCATGGTTGCGAAAACCTGTTTGCTCTTCAGACTTTGCTACGCTAAAGTCAAAATTGATGTCATCTTTTGCGCAAAGCGTGCGAATGAATTCCAAAACACTCTGATGCGCGTCTTGAAGATGGCTTAAAATGACATCAGTGACAACAAGCGCTCCTGCATTGATAAAAGGATTGCGAGGGATGCCATGTTCGTATTCGAGCTGGACGAGTGAATTAAAAGGTGTGCCCGAAGGTTCTTTGCCGATGCGCTCCCACAGTGAATCATTCGCTAATTGCATCGCCAAAGTAAGTGTAAAAAGCTTTGAAATACTCTGAATCGAAAAGCGTTTTTCATATTCACCCACATGAAACTGGCTTCCGTCCACGCACATAAGCGACATCGCAAAGGAACTTGGCTCAACACGCGCAAGCTCAGGTATGTACGAAGCCACCCTTCCCTCACCTAAATAAGGCGTAATCTCATGCAAAATTTCGTCAAGAATCGTTTGGTAATCTAACATCAAATTGCCCTATTTTTTAAGATGCACTATTATAGCAAGTGCAGAATCGCTTTACATGTAAATTATTTTGAATTTGTTTGAAGTAAAGAAGTGGATGGGGTGAAGGGATTCGAACCCCTGAATGCTGGTACCAGAAACCAGAGCCTTACCGCTTGGCGACACCCCAAAATTATGTTAAATATTCTGGTGAGAACGAGTCACCTGAATACCTTTTGAGCGAAATTTTATCTTTACTTAGATTAATGGAAATTAAAATTATGAAGGGAAAATATTTAAAGTAGCCCTTTTGTTTTTTTTTAATGCACCATGATTGCAAGTAGAAAATAGCGTTACATGTAAAGCTAAAAAATGGGATAAGAATGTAAAAAGACTCTAAATTATGTAAACGTTAAATGGTTACTTCTAATTCTTTTTTAACCTTTTTTCCAGTAATTCTGTTAGAACTTTTTTATAGGTTCCCACAGGATAGGCACCATTCATAACCATTTCGTTATTAAAGATCATCGTTGGAACCGCAGATATGTTTTGTTTATGCCAATACTCTTCTGCATCTTGTACTTTTTTTCTTGCACTCTCTTCATCCAGTTTTGCCAAAAATATATCTTTGTCTAATCCTATACTTTGAATAAGTTCTCCTAAAATATAACGGCTCGATATATCTTTTTTCTCTGTAAAATGAGCACTAAAGAGTTTGGTTTTGAGTTCAGTTTGCTTTCCAAATTCTTTTGCAAAATCTAGCAATATGTGGGCATTGCGTGTATTAACCGTTTTCATTCCATCAAAGTAATTAAATATAAATCCCAGTTCGGCTCCATTTTTAGTGATAGATGCTTGAGTAGACTTCACTTGGTCTACGCTCATAGTGTATTTGTGTGCCAAATAGGAAACGGCATCTTCGCCTTCAAGAGACATCGTTGGATTTAGCTCAAACGGATTCCAAACGAGTTCAAATTTATCTTCCACGTCCAGTTCTTTCATAGCTTGCTCTAAACGCTTATAGCCGATGAGACACCAAGGACAAACAACATCAGAGATGATGTCAATTTTGATTTTATGGGTTAATGTCATATTAAACGCTCCTAAATGAAAAAAAGGTTTAAACTTTTAATTTTCTTTACATGTAAAGATTTCTCTGCTAACTTTTACCAAATGATTGTAGCAAAAAACTAAACCTAAAAAAGGTGACAAGTTATAAGAACCTGTCACCTTTACTCCATTTTAGCGTATTAAATTCTCTCTCGCCACTTCGATCAATTCATCGCCTTTGCCGTTAATAATCGCTCTTAGCATGTAGATGCCGAACCCTTTTGCATTTTCAAAAGAGATTTTTGGAGGCATTGCCAACTCTTGTTTTGCTATGGTCACATCAAGCAAGGCGGCGCCATCATAGGCAAGGAACTCTTTGACGCGCTCTTCCAAATCTTCAGGTTTTTCGACTCGAATGCCTTTAATGCCAGCGGCATTTGCGATTGCGGCGAAGTCTGGATTGGTTAATTCTGTGTTGTCGTACCAGTACCCGCCCGCTTTCATCTCCATGGCGACAAATCCTAGTGAGCTATTATCGTAAATCACGATTTTTGCTTTGATTTTATGCTGAGTCAGTGTCAATATATCGCCCATGAGCATCGCAAAACCGCCATCGCCACACAAGGCAATGACTTGTTTCTCAGGACTGCTCACTTTTGCTCCGATGGCTTGTGGAAGAGCATTTGCCATTGAACCGTGACTGAAAGAACCGATCAGTTTTCGCTTTCCATTCATGTTTATATACCGCGCCGCCCAAACCGTAGGTGTGCCGACATCGCACGTAAATATCGCGTCATCATTCGCATAGGTGTTAAGCAGTTTTGTCAAATATTGCGGGTGAATCAACCCCTCTTTGCTGTCTCCACTGGCTAATTTGTCAAACTTTTCAACCGTTGTTTTATAGTGTTCCAAGGCACTTTTTAAAAAGGTGTCATTCTCTTTTTGTTTGATTTTTGGCACTAAAAGTTCCAAGCTCGATTTTATATCGCCTACCATGCCTAAATTGATTTGGGTGTGTCTTCCTAGGGCTTCTGGTTTGATGTCGATTTGAACGATTTTGGCATTTTGTGGGTAAAACGCTTTATACGGAAATGCCGAGCCTAAAATGAGCAATACATCGGAGCTTTCCATCGCATAATAACCCGATTCATACCCGATAAGTCCTGTCATACCGACACTGTTTGGGTTGTTCCCTTCCATGGAGTCTTTGCCTCCGAGCGCATGGACAACGGGAGCGTTGAGAAGTTTTGCAAGCCCAATCACTTCATCATGAGCATCACTGCACCCTGCCCCGCACAGAAACGTTACTTTTTGATTGTCATTTAAAATCTTCGCAAGTTCGTTGATGTCCTCACTGCTTGGTATCACCTTTGGAAAACGCGGCTCGCTCCACAAATATTTAGCATCTTTTGGCATAGGTCGAAGCAAAATATCACCCGGAATGACGATGACACTGACACCTTTTTTTAAAATAGCTTGCCTGATCGCCGTTTCTAAAATATAAGGCATCTGCTCAGGAGTCGAGACCAACTCACAATAAACACTGCACTCTTTAAATAAATTTTCAGGATGCGTCTCTTGAAAATACCCACTTCCGATTTCACTCGAAGGTATATGCGAAGCAATCGCCAAAATAGGCACTCCATTTCGGTGACAATCAAAAAGACCGTTGATAAGATGCAAGTTTCCAGGTCCTGATGAGCCTGCACAAACGGCGATCTTACCACTCACTTTCGCATCAGCACCAGCCGCAAAAGCCGCTGTTTCTTCATGACGTGTTCCCATCCACTCAATTTGTCCCAATTTTTTTAAACTATCACTCAATCCATTTAAAGAATCACCTGTAATTCCCCATATTCTCTTAATTCCTACTTCGGCTAAAAGCTTAGCAAAGTACATCGCAATGTTGTCATTCATGAAAAATCCTTTCTATCTAGTTGACATGACTCCATTGTAATCCTTTTATGCTTGATGGAGATAAAATATTGAGTCTGATTTTGGGAAATAAGGGTTGGAGGAAAAAGCCGTTTTTGTCTTTACATGTAAAGACTTTTGAGTCGTAAAATATTTACATGTAAGACGTTGAAAGTTTAGCGTTGATCTTTAGTCTTTTGGGCGTTTTTACGCTTATGTCGAACTGTTTTAAAGATGCCATACACCGTAATCATAATCCAAAAAACTTCAATTAAAAATGACCCTAAATTAAAATGGACCAAAAGAGAAATAATGAGCGCAATCGCACCTATAAGATTAAGAAGCTGATAGTTTAAGGCATGAATATCATACATACCAAGTTGTAACAAAAAATAGGCGATAACAATACAAATCATCCCTGCAAAGCCAAGCCACTGGAAAAAATCCATTTCAATTGATGTCATATGTCTAAAAGTCCTTTGTGATAATGTTGGAAAATGGTGATGAGATTACATGTAAAAAAGTGTGCTTCGGCTTTAATCAAGATTTTCAAGGAGCAGTTTCGCTTCTTCTTGTGAGAGATAACGCCATTCAGCGCTTTTGATGTCGAGATTAAAACTCCCAATGCTCACACGACTCAGCTCCAAAACCTTTAAAGGCGTGCCAAATTTTGGATCTTTCAGCGCTCCAAAAAGCCTTCGGATATGCCGATTTTTTCCTTCGTCGATTTTGACCCTGAGTTTTGTTTTCGCACCTCCCATACCCATTTTTTCGACTTCAAGCGCTTTGAGTAGACCATGTGGGCTTTGCACCCCTTTTAACGCCTCTGCGATATGCTCATCGCTCACGTGACCTCTCACCCAAATCTCATAGACCTTGATGCAATTTTTAGGCGTGGTCAATGCGTGGTTTATTTTGCTGTTGGTCGTAAAGAGTAAAAGCCCCTTCGATTCCAAATCAAGTCGTCCGATGGGCATCCACCCATCACTAAAAGCCCACTCAGGCAAAAGATCATACACGGTTTTGCGCCCAAGATCGTCCGAGCGCGTGACCAGATAGCCTTTAGGTTTGTTGAGGGCAAACAGCTCTTTGGAATCGTTTGGTGTTTTGTTCATGAGGAGGATTCCTTGGTCTTTTGATAAAATAATGAGGATAGACTATTTTTATATTTTATCTTGTTTCTATCTTTACATGTAAAGAAATTAAAGGAAAAGAATGCAAATCAATCGATTATTTGAAATTGTCTATATTCTACTGGATAAAAAAACAGTAACGGCTAACGAACTATCTGAGCATTTTGAGGTATCCATAAGAACAATCTATCGTGATGTCAATACGCTCTCTTCAGCGGGGATACCTATCTATGCGAGTCGTGGAAAAGGTGGCGGTATAGGAATAACGGATGGTTATGTACTGAACAAATCTGTTCTTTCAGACAAGGAACAAAACGAAATATTGTATGCCTTACAGAGCTTGAGCATAACGCATCATTTAGAAGACGATAAGGTACTTTCAAGGTTAAGTGGTTTATTTAAAAAAAATGGGCTAAATTGGATTGAAGTTGACTTTTCTCCTTGGGGTAGCACTAAAAATCAAATATCTCAATTTACCACTCTTAAAGATGCCATTCTTGGCAATTTGATCATCGAATTTGACTATATAAACGGCTTTGGAGAAAAAAGCAGGCGAAAAATCGAGCCTATAAAGCTTGTGTATAAGGTTAATGCGTGGTATCTTTATGGGTTTTGCTTATCTAAAAATTGCTATAGAACATTTAAGATTTCACGCATCACAAAGATTTGTGTTACACAAGACGGCTTTACTAAACGAGCCGAACAGACTAATGAAGAGCCTCAGGATAATGGGCATGAACAATGGATCACTATCAAATTGAAAATTTCCAAAGATGGAGCATACAGGGCATATGAAGAGTTTAATGAAGAAAGCATTAGCAAAAATGAAGATGGTTCTTTAATGATAGAAACGGTTTTACCGGATAATAAGTGGCTGATGCGTTATCTCCTCTCTTTCGGAGATGATTTAGAAGTGGTTGAACCACAACACATTCGTGATGAACTGTATCATCAATCAGAGAAAATTTTTAAAAAATATCAGAGAAAATTTATAACTTGACATAATGTAGTCCAGTTATCGTTTGTATAATAGATACAGCCATTTGGCACATCTACGAACGAGAAAGGAACTAAAATGATGAATAAGTCTCTCAATCTTCCACAACCCATCGACGCCTATTTCACCGCTGACAAAGGTGATGGTGAAGCTGTTGCCCAGTGTTTCACCGACAACGCCGTAGTAAAAGATGAAGGCAATACCTACAATGGTTTAGCCGCCATTAAACAATGGAAAATAGATTCTTCAAAGAAGTATACCTACACATGTGTGCCCTTTGCTTGTGAAGTAAAAGATGGTATAACAATGGTCACGAGTCGCGTTGAAGGTAACTTTCCTGGTAGCCCCGTTGACCTTCGCTATTTCTTTACCCTCGAAGGCAATAAGATATCGTCCCTTGAAGTCATCCTGTGAGCTTCAACCTTGAACTCACGGGTCGCAGGGCTCTTGTGACAGGTGGCACAAAAGGGATTGGTGCGGCCGTCGTTGAGTCACTGCATCATGCGGGGATGATAGTCGTAGCAGCGGCACGTTCGATCCCTGACACGGTAGCTTCTGACATCATCTACATAGCGGCAGATCTTACGACGGCTGAGGGATGTCAAACTGTTACGAAAGCTGTTCTTGACCGCCTCGGAGGCGTTGACGTCATTGTCAACGTCCTCGGTGGTTCGAGCGCGCCAGTCGGCGGATGTTTAGCTCTCAATGACGGTGAATGGGAGGCTGCAATCAATCAAAATCTAATGCCTGCTGTGCGCATTGACAGAGGGTTGATTCCCTCCATGATTGCGCAAGGCTCAGGTGTCATCATTCATGTTACCTCCATACAACACGAACTGCCATTACCAGAGTCGACTACCGCTTATGCGGCAGCCAAGGCGGCGTTATCCACCTACAGCAAAAGTCTCTCAAAAGAGATTACACCAAAAGGTATCCGCGTGGTGCGTGTCTCTCCGGGTTGGGTTGAGACTGAGGCAGCTGTTCAGCTTGCCGAGCGGCTCGCAGATCAAGCTGAGACTGATTATGAGGGTGGAAAGAAGATCATCATGGACGCCTTAGGTGGCATTCCGCTTGGTCGCCCCGCTCGGACGCAAGAAGTGGCTGATCTCATCACGTTTCTGGTCTCCCCTCGCGCCGCATCCATAACAGGTACAGAATATGTGATTGATGGTGGGACTGTTCCTACAGCCTAACCCGTACAGCGAATAATTAGCACCCATGTAAGTTAGAGAATTCTTTCAATCTTGCAGGTTGTCGAAAAGGAAGAAAGATGTTTTTAAAGTGAAATAATGGGAGAGGCTACTTGATCCAAAATTCTTTACATGTAAAATGAAAACCTAGGAAATAGCCTCTATTTAGCTAAGCAAATGAGTTCTAAGTTATGCTTAACAGTTTTCTATTTAGTTTCTTAAAGTAGCTTGTCACCTTTAGACTTTTTCTTGCAATAAACCTAAGTTTTTTAATCTAATTTTTATTACTGAACTAGATACTTGATATTTCTGCATTAAAGGAGAACAGACTTTAATAAAAATTTCTCTGTTGCATCTTTGTTTATCTAAGTAAATAAGACCAAATCCCTTATCTTTTAGTTCATATTTTTCAACATAAAAATGAAAGTCTTTTAGAAAATTCTTTTGAGGAAGAAGTAAATAAGATGCAAATTGATTTGCTTGCCATTCCATACGAACAACGTCTTCAATACCTATCCCAAAAGGTTTTTCCAAATTATCTTCTTCTTTGTTATAAAATTTTTCTCCTAACATATATCTAGAATGTTTTAAAAAATGATGAGCAAATTCATGAGCTATTGTGAAACGAGTCCTAGCTAATGTTTCACATTGTTTATTATCTATGCAAATTTTATGATTAACAAAGTCAATTTCACCCAAAATACCTTGATTCAAATTTTGGTTATAAAAAATCTTAAGATTATGATTTTGTTCTAACAAAGTTGATATTTCTTCTAATTTAACTTTTCCATCTTTATAGTCAATTTGTGAAAGGATATCAGCAGTTAATTGTTCCATAGTTATATTATCAATATATTCAACTAAGTTTTCTTCTCCACTAAAATTTGTTTTTATTGGTAATAATGATTTTTTTAGTGATTCTGTAATTTTATATTCAAGTAGTGCAGATATAAACAATGAAAAAGAATTGGTATATTGATAATTAAAAAAAGTACAACAATCAAAAAAGCTATTTGTATACGTTTCTGACAGAAGATCTGAATATACATTATCTTTTTGTGTTTGCGCATATTTATACGAAACTAAATTTGATGGTGAACGAGGGAGAACCCAATCTAAATCTTTTTGATTTCTATATCGCAGTAATCCTATGCCTTTAGAGTGAGAAAAATTAAATGCTCCCTCTTGAAAAGCATTTGGAGTTACAATAATTGCCTTAGTATTTCCTCCTGAAATTTGTTCAACTTTTTGGTTAAATTCTTCTATGTCATCAACAGGAACTTTATGATTATAGTTTTTGCACTCTATGAGTATCAACATAGAATATTTGTCTTGATTTGGTAGATAAATTTCAATAGAAATATCAAAAATGATATCTTTTAAACGGTCTTTTGAGTAATATCCTTTTTTAGCAAAAATCTTACAACACTCTTTTTTTGCATAAAATCTATCTGCATTTATTTCACTTTCAAAAAAAATAAAAACTTCATTTTCAAAAATATCACCTTTCTTTGTAGTGTTAATTTTAGTCATTTTAAGTAGTTTTCCAAAACATTTCCTTAGTTAAATTATTCGATAAAATGACTTTTCATTTTTTTGAAAGGCAAAAAAAGATTTATGGCTTTATTTTTTAACTTTTGCCCATCAAACGTCTAACTTCTGACTTTAAATTTTAGCTAAATTTCATATAAAAATATTTACATGTAAAGATTTTATTTTACATAGGTTAAAAATGAGGACAGGCTATTTTTTTTACATGTAAACGTTAAAAGTTTAGCGCTACACCCTCTCCTCCCCCTCTTCTATCCTGCTCCAAAATCAAAATAGCTGAAATTTAAAACGTTAGATTCTTAGGTAATGTTATTATAATTTTATTCTACTATAGTGGGAGGTAGTGTTTACGCACTATGCTTTCAAATGGAGAAAAACATGAATCATACAAAAATACCCTTATCGGTTTTAGATTTAATCCCCGTAGGAGAAGGCTTTACCATAGCGCAAGCCATAGAAAATAGTACAAAACTAGCCCAAGCGGTTGAAGCGTTTGGATATAGTCGTTATTGGGTCGCAGAACATCACAATTTTAGCGGAATTGCTAGTGCCGCAACCTCTGTAGTATTAAGTTACATTGGCGCAAAAACTAAAACGATCAGAATAGGCTCAGGTGGAATTATGCTACCAAACCATGCGCCATTGGTTATCGCTGAGCAATTTGGAACGTTAGAGTCTTTGTATCCTAGTAGAATAGATTTGGGTTTAGGAAGAGCTCCAGGGACGGACAGACAAACCATGCTTGCCCTTAGACGCGACATACACAATGACGGCTCAGACTTTCCTCTGATGCTTGAACAGTTGCAATACTTTTTATCAGATCGTGCAGGCACAAAAGGGATCAAAGCAGTCCCTGGATACGGACTCGACATCCCCATCTGGTTGCTTGGTTCGAGCACGTTTAGTGCGCAATTAGCGGCAGAAAAAGGATTGCCTTTTGCGTTTGCCTCACACTTTGCACCGGATGCCATGGAAGATGCCATAAGACTCTATCGCGCAAACTTTAAACCCTCATCCGCGTTACAAGAGCCGTATATTATCATCTGCATCAATGTCATTTGCGCTGAAACAACGGAGCAAGCCCACTACCTAGCAACAAGCGAACTTCAAAAGTTTCTTCATCTTCAACGTGGCGATAATAGCCCGTTAAGTAAACCAACACACGATATGAGTCGTTTATGGGAATCGTGGGAAGAAAAAAGCATAAGACATAAAACAAGAGAGTCCATATGGGGAACGCCTGCCTTTGTGAAAGAAAAACTTGAAAGCCTTATTGAGAGAACAGGCGCAAATGAAGTGATGATAAACTCTATGATACACAATCCAGAGGATAGAATAAAATCGTATGAGTTGATTTCAAAAGTTTGGTTTGAGTGATAGATCTATAAAATAAAAAGCAGGTGACATCAAGAAGAGAAGATATGGTGGAATATTAAAGCAGCCTATCACCTTTATTCATGTAAAAGTAAAAAATTTAGCTCCTATCCCTGTTCTGTAAGGCCAGTGTTAATCGCAGCCAATATACATATAATTAGGAGCAAAGAAAAAATATAAATGTAATAACTTTTAAAGTAGCTAAAATTACCTTGCTCGAAAAACTCATAATCACAAAACTTAGTCAGTATAATTTTTGGTACAACTATAAATAAAGGCAGAAACATTGAAACAAATATAACCCACCAGATGTAAATAGTGGGATTATTAAGCCCATACCATAGCCATATTCCAATAGGTGCTACTATTGCAGCAATCAAAAAAAATGTAAGATTGGGGATAACCTCTTTCCCATACTTTTCACTAATATTACGAAATGCAACCTTTTGACCCATTATTTGAACGCGCATTCCTATGGCAATACAAATAGATGAAATAGTTGCGACGTGGATTTCTAGTTCAGTATAGTTTAAACCAATATGTGATGATAGAGAGGATACTGGTTCGACGAATATCGACTGATAGAATCTCAAACCATCCCATATAAATCCTTTCCATGCTATGATTTTGGAAGATAGTTCCGTCAAAGAACTCAGGGTAATGAAAAATCCTATACCCATTATAATCTTGGTTAACATATTACCTTCTTTAAAAGATTTTTTTAGCTCATTGACTTCTTTGCTTAAATCCAACACAAACCCTTTTCTTAATATAGTATTTTGGGCAGCCCTAAACTTTTATTTTTTTTACATGTAAAAGCATCAACATACCCCTAGAACCCCAACAACCGCGACTTTGGATCGCCTTTTTGTGTATTCACTCCCAGAACCATACTCTCATAAACTGCTTCGGATTTTAGAGCATATTCGACCCTTTGTTGCTCGCCTTTTTGGTTGTAGGTCATACATACAGGCACAGAGCGAATGCCAAAATATTCACTTACTTTGGGGGCAACATCAAGATTACATGTAAAAAAATCCACTTCAAAAGTTCCTTTTTGTATGACGCGCTCTATTCGCGCGCGGGCAATTTTGCATTGCGTGCAGTGGGTGGTATAGAACAGAAGAAAAAAGGCACGAGGGGAAGGCTCGTGTAAGCGTTTTAAAACGGCGGCTTCATCTAAATCGTGAATCATTTTAAGATATGCCCTACTCGTTTGAGATAGTAAACGCTTGCATAAGGTACGAAAAAATCCTTTACATGTAAAGAATTTATGATAGTGTCTTGCTCGCCTACATAGACTTCGATGTTAATGCCTCGCTCTTTAAGAGCTTGTAAATGCGCTTCATCCCATGTGTAGTGTAAAAGCTCGCTTAGCTCTTCGATGCTTCCCTGTTTGAAAAATGGTCGTATATCAAATGTGGAAGGATACACACAATTTTGCATAAAATTTTGTGTATAAAGGTCGCTATTTTTGGAAAAGGAGAGCGTTTGAAGTTTTTTAAATTTTGCGTTTTTGTCCCCAAAAAAGGCGGGGGAAAAGAGTTGGAGGGTGTCGATGCGCTCTTTACATGTAAAGGCGTATTCAAAAGCTTTAATGGCTCCGTAACTAAACCCAGCGACGGTGAAATCGCTTTGGTTTAGATACGGTGTGAAGAGTTCTTGCTCGTTTGCAAGGCAAAAACCACTAAAGAACTTCATCGATGATGGCTTTAAGACGCACTTTGGAGATGCTTTCTACGGTGTAAAGCTCATGCGATATTTTTTCTAAAATGGCATTCATCCCTTCTAGAAAGTGTTCGAGCTCTTTTTGGGCGTTTTCTAAAATGATCAAAACATCATTGTCATACGGTATGAGTTTCTCACCCATGCCATAGACTTCGACCATCTCTTTGGCGATAGTGGTAGCACGCTCCAAGTCTTCTGTAGCGTTGGTAAATTTTTCATTGTACGCCAGTTTGGTTGCGACCATGCCCGCTAGATAGACCTTGATTTTTGAAAGCATTTGCGTTTTAGACTCGATCTCACGGTCGATGTCTTTCAGACGGTCATTGACAATGGTGATTTTGTCGAAGTCGATCTCAAACCAGTACGCGCACAGCGCTTTTGCGGCTTGGTAGAGCGCTTGGATTTTCTTCTCTTCATCGGAGAAACTGAGTACTTTTTTCTTTCCCATGAGCACTTTTTGACGTACCGCCACAAAGTCGCCCAGTTCTAAGATGGTAGAACCTCGTCGAAGTGCGTTGATGGCGGCTTCGTTGACAAAGGTTGCCAGTGCTGCACCACTAAAACCAACGCTCATATTGGCGAGCGCTTCTAAGTCCACTTCGGTCGGTTTGTTGCGCATATAGGCTTTTAAGATCTCTAAGCGATCGCTTTTATCGGGAAGCGAGATGAAGATACGCCTGTCAAATCTACCTGAGCGAAGCAATGCCTCGTCAATGATATCGATTTTATTGGTTGCGGCGATGACGATGACGCCACTGCTGTCTTCAAAGCCATCCATTTCAGTCAGCAGTTGGTTGAGGGTTGATTCGCGCTCGTCATTGCGCATGCCACCACGTGCGCGCCCTACAGCGTCGATCTCGTCAATGAAGATGATGGAAGGGGCATTTGCTTTGGCTTGGGAAAAGAGCTCTTTCACCCGCTTCGCACCCATTCCCACGTAAATCTGCACAAAGGTCGCGCCACTTTGGTAGAAGAAAGGCACACTCGCCTCGCCTGCGACGGCTTTGGCGATCATCGTTTTACCCACGCCTGGAGGGCCTACTAAAAGCACGCCTTTGGGAAGCGTGATGCCATAGCGTTTGTAGCGTGCAGGATTTTTGAGAAAATCCACGATCTCTTCGAGTTCCTCTTTGACATCTTGGATGCCCGCAACGTCCTTGAAACTGACGTTTGCTCTTACGGGTCTGATGATGCTACTCATAAACGGATCGTACGAAGCATAGGCTTTTTGGCTGGTCTCTTGCTCTTTTTTGACATCTTCTGCGCGTTTTTTGCGTGCATAAAAAACAAGTGCAAACAGCAGACTTCCAAGCATGCCTAAAATGATCAAATCTTCAAAAAATGGATGGGAGCGTTGCACTTCGATGGGCACTTTTTTAAGAAGTGCTTCGATGTCGATGCCGTCTTTGATGATGACAAACTCGTCATTAATCCCATAAAGAAACACTTGGTTCTCTTCGACTTTGGCTTTTTTGATGCTTCCGCTGTCCAAAAGTGCGTGATACGTCGGTAGATCAATGATCTTTGGCGTAATGCGTAAATACCCAAAAGCGAGCAGTACCGCAAAAATGCTCAGCGCCATAAGGGAGAGCATCAGTTTTGGGGACTTAAAAGTGCGCATAGTTCGCCTCCTGTTGAATCTCGTAGTTTTCGATCGTAACCCACTCTTTAAGCAAGTCGCGATTGCTTTTGATAATGACTTTATTGAAAAACTGATCGTAGCCGATGTAGTGGTCGTCTTTGTGCTCTTCGACCAAGACATTTAAAGGTATTTCACTCTTTTTTTGCCTAAAAGTCATGTTTTTCGACTCTACAAGCGTTTCGATGCTCTTGAGGCGCTCTTTCGCCACATCGCCTTTGACCTCTGGTTTCATCGTGCTTGAGGGCGTTCCATCACGTTTGGAGTAGGTAAATGCGTGCAGATGCGTGAGTGGAAACTGCTCCAATGTCGTGTAGGCTTCCTGCCAAATCTCGTCACTTTCACCTGGATGTCCTGTAATAAAATCGGTTCCTAGCGCAAACCCACGTTCGCTAAGTTCGTGGAAAAGCTCCAAGTCACGCTTGACATTATTGCGCCTTCGCATGAGTTCTAGCATACGCTCAGAGGTGTGTTGAAGCGCTACATGTAAATGGCGCTCTAACCACGGCTCACTGAGTATCTCACGAAAACTCTCATCGATCTGTACAGGCTCAATGCTTCCAAGACGAATACGACGAACTCCTCGAATGGCGCCTAATCGTTGCACGAGTTTTCCAAGAGAACTGCCTTTGTCTTTGCCGTAGCTACCGATGTTCGTACCCGTGAGCACAAATTCACCGTAGCCATTGAGGGCTAGTTTTTGCACTTGTTCGATGATCTTGCCCTCATCTTGACTTCTCGCATTGCCTCTAACGTAGGGAATAATGCAGTAAGAACATCTAAAATTGCACCCTTCTTGAATCTTAATGAATGCTTTGGTTTTGCCTGTGTATTCGTGCACAATGGTTTCGTCCAAAGACGTTAGATCGCCGATTTCGTAAAACGGGCTCTCTTGTTTGAGAAGCGTGTTGATGTGCGCTTTTTCAGAGTGTCCCATTACACCAAACACCTTGTTTTGGCTAAAAAGACTCTCCCCTTTGCTGATCGCGCCACATCCTGCGATGATGACTTTTTTGCCCTCTTTGGTCGCGTGGTTGATGTAGCTTCGCACACCCGTATCGGCACCATTGGTCACCGTACAGGAGTTGACCACGATGATCTGCGCTTCGTTTTCTACTTCCGTCACTTCAAAATCGCTCAGATTTGCCATCATTACTTGGGTGTCGTAGATGTTGGTGCGACACCCGAAGGTTTTAAAAAAGACTTTTTTCATCAGGACTCTTTGGCGTATCCGGTGGAGATGAGGGGCGTTGTTGCTGAGCAATGTTGATATTTTGTGTTTGGTAAGCGATCGTGATGTCCTCTTCTTGATTGAACGCATCGATGATTTCGCAACCAATGGTACCACGAAGGGCGAGTGCTGCGTACGAATTGGTCATGTACCAACAGTTGATACAAAATCCTTGTGCCTCGACAAATGAGAAAATACGAGGCTCGACATTGGTGTTTTTGAGGCTGTACTGATTGCGCAGTAAGTTGAGCTGTTTGCGTGCAATGTCAGTGTAGCCTTTGGCGTATTTTTTCGTGATTTCGCGCGCTAAATGCACCGCTTTTTTGTGGTTGGAATCAAACGTGATGTAGATATTAATGCCATCCCAAACCGTACGCATCGTGCCGTGGGTATAGTTGGAAATGACGGAGGAAAATATAAGATTATTGGGAATAAAGAAAACCCTTCCTGAACGTGTATTTTCCATGTATGATGTGAGCGTAATATCTTCAAGTAACGTCATACGAAGCAGTGAAATATCGATGATGTCGCCCACATATGCGAGTCCATCTTTTTTGACTTTGATGCGATCTCCCACGTGAAAACTGCCACCAAAAATGATGACCATCCAGCCTAAGATGCTCATAAACCAGTCTTTCATCGCAATCGCGATACCCGCAGAGGCAAATCCTAAAACGGTGACAAGGTAGGAGACATTCTCGATGTACGAAAAGAGCAAAATCAGCAAAATCAGCGTGACGTTCAGAAAATTGATGATCTTATTGGCGGTGTAAAAACGCTCATTGTCTTTGATGTAACGTTTGGCAACAAATTTGAGTAAAAGCGTGATGACAATGACCACAATAATGAAAATACCGATGTTGAACGCCCGTTTCATTTGCAACGTAATGTCTTGGGTAATGCGAATACTCGCCTCGTCCACTTTCTTTACATGTAAAGAGTAACTCGTACTCGCAATCTCTTGCGCGGCGATAAACGCGTTAAGCTCTTTTTGCGCTTCATACGCCATATCTTCGTTCGTGATGATTGGCTCGATCTGGTTGATCTCTTCAATTAACGCGAGTTTTTCTCTGAGTTTTCCAACCAAAAAGTCCAAACGATCGATGCGGGCATGGTAGTCAGCACTCTCTTGTTTGATTTTTTTAATGTATGAAAGCGCTGAGATAATCGCAAAAGGGTTGGTGATTTTAGGGTAACTCTCCAGCTCAATGGATTCAACCATCTTGCTAAACGGTGAGTTTTTAAACTCCTGCAACAGCTCGATCTGTTTTTCAAGAGACTCTTGTTTACTCACCAATCGTTCGCGTTTTTCAATCGAGGCTTTATCTTTCGCATTTTTGATTTTTTTGACTTCAGCATCAACGGTGGAGAGCTCTTCGATGAGCTTTTGGTAACTTAAGTAGTTGCCATAGCGCTTAAACCACAAGTTGTCTTTAATCGCTTCATCAATTGCCGTAATTTTTTGGCGCAGTGCTTCGGTTTTGATGCTCTCTTCAAGCTTAGATGTCGTGTTGGTTTCGGCTAAAAGAAGGTTACATGTAAGAAAAATAAGCCACAGAATTTTTTTAGGCATGAAGATCCTTTAGCGCTTCAAGAACGGTCTCTTTTGGGATGTTATTTCGCATCACATGACCGCCAATTCCCTTGGCTAAAATAAAAGTAATTGTGTCGTTGGCACTTTTTTTATCTAAGAAGAAAGCATCGTAAAATGTCTCTAAATCGTCGATGTTATAGTGGGTTGGAAGCGCATAATGCTCAAGAAGTGCTTGAATGCGCAACATCTCTTCGTGGCTTAAAAGACCTAGTTTTTGGGCGAGTGCATTTGCCATCATGATCCCAATTGCAACGGCTTCACCGTGCAAATAAGTCGTGTAATGGGTTTGGTTCTCGATGACATGGGCAAAGGTGTGTCCGTAGTTTAACACCGCGCGTATGCCCTGCTCTGTCTCGTCTTGTGAAACGACGTCAGCTTTAATGGAGATACTTTTATGAATCGCCATCTTGAGATTATCTTCATCAAACAGATCATGGCTTTCCAACCACTCAAAAAAGGCTTTATCAAACGTGACTGCCATTTTGATGATCTCCGCTACACCCGCTGCAAATTCACGTTTGGGCAAGGTTTTAAGAAATGCGCTATCGCAATACACGGCGCGTGGTTGCCAAAATGAGCCGATAAGATTTTTGCCATAGTCGTTGTTAATGCCCGTTTTGCCACCTACACTGGCATCGACTTGAGCTAAAAGTGTGGTAGGAATCTGAATAAAATCAATGCCTCGCTGATAGATCGAAGCGGCAAAACCTGTCATATCGCCAATGACGCCACCGCCAAAAGCGATCAAAATGGATTTGCGATCCAATCGGTGCTCAAAGCAGGCGTTTAAAATGAGGTTCAGACTCTCAAAGTTTTTATACATTTCGCCATCGGGAAGAATGAGTGTGTGAAGCTCTTTCGCCTCAATGCGTGTTTGAAGGCTTGAGAGGTGAAGTGCTGCTACTGTGGTGTTGGTGACGATCATCACTTTGGTATCAAAGACGCGTTTTTCTAATGGGTCAATAATGACACTGTAATCTTTTGAAGTGGTTTTGTTTAAGACAACATTGACGTGCATGTTCTTTCCGTTTTTTATTTCTATCTTACTCAAAAAGCACTTAATTATGCATTGATTGGGATGAATAGCTGGTAATTGTCGGCAAGTTTAAAGTGTAATTTTTCCATATCGGTTGAGAAAATCGAGAGGATATTGGTTTCCAAAATTTTGGGACTGAACGGTAAAAACTGCAAAATATTATCTTTATGACGCAGTTTTACCAGTGGGTTTTTGTCGCTTTGGATGACATCGACTTCGCGACCAAAGATCTTAGAGAGGTTATCAAAGTGCTCAATAAGGCTGTTTTTCTCACTCTCATGGTCAGGATTGTAGGAGTAGAGTTTGAGATCGAGTGAGAGTTGGGTTGCGACGTCAAAAATGACGGAAGACTCTTGTTCGATTTCATGCGCGTCATTGCTTAACACAACGCCTTGATTGAGGCTTGCAAAGCCCTGTTTTCCCATTTTGAAGATAGGCAGTTTGGTTTTATACAGAGTGCGTTTGTTCTTTTGAAAAAAGCGGTTCATCACAACAATCAACCCAATATCCATGCTCTCGGTATCGTCTCTGAGTGCTTTACGTGGATTGGTCTCAAAGTAGTCGATCATGACGTTGATGTGGTGGTTGCTGTAGCTTTTGACCTTATCGAGTGCTTTAGAATAGGTTGGGTTAATAATCTTTACATGTAACTTATTGCTGTTCAGTTTTGAGTGCAGTAACAGCGCGTCATTGAGAAGCACATCGATCTCTTTGTCACTCATGCGCAACATGTCGATCAAACAGTAGATACTGCTACCAAACGGCGAAGGAAACTGACCCAGCTCACGCTTGATACTTTTAAAGACACTCTGCAACACCTTAGGATCGCCCACAAGCAACAAAAGATCGTTGGGTAAGAGCATGAGCGCAGGACGTGGGAGAATGAGCGTGTTGGAGCGATACACCGCTGCGATTTTCCACCTGCTCTGCTCGATGGAGGCAAGATGACGGTACGCGTAAGAGCTTCCCACAGGCACCGAAACTTCCATAATTTCACCAATGCCCAGACCGATGTTTTGTGCGACAATCGGCGTGTTAGGAAGGTGGTCGGTAAAACGAGAGGCAAGGATCTCGCGAGAGTTGAGCATCAAAAGACGTTTATCTTCGATCTTTAAATCCCATCTATCCATAATGACGATACGCACTTTGCCATCCACACGCCTGATGTTCGTGTAGGTGGCTTTCACGTCAAGTTCATTGGACATCATAATCATCACTTGGAAAAATTGTTCATTGAGGACGATGGCGAGTTTTTCGTAACTGGTTGGGTCAAATTCAAAAAATTTAAAGTTTTCAGGGCGCTTTTTAGGTAAAGTCTCTTCTTTATAGGTCACAATGGTGTAGCTATTCTCTCCAGCCTCGGTTTCCATAACCTTTTCTAAAAATTGTTTTGCTAGAATGCCATCAGCGATAATTAAAATTTTTTTCATTATAAGCGACTCCCTAAAATATGAGAGGATATTGTAACTAAAATGGAATTTCAGATAGATAAAACCGATGGAAGTGCACGTGCATGTACGATAAAAACGGCACACAGCACCATCCAA
Organism: Sulfurospirillum halorespirans DSM 13726; assembly: GCF_001723605.1. Taxonomy (NCBI): domain Bacteria; kingdom Pseudomonadati; phylum Campylobacterota; class Epsilonproteobacteria; order Campylobacterales; family Sulfurospirillaceae; genus Sulfurospirillum; species Sulfurospirillum halorespirans. The sequence continues at coordinate 1,646,034 of NZ_CP017111.1, read as the reverse complement.
ACCCCTGTATTTATGCCCGTTGGAACAGTGGGCAGTGTGAAAAGCTTAGACGCTGTCGATATGAGCGAAATGCTTGGAGCTCAGATAATCTTAGGCAATACATACCATCTTTACCTTCGCCCGAACGATGAAGTGATCAAACATTTTGGTGGGCTTCATGGCTTTACCAAATTTCCGAACAGTTTTTTAACCGATAGCGGTGGATTTCAAGCCTTTAGCTTAAGTGACATCTCCAAAGCCGATGTCAATGGCATTATGTTTAAAAGCCACATCGATGGTTCATCGCACTACTTTACACCAGAGAAGGTGCTCGATATTCAGTACAATTTCAACTCTGACATTATGATGATCTTGGACGATCTTGTAGCCCTTCCTGCTACAAAAGAGCGCATCGCGCTTTCCATCAAACGCACAACCGATTGGGCACAGCGTGCCATAACGTATCATAAACAAAAACAGTCTGAGGGGATTGGTCTGCATCAAAATATCTTTGCGATCATTCAAGGTGGAACCGATAAAGAGTTCCGTCAAATCAGTGCGAATGAACTCTGCGCCCTACCCTTTGATGGGTTTGCCATTGGGGGTCTTAGTGTGGGGGAAAGCAATGCGTTGATGTATGAAACGGTTGAGTTTGTAACGCCTTTAATGCCTAAAGATAAACCACGTTATTTGATGGGTGTTGGAACACCTGAAGATTTGGTCGAAAACGTTGAGCGAGGGGTGGATATGTTTGATTGTGTGATGCCTACACGCAATGCACGCAACGGTTCACTTTTTACCTCGTTTGGTAAAATCAGCATCAAAAATGCGAAGTTTCAACGTGATGAGGCACCGCTTGATCCTGAGTGTGAATGCTTTACATGTAAACACTATTCAAGGGGTTATTTGCACCACCTCTTCCGTGCCAAAGAGCTGACCTATTTTAGACTGGCGTCGATCCACAACTTGCATTACTACCTCACATTGATGAAACAGATGCGTCAGGCGATTTTAAAAGGTGAATTTAAAGCCTTTAAAGCAGAATTTTACGCCAAGCGAGCCAAATAAGATGCGCTACAAGGTGGATGTGAAAGAGAATTTTGAGCAGAGCTTGCTTTTTTGGCTGGATCGTTTTATCAAGTCAAAACTCACCTCTCTTTCCAACCGCCATGTCGAAGAAAATGCCAAACTCTCCGCTATTATCGGTTCGCTCAACCATGGAAGCGAAAGCATGGATGATCTCAAAAATCTTGCCAAGGAAGCGCGCAATATTGGGTTGATTGGGATCAACCTTTTTATCAATCCCTTAGAAAAATTTTACCATTACCTCACTCCTATGAAACTAGGCTCTTTAAAAGAGATCGATGAGGAGCTGTTGAGTGAATTTTTAGCGTCTCAGACAGGTTCACTCTCCGATGCGACGAAAAAGAACTATCGGATTGCCCTGCTGGGGCTTTTTAAATTCATCGACAAACAAAACGAAGATGAGAGTGGCAGTTCGTATCAGTTTCGCATTGAGCTTAAAAACTGGGGCGGACTTGGTGGGCGCAAAGGCGAGAAGCTACCTGCACACATGTACAAAGAGGAACTTACCCGTTTTTTCAAAGCGATCGAAGAGACCGAGTTTAAGCCTTATGCCCAAGCCAAAAACAGGCTTTTGATCAAACTCATCCTTTATACGGGCATGCGTGTGAGCGAAGCGTTGGGGATGCGGCTGAAAGATATGGTCAAAGATGGAGAGTATTACGTCTTTCAGATTCGGGGAAAAGGCAATAAACCCAGAACAGCGATGGTTAAAGTAGAAAACATCGCGCATGATTTGGAAGAGTGGATGGGGTATCGAAGCAATGAAAGTATGCTGTTGTTTCAAAGTCGTACAGGAAAGCCTTTGACGCAAGCGTATGTGAGCTACATCATGGATAAAATGCTGCTTCATGCGGGTATTCGCAAAGAGAAAAACGGTGCACACATGCTTCGCCACACCTTTGCCACCCTGCTCTACCAAAAAAATCACGACCTGATTTTGGTGCAAGAAGCCCTCGGACATGCGGATCTCAATACATCACGTATTTATACCCATTTCGATAAAGAACGTCTTAAAATTGCAGCAGATACAATGGATGGTATGGAATGAAAAATCTTTTTGAAAAAGTCGACAGTTTCCACTTATCGGATATAAAAAACCCTACACATCCTTCTATTTTTATTGAAGAATCTGCGTATGATATTTTGATTTTAGTGCTTCCCTATAAAGAGGGGAAACACCTAAAAATGGAGTCGCATGCGTTTGTGTTTGACCATGAATCGTACTACTATTTTGATAAACAAAAAGCTGAATTTGTCAATTTTGAGACGATGCAACGCGTGTATGAATTTTTAAATGAAAAGACCAATCATGTCATGAAATTGGTTGCTTCGATCCACGAAAGTATTGATCTGATGGAAGAAGCGCTGTACGATAATGCCAATTTTTCAAACTTTATGCACTATTGGCTTTCCAATAAAAAAGATCTAAGCCGCATTCAAAGAGTACTCACCTTGGGCGATGAGGTGCTCAGTCAATTTATTGAGACGTATCTTAAAGCAGAGGATTTTCTAGCGATTCATTTTCAAGATATTCACGAACACATCGGACGAACCAACCGCTCAGCGCTTCTTGCGACCGATAAACTAAACAACTTGTATAACTTCTACACCAGTCGTAGCAATGAAAAGATGAACCGCACGATCTACCTTTTGACGATTCTCTCAGGCATTTTCTTGCCTCTGCATTTTGTGGCAGGCTACTTTGGCATGAACAGCCAAGGACTGCCTTTTAGTGATATTGCGTATGGTACGAGCTTGGTAACGCTGATTATGGCAAGTTGTGCTGTCGCGATGGCTGGGTTGATTCTCTTTTTGAAAAAGAGACTCTAGCCGCTTAATCTTTGAGGTGTTTTTTGGGGTAGTCAAAAAAGAGGATGTGACCGCTCTCTTCGCAGATCTCTTTGAAGCTGTGCACATCAAAGCTGATGCAGACAATTGCGCATGTAGGGATATTGCTCAAAATGGCTCCACTAAGGCGCTCTCCTACTTCCGTGATGGTAGGATTGTGTGCGATGATGAAAATGGACTCATATTTGTCATCGGTCGCATGAATCAGCTCAAGATACTTCTCATATGAGCTTTCATAAAGGGAATCCACACTTTTAATTTTTTTCTTATCATAATCAACCTCACGTGCGAGCTCTTTCGCCGTTCTCTCCGCTCTTTTCGCAGGACTGGCATAGATAAGATCTGGCATGACATTAAACATCTTTAAACGTCTTCCCATAAAGACAACATCACGTTTACCGCGACTATTGAGGGGTCTTTCAAAATCATCTAGGATTGTATCTTTCCAGCTTGATTTGGCATGTCTGATTAAATAAATTTTTTTCATCGTTATCCTTTTACCCATAAAACATTATATTAAAATTGTATGAGATTAATATAAAAAATTCTGTGTGACCCATTGAAAAACGAGTCGTCGTGTCACCGCAAAAAATGGAAGCTCTGTGCGCAAAAAAACCTCAAGTTTTTTCAAAGAGTAAGCATCAAGTTCCATTGCTTCGCCGATGCGTGTCATCATGATTTGCATCTGTTTTAAAGAGTGTGCATCAAATGCTTCATTGCCCTCTTCTTCAAAATAGCGTTCTTCATCGTAGTTTTTAAGCTCTTTAGTGTACTCTAATTGTAAAAAATCTTCGCTTACATGTAAACGCAACCCTGCTCCTTTTTAGCAATAAAAAATGTCAAAACAAACGAAACCACCGCAATGGCAGCCCCTATGAAAAAGACTGCGCTGTGCGAGTAAATCCAAACGATACCCAACGTAAAAGGCAGAAAAACCGCCGCAATATGGTTAATCGTAAAACCAACACCTGAAGTGATCGCAATATCTTTGGGATCGGCTATTTTTTGAAAATAGGTCTTCAGGGCGATGGCAATCGTAAAAAAGAGATTGTCTAAAATGTAAAGTGACACCGCCATACTTTGTGATTGTACCAAACCATACAGGATAAAAATGAGAACAATGCTCAGATATTCGATGCGTAACGAGAGTTTTTCACCAAAACGTTCAATCAGCTTACCCGCATAAGGGGCGAAAATCATATTTAACACGGTATTGGTAATGAGTAAAAGCACCATGTTTTCGACCGTAAAGTGAAATTTCTCAACAAGTAAAAAACCTGCAAAGACAACGACAATCTGACGACGTGCCCCTGCTAAAAATGTTAACACGTAAAAGATCCAATATTTTTTGCGCATAAAGAGTTTGGTCTCTTGCAGTACATCGTCTTTAAAATGCTCAAATCCCAGCCATGCGACAAGGGCTAAAAACATCGTCAAGCCACCGCTGAGCACGTAAATACCGACATAGCCGACATTAAAAAATTTCATCAGCACATACAGAGTGGCTAATGTTGCAAGCCCAATAAAGGAGCGAATGGCTGAGAGTTTACCCAAAAAAGAGGGAGCATTTTTCGTGTCGATCCATTGCAGACTGAGCGAGTTATTGAGCGTTTCTAAGTAGTGAAAGCCAACAGACATAATCAGCGTTGTGGTGTAAAGCCCCAGTGTCGTAGGGAAAAAACCCGTCAAAAGTGTACCAAGCCCCAGAAGAAACAGAGAAAGATATGCCGCATTTTGCTGACGAAAGATGAGCAAAACAAAGACGATACTAAAGGCTAAAAGTCCAGGAACCTCACGAATGCTTTGAAGCAGACCGATTTTTTCGCCATCAAATTGCGCGGATTCAATGGCAAAGTTATTCAGAAGCGAATTCCATGCAGTAAAAGCGATCGGAACGGCTGCTGCAAATAAGTAGAGCAGTTGTTCGCGTGTGGCAAAAAAGGCTTTAATGTTCATAATTGAGACGGTATCCGATGCCACCTTGATTTTCAATGGTATCTTCAGGAAGTTTTTTACGAAGCCGCTTGACTAGGGCTCGAATATTCTCTGTGGTGGTTAGCTCTCCACCCCAAACATACTGTTCAATGCGTTCAAACGAGATGTTTTTATTGAGATTTTTTGTAAAGAGATTCAGAAGAAGAATCTCTTTTTTAGCCAGCTTAACCTCTTCGCCGCTACCATCAACTAACTGTTCGTGCTCCATAGAATACGTAAAGCCATCGGGTAGCGCAACTAGGCAGATTTTGGGTTTACAGAGCCGCTCTATCTTGGTCTCTAATTCGTACATGTAAAACGGTTTCTTGAGGTATTCATCGCATCCTTTGCTGTACGCTTCTTGGATGGTGTCGAGTTCAACGTTGGCGCTGATGATAATGGCAGGCGTGGCATTATCCATCGTGCGAATCTCTTTAAGAAGGCTGAGCCCATCCATGCCTGGAACGTTGATGTCAAGGATAAAGCAGTCATACCCATTGTCGATGGCTTCGAGGGCAAGTTTGCCATCGCTAAAAAGATCGACATGGTATTTTTTTTGCTCTAATGCTTCGACAATCAGATTGGCTAAGCGTTCATTGTCCTCTAAGACCAATAGTTTCATGCATCTCCTTTAGCTTTTTGAATGGTGATAAAAATTTGTGCACCACTCTTTTTCTGTTTAGCGATAATTTTACCACCCATTTTATCTTCAATGATCAAACGCGCCATATAGAGTCCAAAGCCATCGCCATTGGCTTTAGTGCTCATAAATGGATCAAAAATGGATTCGAGTTTGCTTTTTTCAATCCCACATCCATCATCACTGATGGAGAGATAGATGTTGTTTTCGTCGCTATCAAGCTCAATGTCAATAATACCATCAATGCTGTGTGTTTCTCTTCTTTTCACAATACTATCTTTTGCATTATTAATGATGTTTAAAACGCACTGTTTAAATTCATTAGGGTAACCAAAAGCTAAGAGTATTCCTTGCTGTTTTTGGACGATATGGATCGTAATATAGTTGTATTTGACATTATGGTTGACAACGGTTAAAAGCGTATCAATCGCTTCTCTGACATCAAAGGCGGTTTGCATCGACGAAGGTTTGATGAATTGTCTAAAATCATCGATGGTGTTGGACATGTATTTGACTTGGGTCATAATGTCATCGACAAATTTTTGGGTATCTTCTTCATCCAAAGGTTTTTTGCGACGTTTGTAGATGAGTTCTTGCGCAATGGCGGAGATCTCAACCAACGGCGTTTTCCACTGATGCGCAATGCTGGCGATCATCTCCCCTACTTCGGATTGTTTGGAGCGTTGAATAACAAACTGCTCATGGCGTTTGTGCTCGGTATCAATGCGCTTTTTCTCGGTAATATCTGTAAGAATGGTGACAACGCCCGCTTCTTGGTTGTTCTCATCCTTATAATAGGTTCTGCGAACAGAGAAAATGATCTTATCTTTATAGGGAATGTGCATCTCAATTTCAGCACTGGTTGGACAATCAAGCGGTACCTCTTGAACCGCATCGCAAATGGTTGGCATCACGTCACGTACGTGTTTTCCAATAATATCAATCTTCTCACGCTCTAAAATATGGCATAAAAGATCATTACATCCTAAGATAATACCATCGTTTGCTTTCCAAAAAATGGCACTTTGGATGTTGTTGAGTAGAACATAGTCCAGTTTATTCTGGCGCAAAAGCTCTTTTTCCAGTGAAATACGTTTGATAATGTTTAAAACCAAAATGGTGGTCAGCAAAAGCAACAGGGGCATCAATGCAAACGCATTCTCCACAAATTTACGGTGTTTTTCGTAAAAGCTCTCAACGCCATTTAGGACTTCAGCAGGAGTAGGAATATCGTTAAGCGAAATAGCGTATTTTCGCAAAATATTATTATCAAAAAAGTAGGTCCCTTTGGGTATTTCTACAGGCAGTGAGCTGATTTTTTTGCCATTAATCAGCTCAAACGCTTTTTTAGCAGCAATCATTCCTTGTTCATAAGGATTGACCATATAGCCGCCAATAACCCCTTCGCCGACATGGATATGATTAAGTGCAAAGATAGGATAAGGCGAGCGTTGAAAAAAGGCTTGGAGTTTGTAATAGGGAACATACTTATCATTCATATCTCGATAAAAACTGGTAAACAAAATGGCGCTGTGTTTTGGAAGTTTTTCAATTTTAGCGTCAATTGCATCAAAATCGATCTGATTGTCAAATACGACACGGAATTTATCTTGAAAATTATTGGACTCATCAATTATCTGATCTTTGATCACCAAGGAAGAGTACGCATCATCGCTTATAATGTATACCATTTTAATGGCAGGAAAGAGTTGATAGATCAATTCGAGGTTTTTACGTATATCTTTATACTCTACAACACCCGTGACATACTGCTTCATCGTATCATTAATATCTTTGGGATTAAAGTTTTCAACACCACAAAAGATGATCGGTGTTTTAGGAAAAAGCTCATGCTGATATTTAAGGGCGAATTCATAAGCATAGTTATCGGCTACGATGACGGCTTTGTAGCGTCGATTTCTAAATTTCTTTTTATAAAGATCGAGCAGCTCTTCGAAGTAATGTTCGGATTCTATTTTTTTACTATCCATATACTCTGTTGTAAGTTCATATTGCGGATGCTTTTGCATAATATTTTCCACACCACGCGAAATTCCATCACTCCATTTGAGTCCTTTGTTGTAGGAGTGAAGCAGCAGAATTTCATTTGAAAATAAAAAAGAGCTGTAAATAAATAAAATAATAATTATTTTTAAGTTTAACATTGGTTTCCAGACTTATTTTTTTGTTATATTAGCAAAAAGGTCTCATTTATATCCTAAATCGGAGAATATAATGCTATCTGAAAATTATATTTTAGCTCTAAGTTAAAGTTAAAATATAAAAAATTATCTCAAAGGGGTTTTCATGTCAAGCATGTTTTGGATACAGTTGCTTGTAGTATTGGTCGTCTTGTTCTTTGCTGCAAGAAAAAGTGGTATAGCACTCGGACTTATTGGTGGGGTTGGTGTTATTATCTTTGTATTTGGATTTGGTTTAGCACCAGGTAAGCCACCAATTGATGTTATGTTGGTTATGCTTTCCGTTGTCTGTGCGGGTGCGGCTCTTCAAGCATCTGGTGGTTTGGATGTTATGTTACAACAAGCGGAGAAATTACTCAGAAAACATCCTCGTTATGTTACTGTTTTGGCACCGCTTACAACGATTATCTTGACTTTCCTTTGTGGTACAGGACACGTTGTTTATACATTGCTTCCTATTATTTATGATATTTCTATTAAAACAGGCAATAGACCAGAACGCGCTATGGCAGCAAGTACAATTGCCGCGCAAATGGGTATTATGATCTCTCCTGCATCGGTTGCGGTTGTTTCTATGATCGCGCTTATGAAAGGACACCCTTTAGTAAACGGTCAAGATCTAGGTCTTATTCAACTCCTTCAAATCACAATGCCTTCAGCATTGATCGGTGTTTTGGTTGTTGGTTTTGTGAGTATGTACAGAGGTAAAGACTTGGATAAAGATCCTGAGTTCCAAGAGCTTATCAAAGATCCTGAAGCTAAAAAATACGTTTACGGTTCAACGGCTACACTCCTTGATAAAGTCTTTACACGTAAACAATACATCTCTGTATGGCTTTTCCTTGGTACCATCGCTGTTATCGCGATCCTTGGTATGTTCCCTGCATTGGTTCCAACCTTTACTATCAAAGGTAAATTAACACCACTTTCAATGGTTGATGCCATTCAAATGTTTATGTTAGCCGTTGCAGCTGCTATCTATATTGTCGCTGATCTTAAATCAAAAACTGTTGTTGAGAGTGATGTCTTTAAAGCAGGTATGACTGCGGTTATCGCTGTTTTTGGTATCGCTTGGATGACTTCAACAATGTTTGGCGCGCACACAGCTGATATTAAAGCAAGCATGGGTGATCTTGTCAAAGTTTATCCATGGGCATATGCGGTTGTTTTGATCCTTATCTCTAAACTCATCAACTCACAAGCGGCGGCTGTTTCAGCTATGGTTCCAATCGCTCTTGCGGTGGGTGTAGCACCAGGTATGATCGCTGCGTTTGCTGCTGCAGCGTATGGTTACTGGATTCTTCCAACATACCCAAGCGACATCGCGGCCCTTGCATTCGATCGTGCAGGTACGACTAAAATCGGTAAATTCGTTATCAATCACAGCTTTATCTTACCAGGCTTTGTGGGTGTAACGACTGCATGTTGTTGTGGTTTCTTGTTTGCAAAACTTTACGGTTTGATCTAACACAATCCCTTTTCTGCCCCGATATTTGGGGCAGAAGCTTTTTTAGAGATCTTTACATGTAAAGATCTCTAGAGGTGCTCTCCTTTTAATGTAAACTCAACCAAGCACCTCTAACCCACTGTTTTGGGTTAGAAGATGATAAAATTGATTTTTGGTACTTTTGTAAAGTGCTTAAAATCAGTTTTAACCAAAAACCAACTTTTTCGGAGAGGTAAAATGAGAGAAATCAAGTACGAAGAGATCGTCAAGAGTGTAAAGGATATGATCCTTTTCAGCGCAACCAACTTGCCAAAAGATGCTTACAAAGCATTGGAAGATGCCTATAAAAATGAGAAAAGTGAAGTCTGTAAACAGGTGTTGAAGCAGATTTTGGAAAATGCAGACATCGCAAAAAATGAAGAGAGACCTTTGTGTCAAGATACAGGCTTAGCCGTCTTCTTTGTCAAAGTCGGCGAAGATGTTAAAGTGGTTGGCGGTAGCTTGAAAAAAGCGATCAACGAGGGAACAGAACAAGGGTATAAAGAGGGTTATTTAAGAGCGTCTACCTGTCATTGGGACACACGTGCTAACCTTAAAGACGAAGTCGGTTACAACCTTCCAGCGATCATCCATTTTGACCTTGTTGAAGGCGATAGCTTAGACATTGAATACGCAGCAAAAGGTGGCGGTTCTGAGAACGTTTCAAGAGCTACCGTATTCCCTCCTGCAAAAGGAAGAAAAGGTATCATCGAATACGTTAAACAAGTGATTTCCGATGCGGGTCCAAATCCTTGTCCTCCACTCACCGTTGGTGTTGGTATTGGTGGAACCTTTGAAAAAGCGGTAATTTCTTCTAAACATGCTCTTTTTAGAGAGCTCGGAAGCAAAAACAGTGACCCTGTTTTAGAATCAATGGAAGAAGAATTAATGGTACTTCTTAACAACTTAGGTATCGGTGCTATGGGTATGGGCGGAACAAATACCGTTCTTGGTGTTCACATCGAGAAAAACCCTTGCCATATTGCGAGCTTGCCAGTGAGCGTTAACGTTCAATGCCACAGTTCACGTCACATGCATATCAAGCTATAAGGAGACTACCATGAGCAAAACATATCATTTAACAGCACCACTTAGTGACGCAGATATTACACCACTCAAAGCAGGTGACATTGTTTATTTAACCGGTGTTGTCTATACAGCACGCGACGCAGCACACAAAAAATTGGTTGATCTTTTAGACGCGGGTCAAGCCCTTCCTTTTGACATGAAAGGTGCGGTGATTTATTTCGTTGGACCAACCCCTCCAAAACCAGGCGATCCAATCGGAAGTGCTGGTCCTACAACCAGTTACAGAATGGACTCCTACTCTCCAAAACTCATCAATGAGCAAGGTCTTAAAGGTATGATCGGTAAAGGTAAACGAAGCCAAGAAGTTCTTGATGCATGTGTTAACTCCAAAGCCATTTATTTTGGTGCAACGGGTGGTGCGGGCGCACTTCTTGCGCGTCAAATTAAAAGTGCTGAAGTGATTGCCTACCCAGAACTAGGCCCTGAAGCGATTCGTAGACTCGAAGTCGTTGACTTTCCTTTAACCGTTATCAACGATACGTATGGTGCTGATCTTTATAAAATTGGTCGCGCACAATACGAAGTATTTTAGGTTACAGTTTGCGTTACGATGTGAGGGCTAATTGGCTCTCGCATCTTTTTTTGATCGAAAATTTTTATTAAAACGTGTTTGATTTTTTTGGGATTCACTCGTTTCGATAAACGTTTTCCTAGAGTTCTAAACGGTGATAAAATATCACATATAACTTTTTGAGAGAACACATAAATAAAATTAAGTACTAAATGAAGGATGCGCAATGAACGTCAGTGTTGGCTATGGCAAAGATGAAACATTTGAGTTAGAGATTAGTGAGAAGCAACTGGTGGGTGTTTATAACCCAAACAGTGTTCTCAAAATTGACTACAATCAAGCACTTGATGAAGCGCTTGTTCAGCCTCTTGGTAAAGAGAGTTTCGATCATTTTATCGACACCAATGAGCGCATTGTGTTCATCGTCAATGATGGCACACGCCCTACTCCAACACGTAAAGTACTCGCGCGTATTTATCCGAAGATTAAAGAGAAAGATATTTATTTTATCGTGGCAACGGGCTGTCATAGAGCACCCACCGAAGAAGAGTGGCATTTTATCTTGGGAAAAGAGATCTACGAAGATTTACATGTAAAGAATCGTCTCTGGAGCCATGATTCACGCAAGGATGCAATGGTTTATCTTGGTAAATCAACCAACGGTACAGAGATGTACCTCAATAAAATCGTCGCCGAAGCGAAAAAAGTCTGCGCGATTGGCTCGGTAGAGCCGCACTATTTCGCAGGGTATACGGGGGGACGAAAAGCGTTTTTACCGGGTGTTGCAGCATTTGAGACGATTGAGCAAAATCACCTCTTAGCGCTTCATCCTAATGCTCAAGCACTCTCTTTAAAAGGCAATCCCGTTCATGAAGATATGATGGACGCGATGAGCGTGTTAACGCATATTGATGTCTTTGCGATTATGACGGTTTTGGACAGCGATCATGACATTTGTGCTGTAACGGCAGGCGATTTAAGTGATTCCTTTTACGCCGCGATTGATAAAGCCGATGAAGTTTTTTGTGTCAACATCCCTCAAAAAGCGGACATTGTCATCTCTGTTGCGCCCTATCCGATGGACATTGACCTCTATCAGTCTCAAAAAGCACTGGATAATGGTAAACTGGCCCTCAATGACAAAGGTATTCTTATCATGGTTGCGAAGTGTCGTACAGGTATTGGTGAAGAGGGGTTCTTTAAGTTGATGAGCTCCGCTCACTGCCCACAAGAAGTGCTCAATAAAATCAAATGCGGTTACAAACTAGGCTACCACAAAGCGGCTAAAATGGCAGAAATCAACCTTTGGGCGCAAAGTTGGGCGGTCAGTGAACTCAGCGATGAAGAGATGAAAGCGGTGCATCTAAAGCCTTACCATGATTTACATGTAGCACTCGCTGAGGCGATTAAAGAAAAAGGTGAAAACGCGAGCATCATCGTGCTTCCTTTTGGCTCGATCACCGTTCCAAAAGTTGTGAGTAATTAAGTTCAAGGATAACCATGAGAGTTCTCTACTACGACTGCTTTAGCGGCATCAGCGGCGATATGAATCTAGGAGCTCTCCTTGATTTAGGCGTCAGTGAAGCGCATTTAAGGCAAGAACTCTCCAAACTCTCTTTGGATTCTGCCTTTGAATTGGTGGTTGAAAAAACCCATAAAATGGGCATTAGCGGAACGAAAGTCACCGTTAAACTCACACCTACATGGCATACGCATGCCCATCATCACGAACATCGAACCTTTAAAAGTATTGAAGCGATCATCAACGCGAGTACACTAGCTCAAAGTATCAAAGAGCGAAGTTTGAAGATGTTTTGGACAGTGGCTTTGGCAGAGGGGAAAATCCACGGCAAAGTACCTGATGAAATTGGGTTCCATGAAGTCGGTGCGATTGACTCCATCGTCGATATTGTGGGAGCTTCCATCTGTTTAGAAGCTTTACATGTAAAGAAGATTATCGCTTCTAAAATTGAGCTAGGCGGTGGGTTTGTCACCTGCGCGCACGGCACACTTCCTGTTCCTGCTCCTGCGACAGTGGAAATTCTTCAAAATATTCCTGTTACCTTAAATCGCGTCCCTTTTGAGACAACAACGCCCACGGGTGCGGCCATTCTCAAAGCCAATGTCGATGTGTATGAAGCTAAGCCCTCTTTGGTGATTGAGAAGATTGGGTATGGCATTGGGCATAAAGATTTTAGTATTCCCAATATTTTGCGTGTCTATTTGGGAGAGGAAGATGAGCGCGTGGACGAAGAGGTTATTTTAGAGACAAATATCGACGATATGAGTCCTGAAATACTCTCTTTTGTACAAGAGCGACTGTTTGAAACGGGTGTGAAAGATGTCTACACGACTGCCATTACGACCAAGAAAAACCGTTTGGGTGTGAAGCTCAGCGTCTTAGTCGGTCTGGACAAAGAAGCTGAGGCGAAGTGCATTATCTTTTCGGAGACAACCTCTATTGGGCTTAGACGCTCGTTGGTTCAAAAAATTGCGTTGGATCGTAACGTTTTACATGTAAAAACGCCTTACGGTGAAATTAGCGTCAAATGTGCCTATTTTGAGGGGAAACGCGTGAAATACAAAGCCGAATACGAAGAGTGCAAAAAAGCCGCACGTGAGTATAATGTCTCCATAGCATTGGTCTATGAGAGTGTCACTTTAGCGATGGGAAAAGAAAATGTATAAAAAATACGAACGTTTAGTGGAAATTATCGGCTCTTACGACAGCCTTATGGTCGCCTTTTCGGGTGGTGTTGACAGCAGCTTTTTGCTCAAAGCGGCGCATGATGTTTTGGGTGAAAAAGCCATCGGTATTACGGCTTCAACACCCTACATTGCGGATTGGGAAGTCAAAGATGCGATTTGCATCGCCGATGAGATCGGTGCACGTCATGAAGTCGTTGTTAAACCTTGGATCGAAGCGATTCGTGAGAACCCAAAAAACCGATGTTACCTCTGCAAACACGCCCTCTTCTCCTCTTTACTTGAAGTCGCGAACCAAAAAGGTTTCAGCGCCGTAGCCGAAGGGAGCAATGTCGATGACACCAAAGAGTACCGACCTGGTCGTGCGGCTCTGGGCGAGCTTGGCATCAAAACACCCCTTCTCGATGCGGGGCTGACCAAAGATGAGATACGCGCCCTTTCCAAAGATATGGAGCTCTCCACATGGGATAAACCCTCCTATGCGTGCTTGTTGACGCGGTTTCCGTATGGCAAAACCATCGATGAAACAGCACTGGGCATGGTAGGAATGGCTGAGGGATACATGATAGAGCAAGGTTATGGCAACATACGCGTGCGCTATGAAGAAGGGTTAGCAAGGATTGAAATGCCACAATCGCATGCAATTCATCTTCTAAAAGACCAACGATTGAGCGAAATGTGTGCTTATTTCAAGTCGCTGGGATTTTTACATGTAACGCTTGATCTTGAAGGTTACCGACACAATTCTGTCGCAGAATCCCTCAGTTTGGGCGCCTAAACATGTGTGGTCAAAGCATTGAAAAGCTTTTAGAAGCCGTTCAAAATGGTGAAGTGAGCGTTGCTGAAGCACTCCAAAAGATCAAAGCACAACCTTTTGAAGAGTTAGACTTTGCCAAAATCGACCATCATCGAGGGGTTCGTTTGGGCTATCCCGAAGTGATTTACGGCGAGCGTAAAACGCCTGATCAGATCGCTCAAATTACCCAAAAACTGCTCGATAGAGACAATAACATTCTCATCACCCGCGCCAATGAAGCGGCGTATCAAGCCGTTCAAAGCATCGCACCTGAAGCCAAATACAACGTGATGGGTCGAACCATCACCATCGAGCGAGAGATTACAACACCACCTTCGAGTTACATCGCGATTGTCGCGGCAGGAACGTCCGATCTTTACGTGGTGGAAGAAGCCTACGAGACGGCGCGCATCTTGGGCAATCACGTCAAAAAAGTGGTCGATGTGGGCGTGGCAGGGATTCACCGCTTGTTCGCGCATCTGGAGGTTATCCAAAACGCTAAAGTGGTCATCGTCATCGCAGGCATGGAAGGAGCCCTTGCCAGCGTCATCGGAGGCTTAGTCGACAAACCCGTCATCGCTGTTCCCACCAGTGTCGGCTATGGCGCCAGCTTTGGAGGCATAGCAGCCCTACTTTCCATGCTCAACAGCTGTGCGAGTGGTGTCAGTGTTGTTAACATCGATAATGGCTTTGGCGCAGCGTATAACGCGAGTATTATTAACCATCTTTAAAAGGGATTTTCCTTTCTTCTTTTCATAATTTTGCTACAATAATTTATTCAAAACATTCACAGAAAATTTTAAGAACTTGCTTTACATGTAAAACTATATGAGAGGGAAGAAAAAGATGATCATTTTTCATTTGGGTTTTGCATGGTTAGTAGTTGTGATATTTAGCCTCATTCTTGGTCTTTTTGGGTTTTATATCGTAGCATTTATACTTGGATGTTGTCGTCCTTTTATTCAAAAAGAGATTCCTAAGGTTTCACTGAAAAACCCTTGGACAAAACGTCTCTTCTTGTTTTTAGTGGGGTTTAACTCCTTTTTTTACTTCCAACAGTGTTATGAGTGGATAAGCCCTAAAGAGAGTGCATACCCCAACGCCAAATGTTACTACGCCGCAGGCAATGTTGTAGCGCTCTACCGAGCATTTCTCTCTCCTAATAATCCCATAACCTACTGGCTTGTGTACCCTCAGCGTATCTTGTATGCTATGGCGACACCGCTCATTCCACAAGAAGATGGAGAGTTGGCTTTATGGCGGTACCATTGGTTTGTCTATCCTCATGCAAGAGGTTTTTCCATGCCTCACTATCTTTATGAGAGCAATACCAATCCCTTCTTGCGTAAAGAAGGAGCCGTGGCAACCTTTACTTGGGAGTTTATCAAAGCAGTCCATAACGATAACTTCAGCGATAAAAACATCCGTGAACACCATGCCCTAAGAGACTTACCCTTAGCAGCACTCTACCTTGATGAGATGTATAACCACGAAAAAGTTCCCTCATCCATCTTTGTCACCCCTGAAGCCGAAGAGGTAATCGCCCATAAGCCGATGGTGTATAGTCAAGACCAACTTGTTGTGCTTAATGCAAAAACACATGATCCAGCAAGGGCGGAAAAAGAGAAAAAAATGTTTCGTGCAATGTATGACAACCTCTGGCTCGTAAACCAAAAGTCCTACTACATTGCCACCACGGCTTATGAAGCCTTAAATGCTTTAGCAAGTAAATGGGAAACCTCCCCCTTGATGCAAAAAGAGCTCAAACAGCATTCTAGCCTTGAAGCCACACGCATTGCTGCCATGATAACGATGCTGCAAGGAGGAGCATTGGCTTCAAAGTTTTCCTCAAAAGAGCTTTCTTGCACCCATCCGTATGTTTTACACTACATTGCCTTGCGTCAAGAGCTTAAAGCAATGGCGGACAACACCGCTTCACTCTTAATTGATAATTTAGACAAGAGATACTTAGAAAGGCATATATCTGCAGAGGCTATGAAATATACCTTTGAGAAGTATTGTGGTTACACACTCGTAGGCGGATACGATACCCGCTTTGGTTCAGGTCCTTCACGCTATGAAAATATGACGTTAGATTACGGCAAAGTGCTTTTAGAAAATCAACAAACTAACAACACCACAAAGGAGAAATAGAGTATGGCAAATGCAAACTATATCAAAGAACAAATCGCAAAGTCTTCCGCAAAGCAACAAGCGGTTTCAGAAGTCACAAAGGATAAATTGGGACGAGGCTACTTTAAATAACTTTTAGTTTCTCTTTCAAAATGCTTTACATGTAAAGCATAAAAGTAGCCTCACATTATTTTCATTATTTCTCTTAATTCTTTTAAAATTAATGAAATTTTGCAAGCATTTCGTAATATAATGTAAAGAGTTTTAATCAATCTTCGTCAAAGGTGGTCTATTTCATGGAGAATCAAATAAGATTAATATCCAGTGTGATTGCTATAGCGATTACACTTGTGATATGGTTTGGGATTTCGGTTCCAACGGGTGTTTCCCCTGGAGCATGGCATTTACTGGCTTTGTTTGTTGGCACAATTGTTGCGATTATAGGCAAAGCAATGCCTATTGGTTCTATAGCCATTATTGCTATTACCTTAGTTGCCATTACGGGAGTGACAAATCCAAAGCCGTCCATTGCCATGAGTGATGCGCTTAGCGGCTTTTCTAATTCTCTTATTTGGTTAATAGGCATCTCTATTATTATCTCTCGTGGTTTAGTGAAGACAGGATTGGGCAATAGAATTGGTTATTATTTTATTTCAATCTTTGGTAAAAAAACAGTTGGTATTGTCTATTCATTGGCTATTTCTGAACTCATTATTGCTCCCGTAACGCCTAGCAATACGGCGCGTGGAGGAGGAATTATTCATCCTATTATGAAATCTATCGCGACCAGTTTTAATTCATCGCCTGAGGATGGTACCTCCAATAAAATTGGCAAGTATCTAGCACTTGTCAGTTATCATATCAATCCTATTACGTCGGCGATGTTTATTACAGCAACGGCGCCCAATCCCTTGATCGTCAAATTTATAGCCGAGGCGACAAACTCAAAAATTAATATCACATGGGCTCAATGGGCGATTGGAGGATTAATTCCTGGGTTAGTGTGTATTGCGCTTGTTCCGTTTGTTGTAAAGTTCTTTTATCCGCCCGAAATTCTAGAAACTCCTAGTGCGCCAGTGTTTGCTAGGGAAAAGTTAGCGGAAATGGGTCCTATGAAACGTTCAGAGAAGATTATGATCAGTGTGTTTGCTTTACTTCTCTTTCTTTGGGCAAATATTCCTGCAACGATTTTTGGAAAAGCTTTTGAAGTTGACCCTACCGCCGTTGCTTTTCTTGGTTTAGCCATTCTTCTGGTGACACAAGTCTTAACGTGGGAAGATGTTTTAAAAGAAAAAGTAGCATGGGATACTATTACGTGGTTTGCGGCTTTGGTTATGATGGCATCGTATCTTCAAAAATTAGGCTTAATTAAATGGTTTTCAGGGTTGATCGAGACGAGCATTGCTAGTTTTGGAATGGGGTGGGAATTGGCGGTATTTGTCTTGGTAACCGTGTATTTATATGCGCACTATTTCTTCGCAAGCACGACAGCGCATGTAACAGCCATGTTTGGAGCATTTTTTGCAGCAGGAATTGCTCTTGGAGCTCCTCCACTCTTTTTAGCGTTTTCATTAATAGGCGCTTCCTCAATCATGATGACATTAACGCACTATGCGACAGGTACATCACCTATTGTATTTGGCTCAGGATATACCACGCTACAAGAGTGGTGGAAGATGGGATTTATTATGAGCGTAGTCAATATGTTTATTTGGACATTTGTAGGTGGTCTTTGGTGGAAAGTTCTTGGTTACTGGTAAAAAGCTCTAAAGTTACACCGTTTACATGTAAAGAATGAGGTAAGAATCTGAGGCTTTACATGTAAAGGTGTAACGGATCTAATGTATAACGCATAAAGCCTTTCATTGACCCTTTTAGGCGATCATTTTAGTTCATGTATTTAAACGAAAATTTTCTCGAAATATAACTTGGTTTTGTTGAAGAGTTGTCGTATCTTGTTTTTATCAGTGTCATGGTTTGATTGGGTGCTAAGACAAGGTTGTCTATTTTTCGATAGGTTTTATCAAGCTTCGCCTCGGCTTGAACGACTACTTTTTTTTGTGTCATATTAATAACGTTTACCTCTGCGCTCATAGGCCCTTTGTACAGATACATGCACACTTGCTCCATGTCATATTCGCAAGGCGGGATCGCGTACATACTTGTGAGTAATCCCATTGACATCCATACTTTTCTCATTCTAGCCCCCTAGTGTGATATTTTAATAACTTTTTTGATTATATATTAAAAATTATTGATTTCATAATTTTTATTAATTTTTCGACAGAAAGATGAACGATTTATTTTACATGTAAACTTTTTACACGAAGAGTCTTTACATGTAAAAATTCTTGGGTAAATAATGGTTTTGCATTTCTTATTACCTAACAAGAAATATTGATGTATAGTATAGTTACCTGCAATGCCTACACCATTTCAGCTCTTTCAAATACAGGAGTTTACGATGCAAACAAATTTTGGCGCTTCGAGCAAAATCATTGGTCTTATTCTAGTCGTTCTAGGGATTGGTTTTGCCGTATGGGGATTTCAGATGTCTGGTTCTATCGGTTCGCAAGTAACCCAAGCTGTGACAGGTGCCGATACCGATAAAGTCATGACCTATTATATTTTTGGTGCTGTCAGTTTTGTGGTTGGCATCTATCTTTTCTTTAAAAAGTAAAAAGGAACTAAAATGAAAAAAAGTTTAATCTTTCTAATGCTTCTTTTTGTAGCATTTATGGCGACTGGTTGTGAGACGTGGCGTGGTGTCAAACAAGACACGTCTGATGGTGCTCAGTGGAGCAAAGAAAAGGTCAATGATGGCGCTAAATACATAGAAAAGAAAACCGACTAACGGTTTTTCTTGCTTTACATGTAAAGGCTAATTATATGCTTTGGTCGCCTTTTTGATCTCAAAAATCAGCTCTTTTTGGCGGTTGTACATGTAACGAAGCAAGTAGTCATCATACGGTTTTGGAAGGTTTTCAAGTAAGACGACGATTTTCGTGGCGTCGTCTTTTTGTGAAATGTAGGTTACTTTCGCTTCAATGTCCATGATGACGTAACCATTTTCACCCTCTTCGTTGGGCAGGGAAAAATTGAGGCGTACTTTTTGGTTCAGCATCTCCTCTTCGCGGAACGATTTACCAACTTTCATTGCAATAGAATTGACAGAAATATCAAGAATATCGCCTTGGGCGGATGAGCGTTGAGCGTATTTGATGAGTACGGGTGTGCGGATGCTGGTTTGAACGCGTGTGTGTTGTCTGCTGTTGGCACTACTTCGCATAAATGAGAGGTTTTTAATGACCACAAACGAGCGTTTAATGTCCACCAACGAGACCTCGGCTTTGATGTCTTTTGGGAAGTTTGGCGCTTGCAAAACCGTCTCTTTTTCGATCTGCATCGCGTAACCTTGGAGGTTTTCACAACTCATCTGATAGCTCTCATCTGCCATTTTTTGAATATATGACGTTGTGTTGATGCAAAGTCCTTTGTAGATATTGAGCAGTTTGATTGGAATTTTGTTATTGACACAATTGTGCATAAGGTACGTGATCTGCTCTTGCTCTTCGATGACATTATCCAAGTATTCCAACTCAAAATACTTGATCGTGGCGATGTCGTGTGGCAGAAGCGTTTTAGTGTTGATCTTTTCAATATAGTCGATGACAACATTAAGATCATCGGATTCAACATGAAAAGCGGAGCTTAAGATAATCGGTGTGATTTTTTCATTGATGGTAGCGCGAATCAGCTCTTGTTGCAGATG
Source organism: Sulfurospirillum halorespirans DSM 13726 (assembly GCF_001723605.1). Taxonomy (NCBI): domain Bacteria; kingdom Pseudomonadati; phylum Campylobacterota; class Epsilonproteobacteria; order Campylobacterales; family Sulfurospirillaceae; genus Sulfurospirillum; species Sulfurospirillum halorespirans. Next base: position 1,625,813 of record NZ_CP017111.1, on the reverse strand, counting down.
CTTTGTCTGTTCACACGCATGCTCAAAACTTCGCTCTTCGCCCATTAAAATGTAGAGATTGGGGCTCCATTGAATGACATCTTGATCCTCTTCTTTGAGTTGAAACAGTTTGAGCATCAAGTTTTTAAACGCATCGTAAAGTGTGGTGCTCGTGAAGGTTTTGCTCAGTTTATCAAGGTTTGAGATGTTGATAAAGACCAGCGAAATAGGCGCTTTTGTCACACTTTGTTGCGCCAAACGGTCTTTAAGTTTGTCGACAAAATCAAAACGGTTTAAAATGGACGAGCAATTCTTGGTCTCACTTTCAGGATCGTAATTGATGAGCGTTACGATCTTCTCACGGCTTTGCGGAAACGATTTGATGACGCAGAGATAGACCTCTTTTTCTGCCGAAGCCGTTTCAATGATAATGTTTCCTTGCGCATCTTCATCTGCTTTGAGTGCCTCACAAAGCTCTTCATCACGGTTTATTTTGGCTTGAAGAGCGGCAAGATCATTGGTCTCGTAAAGCATTTTTGCTTTGGCGTTGGCGTAGGTGAGCGTTTCGCCTTGAAAGACGAGAAAAGGAAAAAAGTGTTCTATCTTTTTTTCCAGTTCGATTTTTTGGAACGTGTAGAGTTTGTCATCGAGTTTATTAGCATTTTTTGAGAAGATGGAAAAGAGGAGATTTTCTTCATTTTTTAGAGGTAAAACATCGGTGATGCCAAAGTGCAGTGCAAATTTAAGTAAAAGTCTGTTTTCCACATCATCGGCGAAAATATAGGCAATAATCGGTTTATGTTTGGCAAAAAGACTGACAAGCAGTTTGAGTTTGTCTTTACTACTCTCGCCTATTTCGATAAAAAGTATGTCGGCTGTGGGAATGGTCTTAAGATCTTTTGCAAGATCAAACGATTGAAAGGAAGCATGTTCTTTTTTGGCACGACTCAAGATGGTGAGCTTTTCTTCACCAAAATAGAGGTGAGCGATAGAGAGATAGCGCGTTTCATGCAAAAACTGTTCTAAAAGCATCCAAATTCCTCACAATCATAGTAATTCAAATTCTACCCAAATTCATAGAAAATTTAATCATTTTTTAACTACAATACTTTAATTTTTAAAAAGGAACAGATAAATGATGTATTATTTAGCGATCAAAGGGAAACAAAAACTTAGCGGGACGGTTCTCATCTCAGGAGCCAAAAATGCCGCACTGCCCCTTTTAGCGTTAACCCTCCTCTCAAAACGAACGATTACGATTTCAAATATGCCTCAAGTTGCCGATGTCAAAACACTTTTACAACTGCTTACCAATTTAGGTGCAAGCTTTACATGTAAAGATAAAAATGTGGTAGAAGTCAATGCCACAACGGTCAATTCTGCATGTGCAAACTATGACATCGTGCGTAAAATGCGCGCTTCCATCTTAACACTTGGACCACTTTTAGCACGTTTTGGACACTGCGAAGTCTCTTTGCCAGGAGGCTGTGCCATTGGTCAGCGACCGATCGATCTGCACTTAAAAGCGTTGGAGCAAATGGGTGCGGAGATCGAGATTAAGCAAGGGTATGTTTTAGCCAAAGCGCCCAAAGGGCTCAAAGGTGCTACGATCATTTTTGATAAAGTCACCGTAACGGGCAGTGAAAATATCATCATGGCAGCAGCCTTGGCGCATGGAACGACCACGCTTGTCAATGTCGCGAAAGAGCCCGAAGTGGTTCAAGTATGCGAAGTATTAGCCGAAGCTGGGGTTGGCATCGAAGGCATTGGTACATCAAAGCTGATCATCAAAGGTAGTGGTGGTACACTGTTGGACATTCCTGATTTTAGTGTCATTCCTGATCGCATTGAAGCGGGAACGTACTTGTGTGCGGGTGCGATTACGAAGTCAAAAATTACCCTTAAAAATGTCAATCCACGCCATTTGGACGCGGTGATCTTGAAATTAGAACAAATGGGCTTTAAAATCGATGAAAAAGACGATACGCTCACCCTTCATCCTGCGGAAAAAATCACCCCTTCTGATATTGAAACTTCCGAATACCCAGGCTTTCCAACCGATCTTCAAGCGCAATTTATGGCACTGTGCACCCAAGCAAAAGGAACGAGCATCATCGATGAGCGTCTGTTTGAAAACCGCTTTATGCACGTCAGTGAGCTTTCGCGTATGGGTGCGAACATCAAGCTTAAAGGGCACAGTGCAACCGTTGAGGGAAAAGCAAAACTGAATGCCGCTGATGTCATGGCAACCGATCTTCGCGCAAGTTCAGCGCTTATTTTAGCGGCACTCGTGGCGGATGGAACGACAAAAATTCACAGAATTTATCACCTTGATCGTGGGTATGAAGATTTGGAAGGTAAATTCTCCAAACTCGGTGCGCACATCGAAAGGCTTGAGGAGTAAACCATGGGCAATGAGCACGTAGTTAGTTTTGATGAGGCGATGCGCTTAAGTGAAAATCTTGCTCGCACAAAGCCCCATCACGAGTGGGTCAGTGTCTTTGAAGCACTAGGTCGTACTCTTGCGTGTGAGATTACATGTAAGAAAAATCTCCCCTCTTACAACAATGCTGCCTTGGATGGGTTTGCCTTTAAGTACCAAGAAGGTTTAAGCGAACTTGCTATTAAAACAACGATTTTGGCAGGTAGTGTGGTTGAGCCATGTTTGAGTACCAATGAGTGCTATAAAATCATGACGGGTGCGAAAGTTCCAAGTGATGCTGATACGATCATCCCTTTTGAGGATTGTCTTTCGTACGATGATCGCAACATTGTTCTCTCCCCCAATGTGAAAAAAGGTAACGCGCTTCGTCTCAAGGGGGAAGAAGAGCGCGTGGGCGCTTCTTTGCTCAGCGAAGGCACCTGCTTAACGTCGCGTGATATTGCTCTGCTTGCATCGCAAGGCATTAGCATGGTGGAAGTCTATAAAAAGCTTTCCATTGCCGTTTTTTCAACGGGCGATGAACTCAAATCGCCTTGGGAAAATGCCACTGAAGATGAAATTTATGACATTAATGCACTCTCATTAATTGCGCTTTTGGCAGAACACGGCTTTGTGGCGCATTATTGTGGCGTTATTCCCGATCATTTAGACGCTGCGACGGACTATTTTGCGCGCATGAAACAGTACGATGTACTTGTTACCAGTGGCGGTGTGAGCAGAGGCGAGGCTGACTTTGTGGAGCGAGCTCTTTTGAAAAATGGCTTTGAAGCTTCGTTTCATGGCATCAACATCAAACCTGGAAAACCCACAATGATGGGTAAAATGGGTAAAACCATTGTCGCTTCCATGCCAGGAAATCCTCTGGCTGCGTATGTCAATGCCTTTTTGTTTCTGATCCCTTTACTGAAGAAACTTCAAGGTCAAAAAAAGTTTAACTTCGAACCCATGTATGCACAAAATGCTGAGCCTTTTAAAGTCAAATCGGGTCGTGTTAATCTTGTTTTAGGAACCTATTTGGATGGAAAATTTCACGTATTTGGCGCTAATAAATATGGCTCAGGCATGGTAAAGCCCCTTGTTCAGAGCAATGCGTTATGGATCAGTGACGAAAGTATTGGCAGTGTTGGCGAAAATGCACCGATTGCTATTTTCGTATTTTAGGAATATAGGTTACGATTAAATATGACTTATTTTTAGTTAGTTTAAAAAACTTGACCTTATGAATCTTTTTTGGATACTATTTGCTACACAAAATCTGAAAGTGCTCTGGTAAAGGTATGTAATGTTTAACGAAATAAAGATTTCCACAAAGCTTCTTTTTATCTCGATTGTAACGGTTCTTGGTTTAATTATTCTCTCGTATATCAGTATCAATTCCAGTCTGATTGGTAAAAATTCACTGGAAACTATTTATCAAAAAAATGTCATTCCCGATAGTGAAATTGCACTCGCGCGCAATACCTTTGATATGATTTTAAATGACCTCATTTATGTCACGAGTGAATTTTTACCTACAGGGCAAGCAAAAGATCATCTTCCAATAATTGAAAAAGAGCTCAAAGAGTTTTTTGAAAAAGCGCTTGTGAGTGATTTTTACGCTGAGCCAACACTGAAACAAAATCTTCACGAGGCGTATGAACGCTATAACCAAAAAATTGCTCTCAAATTTAAACGTATTCATGAACTTTATGTCAAAGACAATCGTGAAGATATCGGTGATATGGCGGTTGAAATCGAGACAGATTGTAAGTATATTTCCCAACGTTTTGATAATATTTCACACTTTACAACACAACGGGTGAAAGATATTAGCCTGCAAATTGGTGCAAAACTCAATAGTAATCTCTATTTGGTCATCGTGATCTCTTCGCTTGTTTTAGTGATCACATCCACACTTTTACTCTCCATTACGCGTTACATTGTCAAACGTATTGCTCGTATTGGGGATCATCTCTCAGACATTACAAAAGATTTGGCACTCAATCGCCCTATCGAGATTTCAAATAAAGATGAGATAGGACATATCAGCGAAAATCTCAATACCCTACTCTTCACACTTCAGCAAGCATTGATTAAAGCAAAAAGGACGATGGCAGCCAATTCTCAAACCAATAAAAGCATGCAAACGTTTGCGCAGACCATCACCAGTGTTGCTCAAAATCAAGATCGTATAGTGGATAATGTTAAAAAATTGACGTCAAAAATCAACCAAGAGTTGCAAGAGTCTCGCGACATCTCTGAAACCTCTGCTGCGTATATGAAAGAGGATTATGCGATGTTGGATCAAATGATTGAAACCCTTGATTCTATTGTTGAAAGTATTAATCAAGTGAGCCAAGATGAACAGCATATCTCAACCCAAATGCACGACCTCTCCGAGCAGACACGCCAAATTCGCTCTGTGTTGGAGATGATCAAAGATATCGCCGATCAGACCAATTTACTAGCCCTCAATGCCGCCATTGAAGCAGCCCGAGCGGGTGAGCATGGACGTGGGTTTGCGGTGGTTGCTGATGAAGTGCGAAAGCTGGCTGAGCGAACCCAAAAATCACTCTCAGAGATCGATGTAACTATCAGTGTGGTGATTCAAAGTGTCTCAAGTGCAAGCGATAATATCAAAGAGAACAGCCAAAAAGTGGTTGATCTGAATGAAAATGCTATCAAAATTTCGACATTGGCAAATGAAACCAAAGAAAAAACAGCCAAAAGCCTAGAAATCACGAATATTGCCTATGAAAAAACGTTAAGTATCACCAAAGAGATCGACCATCTTACGCAAGGGGTTGAAGAAGCGACAGGACTTGCGCACGAAAATAAAAAGATTGCCGATGAATTGATGGGAGTTTCCAGCAGTTTAAATCTCTCAACCGAAGAGTTGGAGCAAGAAATTACGATTTTCAAGGTCTAAAAAGCTCTTCTAAGCCCTTTAAAATCTATTTGTGCTACAATTATTTCAAAATAGATTGACACAAAGGGTTTTTTTTGGTAGAATTCCGTCCGTTTTGCGGGAATAGCTCAGTGGTAGAGCACGACCTTGCCAAGGTCGGGGTCGCGAGTTCGAACCTCGTTTCCCGCTCCATTTTAATCCTACTTCTTTTTATCACCTCACTTTTTTCACAGCCTCTTTATATTGATAAAACCTATTGCATTGAAGAAGATGCGCTTAGAGCCTCTTTTTTTGGCTATCAAAGCAGCGATGATCCCATTATTGTCACCATTCCCAAAGAACGCGTGCAGTATACCGTTCCTACCAGTACCCTGCGTGTAGCTTTTAGTGATCGCAATGTCACCATCATCGATAGCAGTGATGGTGTGGTGATTTTTAGGCGTAATTGTTCTCTTATGGGCAAAGCGGATGCAATGACTGAACTCTTTTTAAAAAAATTTCAAGAAGCGTCTCCTTTGGTGATGATTGATGAAAAACCGCGTATCTCCATTAAAACCTCTTTACCTGCCGATTTTAAACGCTATGAGCTTGTTGATATTGTGATCTCTGAGGCGATGCTTAAGAAAAACAGTGGCTCTTTTGTGGCTATTTTTAAAGTAGGTGATCGGGATAAAAAGCTCTATTTTGCCTATGAGATGAATGCGAAGGTGATGGTGTTTAAAGCAAAACGTAATTTGCTTAACGGTAAAATCCTCACAAACAATGACTACGAGAGTGTTTGGGAGAGTTTAGATGCCCTTCCAACACGTGTGATTACCAATGAAATACCTCACAATAGTATGATCAAAAACGGTGTTAAAGAGGGTCAGATTTTGACGGATTTTCATTTGGATGTTAAAAAAATGGTGAGTAAAAAAGCGAGTATTAAAGCGCTACTCAAAGAGGAAGGTTTGGTTATAGAAGTGCAAGCTACCCTTTTGGAAGACGGCAATATCGGTGATGTTGTCAAAATTAAAACAGAACAAGGCAAAATTTTGAGTGCAAAAATTCTTTCACATCATGAAGTGATTATCCTCGAATGAAACGCATCATTGTCGGCATTAGCGGTGCCAGTGGAGTAGAGCTTGGGCTTGCCTTTATCAAGGCACTTCCAAGTAACATTGAAAAGTACGTTATTATCTCCGATCATGCCAAAATCGTGCTCGCAAAAGAAGCCAATACTTTTGTACTGGATGATGAAAATATCGGAGCCATCACCGCTTCGGGTTCGTTTCAAACAGACGCTATGGCGATTATCCCGTGCAGCATGAATACGCTGGCTAAAATAACACACGGCATTGCCGACAATCTTCTTACGCGTACTGCTTCGGTGATGATTAAAGAGAAGCGCCTTCTTCTTTTGGCTCCTCGCGAAATGCCTTTTTCAGCGATTGCTTTGGAAAATATGCTCAAACTCTCCATGCTTGGTATACATATTGCACCTCCAATTTTGGGTTATTATGCCAAGGCGTCAAGCCTTGAAGCGATGGAAAATTTCTTGATTGGCAAATGGTTTGATCTTTTAGGGATTGAACACAACCTGTTTCAACGTTGGGAGGGAGCATGAGAGTCGCGATATACCCAGGAACTTTTGATCCTATCACCAATGGGCATATGGATGTCATCAAGCGTGCGCAAAAGCTTTTCGACAAAGTCTTGGTTGCTGTAGCGCTTTCCGAAGAGAAACGTCCCGTTTTTGACATAAACACACGTGTTGAGATGGTGCAAGCCGCCATTAAAGATATGCAAGGTGTGGAAGTTGAACCCTTTGATAACCTTTTGGTCAGTTTTTCAAAAGAGAAAGATATTCGCGTGATGATACGAGGACTACGTGCTGTGAGTGATTTTGAGTTTGAGCTCCAAATGGGCTATGCCAATGCCTCGTTGTGGAGTGAAATTGAGACGGTTTATTTGATGCCCAGTCTGAAAAATGCGTTTATTAGCTCCTCTGTGGTACGCTCCATCGCAAAACATGGCGGGAATGTTGCGCATTTAGTCCCTCCTATGGTTTTACCTTATTTACAAAGTAGATTTACATGTATGTGATTTTTGAAGGCATTGATACGACGGGTAAAAGTACCCAAGTGGCACTTTTTGCCAAGCGCAATAAAACAGTTTTAGCGACCAAAGAGCCTGGTGGAACGCCCACAGGCTTGAATTTTCGTGAAATGTTGTTGGGTGGAGCGCTGAAAAGCTCTTTTAATGCAGAGCTTTTTTTGTTTTTAGCCGATCGAGCACTGCATTACGATAGTGTTGTCAAACCTGCGCGCAATGAGCGCTTGGTCATCAGCGATCGTGGCTTTTTATCGGGGATCGCGTATGCGTGTGCCAATCATGCAGAGGTGGATGGCGAGTTATTGCTTGCGATGAACCGCTTAGCCCTGCAAGAGTCTTACCCTGAAAAAATCGTACTTTTTCTCACAAACAAGACGCTGATGAGTGAACGCATGGGCGCAAAAGAGCAGGATGCAATTGAAGAGCGCGGTGTAAGCTATTTGTTACGGATTCAAGATATAATGCGTCGCGTTGTTAAAACCTTGCCGATTCAGGTCTTGGAAGTCGATGCTTCACACGAAATTGAGACGATTTATAAACAGATTGAGGATTTTTTAAATGATTAATGCTTTACGTGGAATGAAAGATACCCTCTCGCCACACAGTGAAACCTATCTTTATATGATTAAAACCTGTTCACGCATTGCGGAGCAGTATGGCTTTTCGTTTGTCGAGACGCCTATTTTAGAAGAGACCGCACTTTTTAAACGCAGTGTGGGTGAGAGCAGTGATATTGTCGGTAAAGAGATGTATCAGTTTATTGACAAAGGTGAAAACGACGTCTGTTTGCGCCCTGAAGGCACAGCTGGAGTTGTAAGAGCGTTTATTCAGCAAAAATACGACAAAGCGGGCGAAAAAAGACGCTTCTTCTACCATGGTCCGATGTTTCGCTATGAAAGGCCTCAAAAAGGACGCTTGCGACAATTTCACCAATTTGGTGCGGAGAGTTTTGGCGAAAGCGATGTCAGAGAAGATGCAACGATTATTTTGATGCTTAAGGCGATGTTTGAAGCGCTTGGCATTGGGTTTACGCTGGAAATCAACTCTTTGGGATGTCCTTCGTGTATGCCTCAGTACCGCACGACACTGGTTAAATTTTTAGAGACGCGTGAAGGGTTATGTGAAGATTGTGAAAGACGAAAACTGACCAATCCGATTCGCGTGCTGGATTGTAAAAACGAACACTGCAAAGTGTTGCTTGCGGATGCACCATTGATCATTGATCATTTATGCGTTACATGTAAAGAGGATTTTACAACATTAAAGTCAATTCTAGACCAGTTTGGCGTCGCTTACGTGGTCAATCCAAAGTTGGTTCGTGGGCTTGATTATTACTCCAAAACGGCGTTTGAATTTGTAAGTTCCGAAATTGGTGCGCAAAGTGCCATCGCTGGTGGCGGACGATATGATCGTTTGGTTGAGTTTTTAGATGGCAAGGCTACGCCTGCTGTTGGCTTTGCGATGGGCATTGAGCGATTGATGGAACTGGTTAAGATGCCAGAAAGTAGTCGTGAAGGCTACTATATTGCAGCACTTTGCGATGGGGCGAAAGAGATCGTCTTTAAGCTGGTTGATGAAAAACGTAAAACCGAGAAAGTTTTAACCTCGTATGCGTCAAAGTCACTCCAAAATCATCTTAAAGCGGCCGATAAATTGTATGTAAAATTTTGTGTATGTATCGGTGAAGACGAGCTTGCGAAGCAGAGTGTTTGGATTAAAGATTTAGAGAGTAAAGAAGAAAAAATTATCAATTTGTCGCATTTTTAAGGAGCAAAACATTGGACTATGGAATCAAAACATGGGGAAACGATAACTTTTTTATCGAAGACGGTAAGGTAAAAGTGAACACAGGCTGTGAGCCTTCTTTGATAGAAATCATTCAAGAGATACGACGAGATGGTATCCGTGGTCCTATTTTACTTCGATTCCCGCATCTGATTCAAAAACAGATCCGTATGATTTACAAAAGTTTTGCTGATGCAAAAAAAGAGTTTGGATACGAAGGTAACTTTAGTGCGGTGTACCCTCTTAAGGTCAATCAATTTCCCAATTTCGTCAAAAACCTTGTCACCTTAGGGCAAAAGTATCACTATGGTCTAGAAGCTGGTAGTAAAGCGGAGCTGATTTTAGCGATGGCGTACAACAATCCGGATGCTCCGATCACCGTGAATGGTTTTAAAGATAATGAGATGATCTCGTTAGGGTTTATTGCCGCAGAGATGGGGCATAATATCACGCTTACCATTGAAGGACTCAATGAGCTTGAGAGCATCATCTCCATTGCTAAAGATCGTTTTGGGTGTGTGCCTAATATTGGTCTACGCATTCGTCTGCACAGCTCTGGCATTGGTATTTGGGCGAAAAGTGGTGGTATTAACTCCAAGTTTGGGTTAACCTCCACCGAGCTTTTAGAAGCGGTTAATATGCTTCGTGATGCCAATTTGCTTGAAAAATTTACGATGATTCATTTTCATATCGGATCGCAAATTACCGACATTGCCCCTTTGAAAAAAGCGCTTCGTGAAGCTGGAAATATTTACGCAGAACTCTGTCGTATGGGCGCAACCCATCTTCGAGCGATCAATCTAGGCGGCGGTTTGGCGGTTGAATACTCTCAACATAAAACTACCCTGCATAAAAACTATACCTTAAGCGAGTATGCCAACGACGTTGTCTATCTGCTTAAAGACATCGCAACCCAAAAAGGGGTTCATGAACCCGATATTTTCATCGAGTCAGGACGTTTTGTCGCTGCGCACCATGCCGTACTTATTGCGCCTGTTTTGGAGCTTTTCTCTCAAGAGTACACCGATCAAAAGCTCAGACCCAAAGAGATCAACCCTCCTCTCGTTCAAGAGCTATACGATCTTTTAGGTACGATGAACCGTAAAAATGCGCTTGAATTTTTACACGATAGTATCGATCACATGGAGTCGTTATTGACCCTGTTTGATTTGGGGTATATTGACCTTCAAGATCGCTCTAATACCGAGATTTTGGTTAATCTTATCATCAAAAAAGCGGTTGGTTTGGTTGCCGATAAAAAGCTCAGTGAGATACTAGACATTCAAGATCGTGTGCAAGAGCGCTACTTGGTTAACTTCTCACTCTTCCAGAGTTTGCCTGATTTTTGGGGCATTGGTCAGACGTTTCCTGTTATGCCTCTGGATCGTTTGGATGAAGTGCCTACACGTTCAGCCTCTTTGTGGGACATCACGTGCGATAGTGATGGTGAGATAGGGTTTAACACCGAAACGCCACTCTTTTTACACGATGTGGACATTAAAAATCGTGACTATTTCTTAGGCTTTTTCTTAGTGGGGGCTTATCAAGAAGTATTGGGTATGAAACACAACCTCTTTACTCATCCAACTGAGGCTACTATTATTATTGATGATGATGGCTATTCGATTGAAAATATCTTAGAATCGCAAAGCATTAGTGACATTTTAGAAGACCTTGATTACGACATTAAAGAGGTTCAAGAAAATCTCAATGATCGCATTGAGGCGTCTGACATTATCAGTGAAAAAGAGAAAAAACACATTTTAGGTGAGATTTACCTCTTCTTAAATGACAACGGCTATCTTAAAACGATTAACAATGAGGATAATTCGCAATGAACTCTGTCTCCTTGTGGGAAAAAATTAAAGAAGATTTTTCCCAACCGATTCTGCATGACCCCGCTATCAACTCGAAAGTAGAGCTTTTTTTTAACTACCCAGGGGTTTGGGCACTGGCTAATTACCGCATTGCGCATGCGTTACATGTAAAGGGTTTTAAAACGCTTGCGCGCGCACTGATGGGCATTTCGCAGATTATCACCAACACGGACATTCACCCTGCGTGCACCATTGGTCGCCGTGTCTTTATAGATCATGCCTTTGGTGTGGTTGTGGGTGAGACTGCGATTGTGGGGGACGATGTTTTGATTTATCAAGGCGTTACGCTAGGTGGTGTAAGTTTGGATCGTGGAGTCAAACGTCATCCAACGATTGGCAATCATACCGTTATTGGCTCAGGTGCTAAAATCTTGGGCGATATTATCATTGGTGAAAATTGCCGCATTGGCTCGAACTCCGTTGTCGTCAAAAGCATCCCCGATGACTCAACAGCGGTGGGTTTGCCTGCTCGTATCATTGATAAAGGGCGCGACAAAAACCCTATGGCACACAACAAAATCCCCGACATCAACAAAGAGCTTTTCATCTATATGTTCAAACGCATCAAGATTTTAGAAGAAGCGGTCTTAACCACCAACAAAGATCTCAAAATCAAAGATGACGAACTTGAAGCCATTTATAAATGCTATTTAGAATCCGTTAAAGAGTAAACTTTTTTAAACGCGTTTACTCTTCTCTCCCCTTTTTACTTCCCAAACTCTTTTACATGTAAGCTTTACATTTTCACTGTTTTGTACATACCTACCCTTACAATTTTGTCAAAATAGCCCTCCTCCTTTTTTCCATAAGTTTTTCAAAAGCCCTTCAATAGGCACTTTTATCCTTTTTAAATCTCAGGAATACTCCGTGCAGTTGGTGTGGGGATGATTGACTACATTAAAAAGGAGAAACCAGCTATGCCACATCATGAATTTGAATGCAGTTCCTGCATTCCGGAGCGAAAGTCACATGCGGTTGTGAAAGGTGAAGGCGAGGATTTGACCTCATGTCTTCCAGAAGGACATCTTCTGACCATCCCCGGAACCATTTCGGAGCGAGGATGTGCTTATTGTGGCGCCAAACACGTTATTGGCACTCCTATGAAAGATGCGATTCATATGAGTCATGGCCCTGTGGGATGTACGTATGATACATGGCACACCAAACGTTACATCAGCGACAACGACAACTTTCAGCTCAAATACACCTATGCCACTGATATGAAAGAGTCTCATGTCGTTTTTGGTGGCGGCGATTTGCTCAAAAAGAACATTATCGAAGCCTTCAAAGCGCACCCGACGATCAACCGTATGACCGTGTATCAAACCTGCGCGTCAGCGTTGATTGGGGATGATATGGAAGCGATTGCTAGAGACGTGCTCAAAGAGATGCCTGATAAAGACATTTTTGTCTGTAACTCGCCAGGTTTTGCGGGTCCTAGCCAATCAGGCGGGCATCATAAGATCAACATTGCGTGGATTCATGAAAAAGTAGGAACCGTTGAGCCCAAAATTACGAGTGATTATGTCATCAACTACGTCGGTGATTATAACATTCAAGGCGATTGTGAAATCATGTGCGACTACTTCAAACGCATGGGCATTCAAGTGCTCTCAAGCTTTACGGGCAACGGCTCGTACGATGAGCTTAGAAGCATGCACGGAGCGCATTTAAATGTCCTTGAGTGCGCACGTTCGGCTGAGTATATCTGCAACGAACTTCGCGTAAAGTATGGTATTCCACGACTTGATATCGATGGATTTGGGTTTGAGCCACTTTCCGATTCATTGATGAAAGTAGCACGCTTCTTTGGACTTGAAGATCGCGCACAAGCGATTATTGATGAAGAGACCGCACGTTGGAAGCCTGAGCTTGATTGGTACAAAAAACGTCTGACGGGTGTCAAAGTATGTTTGTGGCCTGGAGGTTCAAAACTGTGGCATTGGGCGAATGTGATTCATGAAGAGATGGGCGTTGAAGTTGTCTCCTTGTACACCAAATTTGGGCACCAAGGTGATATGGAAAAAGGCGTAGCACGAGCCCAACCCGGCACACTTGCCATTGATGATCCGAACGAGCTTGAAGGCATCGAAGCGATGGATAAGCTCAAACCCGATGTCATCTTCACGGGTATGCGCCCTGGAGAAGTGGCTAAAAAACGTCGGGTTCAATACCTCAATGCCCACGCCTATCATAATGGACCGTACAAAGGGTATGAGGGGTGGGTTCGCTTTGCGCGTGATATTTACAATGCTGCGTTCTCTCCGATTCATCAGCTCTCAGGCATTGACATCAGCAGAGACCCGATTGCGACGGATAAAGGCTTTATGACACGCAAAATGATCTCCGATGTAAAATTGATACCAGAAGAAGCGAATGTGGAGGGAGAGAGACCGTACACGGGTGATTTTGATTGTGTGACGAAACTTCGAGGTAAAGTGTATGACCCTGAGTTGTCTCGTAATCACGAGCAAGCAGCGGTTTAAAGGAGAAACCAATGAGCGATGAAAAAGTAAATATGCAAATACAATCGACACAAAGTGCTCGAATCATGCAGATGGAAGATTATATTATGAAACATTGCCTTTGGCAGTTTCACTCAAGATCGTGGGATAGAGAGAGGCAAAACGAAGGGGTTCTTAGCAAAACAAAGCAACTTTTATGCGATGAAGAAGTGGCGAAAGAGACGCCAGAGGATCGTTGCTATTGGGTCGATGCCCTCTCCTTAGCTGAAGCGTTTCGAGCGCGCTTTGCGTGGTTTGCGGAAATGGATAAAGAGAGTATCAAGGTGCTGATAGAAAAGCTTAAAGAACGTATTGACTACGTCACGATTAGCGGTTCGCTCAACAAAGAGCTGACAGTTGCACGATACTAAAAAAGGATAAACCATGTCATGTGAACTCAGAGCAAAAGATCGTACGGGTATTATTAACCCGATCTTTACATGTCAGCCGTGTGGCGCACAGTACGTGAGTATTGGCATCAAAGATTGTATCGCCATTGTTCACGGTGGGCAAGGGTGCGTTATGTTTGTGCGGATGCTGTTTGCGCAACATTTCAAAGATAACTTCGACATCGCCTCTTCTTCGTTGCATGAAGACAGTGCTGTTTTTGGAGCAACGGGAAGGGTTGAAACAGCGGTGGATGTCCTTTTAATGCGTTATCCCGACATCAAAGTCATTCCAATTATTACGACATGTTCGACGGAAATTATTGGCGATGATATCGAAGGTGTTATCACCAAGCTTAATAATGGGCTTTTAAAAGACAAATACGAAGGGCGCGAAGTCCATCTCGTTCCAGTGCATACACCGAGTTTTAAAGGCAGTATGGTCAGTGGTTACGATGTTGCGGTCGAATCGATGCTCAAAGCCTTTGCGAAAAAAACGGATACGCCCAATGGCAAGATCAATCTCATCACGGGTTGGGTTAATCCAGGCGATGTGACTGCACTCAAACATCTTTTGAAAATGATGGAGATTGATGCGACGGTTCTGTTTGAGATCGAGAGTTTTGACTCTCCTTTGATGCCAAGCGGGCAATGCGAAGTCTCTCATGGCGATACGACGGTGGAAGATATGATCAGTACCGGCGATGCCATTGGTACAATTGCACTCAATCGCTATGAGGGCGGTAAAGCAGCCAAATATTTGGAGAAAAATTTTCAAGTACCTTCAATCATAGGACCAACCCCCATTGGCATTCGCAATACCGATACCTTTTTACAACACCTTAAACAACTCACAGGAAAACCCATTCCTGCAGCATTGGTGAAAGAGCGTGGTATTGCTATCGATGCGATTACCGATCTTGCGCATATGTTCTTAGCGGACAAACGTGTGGCTATTTACGGAAACGCTGATCTTGTTATCGGCTTGGCGGAATTTTGCATCGATATGGAGATGAAACCCATACTCCTTCTTTTGGGCGATGATAATTCAGGCTACAAAAAAGATGCGCGCATCAAAAATCTTCAATCCAAAGTAGATTTTGATATGGAGATCATCACCAATGCGGACCTTTGGGAACTTGAAGATCGCATCAAAAACAAAGGCTTAAAGCTTGATCTTATTATGGGGCATTCCAAAGGTAGATTTACCGCGATTGACAATAACATCCCGATGGTGCGCGTGGGCTTTCCAACCTTTGATCGCGCTGGATTGTATCGTCATCCTATTGTGGGTTATGCAGGGGCGATTTGGCTTGCGGAAGAGATCGCCAATACACTGTTTAGCGATATGGAATACAAACGAAACAAAGAGTGGTTACTCAACGTTTGGTAGAAAAACAGAGGGATTTTGTCTTTACATGTAAAGCTAAATCCCTCCATCACGAGGAGAAAAAATATGCACACAATTTGTTATACCAAGAGAATTTGTACCGATGAAGCGATTATTGAAGCCTTTTTGAGCGAGACGCGCGATGGTGGATGAGCAAAATTTCCCTTACGCCACGCCTGTGAATTACGTATGGCACAAGGGTGCTGTTTACTTTCATGGCATGGGAAGTGGTAAAAAAGAGAGCATTTTGCTTCAAAAACCTTCCGTCTGCTTCACCATCTTCTATGAATACGGCACCGTCGTCGACCCTGTTCCCTGTCATGCCGATACGGCGTATCGCAGTGTGATCATTTTTGGCGAGGCGGATAAAGTGATGGACGCCGAAGAGTCCTCTTTAGTGCTTCAAAAATTGCTGGATAAATACACGCCACACTACTATAAGCACCAACTCTCGGGAAGTTTGATCGAAAAGTATCGCTCCACACACGATGGCAAAGCCGTCTCTGTCTTTAAAATTGAACCCTATGAGCTCAGTGCAAAAGAAAATATTGCCTCGAATAGCGAATTGTTCAATAAAGAGGCACTTTTGTGATTCATCGTTCTTCTACTAAGCAGTATACTATCATAGTATAGTTAATTATACTACGATACGTTGCCATTCATCAAAACTGAGGAGAGAGCCTGTGGATACGATTTGCATCAGCCCCATCAAAGATTGCCCACGTTATCAAGAGCTTCGGGTTTTATACGAAATCTCCGTCGCACTTAAAGGCAGTGAACTTGGCATCGAAAAAGCGTTTGAAACAACACTCAGCCTACTGAAGCGGCATTTTTACATGGATAAAAGCATCTATTATGCGCTCAATGATGAGAGCAATGAACTTGAAGTCTTAAGCTCTGTGGGGCTTAGCAAACGGCAAGAACTGTTAGCGACCTATCACATTGGTGAAGGTGCTACGGGATTGTGTGCGCAATTTTTAGAGCCCGTTGTCATTGAAAATGTTCATCAAAATATCCTTTTTCTCAATAAAAGCTGCAGTCTCAAAGAGAGTGAAATCTCCTATCTTGCCATCCCAGCTCTTTCTCAAAACAGACTCTTTGGCGTTTTGGGTGTGAGTTTAACGCAAAAATCGCTCTTAGATTTTGAGGAATTAGTGACACTATTAACGATTACTGCTTCATTGATGGCACAGTCACAGCAGATTAATCAGACGATTAATGATGAAAAGAAGCGTCTTAAAGAAGAAAAACTCTACTACAAAGAAGAGATTTTAAAACAAAATGAGATCATCGGTCATAGCAATGTGATTCAAAATGTTTTGGAGATTGTGGGCAAAGTAGCATGTACAAGCTCCACCATCTTGATCAGCGGTGAAACAGGTACGGGTAAAGAGCTTATTGCCAAAGCCATCCATAACTACAGTCTGCGCAAAGAAAAACCCTACATCAAACTCAACTGTGCCGCCATTCCTGAGAACCTTTTGGAGACCGAGCTTTTTGGGCATGAGCGAGGCGCTTTTACCGATGCTAAAGAGATGCGCAAAGGGCGTTTTGAGCTTGCCGATGAGGGAACGCTTTTTTTGGATGAAATGGGCGATTTGAGTTTAAACCTTCAAGCCAAACTGTTGCGCGTGCTTCAAGAACAAGAGTTTGAACGGCTAGGTGGAACCAAGACCATCAAAGTCGATGTGCGCATTGTGGCGGCAACGAACCGTGATATCAAAGAGATGGTACGCCAAGGAAGTTTTAGGGAAGACCTTTTCTATAGGCTCAATGTGATTCCGATTCACTCCCCTCCACTGCGCGATCGAGGCGAAGATATTATTTTGCTTTCACGCTACTTTTTGGAGCGTTTTTGCAGGCGTCATGGCAAAGAGCGTATGTTGATGAACGATGCGGAAACACTGCTTAAAGCATACAATTGGCCGGGCAATATTCGTGAGCTTGAAAACTGTATGGAGCGCATTGTTCTGCTCGCTCCCTCTTTACATGTAAACGCGCACGTCCTCTCCTCCGTGCTTCCGGCAAAGACACATGTCGACATCAAAGTCTTTGAAACGAAGGCAGATTTGGAGGAGTTGGAGCGTCAGACGATCATTAAAGTGCTGAAAGAGTGCAGTGGCATTAAGATTCATGCGGCAAAAAAACTGGGCATTAGCAACCGCCAAATTGGGTATAAAATCCAAAAATTTGAGATCGGTGTTGAAGAGTATCTTTAAGCAGTAAGGAAGAAAAATGTCGCGTTATCAGAGCATTAAAGAGCTGTTCAACGAATCCAGCTGTAGTCACAATACCAATACAGAGAAAAAAGTGACCTGTGAGCGGCTTAGTCCTGGCACTATGATTGGTGGATGTTCGTTTGAAGGAGCGCTTCAAGCCTTATTGCCGTTCAAAAATGCGGCGCATCTTATTCATTCGCCAAGTACTTGTCCTCAGGTAACACATCTTTTTCAGAATGCGCCCTCTTCTGTTTTTACCACACAAATGGACGCACACGATCTCATTTTTGGAGGTGAAGACAAACTCTCTTCAAGCATAAACTACGTTTATGCGCATATTCATCCCGAAGTCATCTTTATCTATCTGACCTGCGTAAGCTCTTTAATTGGTGAGGATATTGAACGCATTATAAACACCAAGCAAGAAACCCTTGGTATCCCGATTATTCTCATCAATGCAGCAGGGTTTATGGGCGGTGTTCCGTTTGGTGCACGCATTGCAGGCGTGACACTGATGCAACAGTTAATGGGGCAAAAAGAGCCTTTGGATGCTTTGGCATACGACATTAATCTCATAGGTTTTAACGCCTCGCTGAATGAAATGAATGCGTATAAAATGCTCCTTGAAAGCATTGGTTTTCGCATCCATTGGATCTTTGGAGGCGTGGAAGATGTGGAGCGCACACAAATGGCGCACTGTGTAAAACTCAATGTCCTGATTGGGGCTAAACCGATGGTCAGTTTAGCCAGAAAGATGAAAGAGATGTGGGATATTCCTTGGGTCGAGGTCTCCTTTTATGGAAGGCACGCAACTTCTGATGCTATTCGCTCCATCGTTGAAATTTTTGCCGATGGAAAACTGACGCGTATTTCAGAGCAGTTTATTGCGCGTGAAGAGAAAAGTCTCCATCAAGCATTAGAATCTTGTTGCACAGTTTTAAAGGATAAAGTCGCACTACTCGATCTTAAAGGCAAATACTCATGGCAATTTATTCCTATGTTAAAAGAGCTGAATGTTCGCATCGCAGCAACTGCCATTTACCAATGCACACAAGATGATAGTGAAAAAGTTTTTGAATTGTTAAAAGGTCAAGGTATGGTCATTCGCGACCCTTACGAAGAGCTTGAAGAGATCATTGACGAAGAAGCGGTGGATATTTTACTCTGCGATGTTCATCATTATCATTCCGCGGCTGCATCCAAAATCGCTTTTATCGAGGTTTCACCTGTGTTGCAAACCTCTTTTATAGGCTATACTGGTCTCCTTAGCTTTGCACATGAGCTCGTTCAAACTCTAGAGGATCCTTTCTTTACAACTGTTTTTCAAAAAGCACCATGGGAATAGCTTTTTTTGTAAAAAATATAAGAGAAACAGGCTAATTTTTCGCTATAATCTGCACGATATTTTTATAGGGGAAAGTTTCATGCTGTCTAAAAGAATCCAAGTTTTATCACCGTCTCTTACTATGGCGATTACATCTTTAGCGAGAGACCTTAAAGCACAAGGTCGAGATGTTCTGAGTTTTTCAGCGGGTGAGCCTGATTTTGATACGCCACAAATTGTCAAAGATGCGGCGATTGCGGCGATTAACGATGGTTTTTCAAAATACACCGCGGTTGGCGGTACTCCAGAAGTGTTAAAAGCAATTGCTGGAAAATTGAAGCGTGAAAACAATCTTGACTATAAACCTTCCGATATTGTGGTCAATGTAGGTGCGAAACATTCATTGTTTAACATTTTTCAAGCAATCATTGACGAAGGTGATGAAGTCATTATTCCTGCCCCTTACTGGGTAACGTATCCTGAAATTGTCAAGTACAGTGATGGAACACCTGTGTTTATTGATACCGATGAAACCAGTGGTTTTAAAATCACCCCTGCACAGCTTAAAGCGGCGATTACCCCAAAAACAAAAGCACTGTTACTCAACACCCCTTCTAACCCAACAGGTTCTGTCTATTCCAAAGAAGAGCTTACGGCTTTAGCAGACGTGTTAAAAGGAACCAACATTTTAGTGGTTTCCGATGAGATGTATGAGAAAATTCTCTTTGATGGTCTTGTATTCACTTCAGTGGCATCGATCAGTGAAGATATGTTTAAACGCACCATTACGGTCAATGGTTTGAGTAAATCAGTCTCCATGACGGGCTGGCGTTTTGGTTACTTTGCCTGTCCTATTAAAGAGATTACTGATGCGATCGTTGATTTTCAAGGACAAAGCACCTCAAACATCAACTCTATTACGCAAAAAGCGGCGGTTCCTGCACTCAATGGCTTAGCCGATGCGGATATTGAAATCATGCGCTCAGCATTTGAGCGAAGACGTAATCTTGCGCATGAGCTCTTAAATCAAATTGAGGGTATTTCGGTGTTAAAACCAGAAGGCGCTTTTTATCTGTTCGTCAATACCAAAGCGATTGAAAATGACTCTATGAAGTTTTGTCAAAAATTGCTTGAAGAAAAAGGCGTTGCGGTTGTTCCAGGTATTGGGTTTGGCACGGAAGGGTATTTTAGACTCTCTTTTGCGACCGATGATGCAACGATTAAAGATGGCATTGAACGTATTGCCTCTTTTGTTAAAAATTACAAGTAAACTTCTAAAGGGTACTCCCAAAAAAAGTACCCTCTTTCGTTAAGTTAAAACTTCTCAAAAAAATCTTATAGTTTTGATACAATTCCGACATTATTTTTACACACATAGATAAAGGCTTAACGCGATGAACAAATATGTCATTACTCTTGCAAAAACCTGTTTGGGCTGTAAAAAGCCATCCTGTCGTACTGGATGTCCTGTTGGCACGCCCATTCCTGAAATGATTCGTCTTTTTTTGGCAGGCGAGATTAAAGAAGCAGGTAAATTACTGTTTGATAATAACCCCCTCTCCGTCATCTGTTCCATGGTCTGTCCGCATGAAAAACATTGCGAGGGGCACTGTATTCTCAATAAAAAGGGAACGGCGGTGAGTGTTGGAAGTATTGAAAATTATATTTCCGATCTCTACATGAACGATCTTCAGTTTGAAAAACCCATCAAAAATGGCAAAAAAGTTGCAATTATCGGAAGTGGCCCTGCGGGTATCTCTTTAGCGGTTATTTTAGGAGCAAAAGGGTACGAGATTACGATGTACGATGCCCACGATAAAATCGGTGGCGTACTTCGCTATGGTATTCCTGATTTTAGGCTCAATAAAGAGATCTTAGATACGATTGAGACGAAACTTCGCCAGTTAGACGTTACGATTCGCCCGAACATTACCATTGGTAAAAACATCACCATCGCCGATCTTTTCCGTGATGATTTTAAAGCTATTTTTATTGGAACAGGGGTTTGGGCTCCGAAGAAATTGGGTATTAAAGGCGAGAGCTTAGGACATGTGCATTTTGCGATTGACTATCTCAAAAATCCTTCGGTCTACCGTTTAGGACACCAAGTGGTTGTTTTAGGGGCAGGCAATGTCGCAATGGATGTGGCACGAACAGCGGTGCGTCATGGCGCACGTGAAGTGATTATTATGTATCGAAAAGGGATGGAAGACATTCCTGCATCGCATCATGAGGTCGAGTGTGCCAAAATCGATGGTGTCAAGTTTGAGCTTTACAAACAGCCTATTGAAATTACCGAACAAGGTGTTATCTACGCTAGTACGGATGAGAGTGGTGAAGAGGGATTATTGGAAGCAGATTCTATTTTAATCGCCATTAGTCAGAGCCCTAAAGACAATATTGTCCAATCTGCACGCCAAATTGAAGTGGATGGAAAAGGCTTAGTTATTACGGATGAGAGTGGACGTACAACAATGGAAGGTGTTTTTGCCTCAGGAGACGTGGTAACGGGAGCTCGAACGGTAGTCGAAGCAGTCGCTTTTTCAAAACGTGCTGCGGTTGCAATCGAAGAGTATATTGATTCAATTTAAGAGAGTTCTTTCTGAACTCTCAACACACTTTTGAAGCAAAGCTTTAAAAGCTACGTTAACACTGGGTTTTTCTCGGCGAAAAGCCCACGTACCTTTGGTACTTTTATTGCTTGAAAATCGAGTTTTATAAAAATTGAATGAGAACGTTTTACATGTAAAGATTCTTTACATGTAAAACAATTGTGTGTTATTTTGAAGGTGTTCCAAAACGCACTTTGGCATCTTGAAGTGCTGCAATGAGTTCATCAAGATTTTCATAAGGAATATGCGCTTTCCAATCAGGCTCTTCGCCATTTTTCTTCAAAGCAATACCGATGCTTACAACTGGAAATGAACCACTTCCATACGGTTCTTCTAAATGCGAGATCGAAATAATTCCGTTTTTTGTTCCTGCTAATGGAAATTTTGTTAATATTGTGTTTTTTCCGCCCATGGCTTGATCCTTTTAATTCTTTGTAAAAAATTTCGCTATTTTTGCGTGCGTTTTAAGCCACTCACTTTGCAAAGTCAGTGGGAAACCACCGTACGTTTTACCGCCCTCTATTGATTTTGAAACGCCACCGCGTGCAGCAATCGTTGCAAAATCACCAATCTCCAAATGTCCAGCTGTTGCACTTTGTCCACCCATAACAACGTTACGCCCGAGTTTGGATGAACCTGCCAATCCCGATTGTGCAACAATAATACAATACTGCCCCAATTCACAATTGTGCCCAATTTGAACGAGGTTGTCTATTTTTGTCCCTTTTCGAATGATCGTCGATCCAAAAACAGCTTTGTCTATGGTTGTATTTGCCCCTACTTCCACATTCTCTTCCAGAATGACATTTCCCGTGTGATAGATCTTAATATGCTCACCCAATTTTGTATGAGCATAACCAAAACCGTCACTTCCAATCACCGTTCCCGCTTGAATGATGCAACCCTCGCCAATGACACAACCATCGTAAATCACAACATTAGGGTAAATCACAACATTTTTACCAATGCTTACATTTGCACCTATCGTGACATTGGGCATAATCTGCACGCCCTCTTCCACAACACTGCCACTGCCGATAACCACGTGCGTCCCAATGCTACTTTTTTCGCAAATCGTAGCAGGAGACGAGGTATCAAACGGTTTTTTAGCAAAAAAGGCACTCGCATACGCCATACTCAAATAAGGATTGTCGCTGATAAGCGCTTGGGAACTTGAAGGAAGATGTTCTAAAAAAGCAGCAGGGAGAATGACGACCCCTGCTTTGGTGTTTTGTAAATCGCCTAAAAGTTTAGGATTGACAAAAAAAGCGATCTGCGAAGAAGTCGCCTCCTTGAGTGTTGCAAAGGAGGTAACCTCTTGATCCATTCCTGAAAATTCAAGCGAAATCGCTTGGGCTAAAAGGCTTAGTTTCATCTAAATATCCATCGCGACTGAGCCGCTTCTAACGATGTCGGTAGGATTGTATTTTTTAACCGCTTTTAAAAAGTTGTCGATACGATCGTAATCATCGGCAACCATGACAACGATAAAATCTTCACCACTGCTTGCAATCGTGCCATTGTACGCTTTAAGCATCGCATCAAGACCGTTAAAATCTTCACTAAGAGGAATTTTAACGAGCGCCATCTCTTTTTCAACAAATTGACCTGATTCAATGACTTTATAGGTCGGAATCAGCTTATGCAACTGTTTAACGATCTGCTCCAAAACAGGCGTACTGCCTGAGGTGACAATCGTCAACCTCGATAGATTTGTTTTGGGTATAGGAGCCACGGTCAATGAATCAATATTGTACCCACGACCCGCAAAGAGACCCGATATGCGCGATAAAACGCCATCTTCATTTAAAACGATAACCGATAAAACTCTTCTGATATGTTCCATCGCTTACTCCTTATACTCAAGCATCATATTGTAAAGCGTTCCACCTGCTGGAACCATCGGTAAAACATTCTCAAAACGGTCGACTTGAACATCGATCATACAGACCGTGTTACTCTCAATCGCTTCTTTAAGGGCTTTGTCAAACTCATCTTTGGTGGTAACCCTAAAGCCACGGCCGCCAAAACTCTCCACCAATTTGACAAAATCAGGTTGAACGGAAAGGTCGGTTGACGAGTAGCGTTTATTGTAAAAGAACGTTTGCCATTGGCGAACCATGCCTAAAAATTGGTTGTTTAAGATGATGTTAACCACCGCAACTTTGTTTTCAACCGCGGTCATTAACTCTTGAATGTTCATAAGGATGGAGCCATCACCCGTAAAGTTAATAACGGTTTTAGAAGGCACGGCAACTTTAGCGCCAATGGCTGCAGGAAGTCCATACCCCATTGTTCCAAGTCCGCCGCTGCTGAGCCATTGGCGAGGGTAGGAAAAGGGATAAAACTGTGCTGCCCACATTTGGTGTTGCCCAACGTCAGTACAGATAATGGCTTTATCGCCCAGTAATTGCCCTACGCGTTCAATCGCCCACTGTGGTTTAAGAATCTCATTTGAGTCTTCGTATTTAAGAGGATGAATCTCATCGTAGCGCTTTAACAGATCGCGCCACGGTTTGTATTTACTCTCATCGATTTGCTCTTTTGCCAGAGGAATCATCGCTTCAACAACGTTTTTAAGATCACCTACTATGGGGTAATCAATCGGGACAATTTTTCCAATGCTACTAGGATCAATATCGACATGAATGATTTTGGCATGTTTGGCAAATTCACTGAGTTTTCCTGTAACACGGTCATCAAAACGTGGGCCAAATGCGATCATAAGATCGGCTTCACTCATTGCCATATTGGCACTGTAACAGCCGTGCATTCCAAGCATTCCAAGAAGCAGTGGGTTCTCATCACCCATAACACCACGTGCCATTAAGGTTTCAACCGCAGGAATACCACAGAGCTTTGCAAATTCCCTTACTTCTGCGCTAGCGTTAGAATTAATCGCACCACCACCGATGTAAAGTACCGGACGTTTAGCAGCTTGGATCGCTTCAATTGCCTTTTTAATCTGACGTGGATTGCCTTTATAAGTTGGCTTATACGTTTGCATCTTAATTTCGCTCGGATACGCAAAGTGACCCATCTGTGCTGTGACATCTTTAGGAATGTCGACATGTACGGGACCTGGACGTCCACTTCGTGCAATGTAAAACGCCTCTTTTAAAATACGTGGCAAATCTTTGACATCTTTAACCAAATAGTTGTGTTTAACACACGGACGACTAATACCCACCGCGTCAATCTCTTGAAACGCATCGGTTCCGATCATACTAATCGGAACTTGACCGCTGATGACGACCATCGGAATGGAATCCATATAGGCTGTTGCAAGTCCAGTGACAGCATTGGTAAAACCAGGACCACTGGTCACAAAGGCAACGCCGACTTCTCCGCTGGCTCTGGCATAGCCATCGGCTGCGTGAAGGGCTGCTTGCTCGTGTCGTGTGAGAATATGTTTAAAATAGTTTTGTTTGTAAACTTCATCGTAAACATTCATGATAGCACCACCAGGATAGCCAAAGACGACGCTGACATTCTCCTTACGTAGTGCTTCTATGACCATTTGGGAACCGCTTAACTCCATGACCTCTCCTTTACATAATTTTTATACGATGTTTGGGCGCTAAAGCTTGCCGAACAGGTCGGCTAAGACTCAATCATTATTTACAAAGTACCGTAAAGCTCTGTAAAAAAAGTGGGTTATTATAGCAAAGAAAGATTAAAAAGGGTTCATTTGGAAGGCGTATTTTAGGATCGTGCTAAATTGTAACACTGCTCTAGAACAACCCCTTCTCTGAGTCCATCATCAACGACAATACATTTTTCAAAGCCAAGTTTACGCATCATCGCTTTGACAATTAAAATTCCCACAACCACCAAATCCTTACGATTCGTACCTGTGAAGCGCTCTGCATCGCTCTCATTCATACAACTTAATCGCTGATACGCCTCTTCAAAATCGTTTACATGTAAGATCTTTCCATTGACTTTGTTTGCATCGTAATGGGCATAATCCAGCCCTTCTAAAAAAGCGGCAACCGTGGTTGGTGTTCCTGCAGTTGTTACTAATTGTAAAAAAGTGGAAGAAATATCGGGTTGCGTTTGCACAAACGGGCTAATGGACTCTACAATGCGTGCAACATGCGCTTCACGTTCTTGTGTATAGCGCTCCGCGGTGTTGATAATGCCAAAGGGAAAGCTTTGAGACTGTTTGATACCACTCCGGCAAAACGTGAGTTCTGTTGAGCCTCCGCCTAGATCGAACAAGGCGTAGGTTTGATGCTCAAAACCCTCACGTTTTAGGGCATTCTCGATCGCTAATGAAGTTAAGTACGCTTCTCTTTCACCTGAAATAATTTCAAAACAAAGCCCAAAACATGCCTCAATTTCGTCTAAAATTTCTTTCGCATTGGACGCCACGCGCATCGCTTCAGTCGTCACACAGAAGCATTTTTCCTGTTTAAAATCAAAAATTTTAGAAGCTTCTTTTAGCGCATTCAAAATATTCTGTTTTGAAATTTCACTGATCCTCCCCGTTACATGTAAATCTTTTGCGGTGCGCACAATGCGCTCAAACGCCTTCACACGGGTTTTACTCTCACACGCTATTTCCACAATACGCAGGGTATTGGAGCCTAAATCACACCCAATCATTTTCAGCCTATTTTTGTCTAAAAAGTTTCATAAATGTGTTGATAAACGCGCGAATTAATGCTAAAAGAAGGTAGACAATTACGGTGTAAAGCAGCGGATGGTAGGGCATTTTGTGGATGGAGAGTTGCTGTAAATGCACTAAAGGATGTGTCAGCCACTGGTTCATGTGCATTCCTAAGGATAGGAAGAGAAAAATGACGATAAAAATAAGAACTTCTCGTTTTAACATAATGCCTACTTGAGCTAAAGTGAATAGAAGATTTTAGGAAAAAGAAACTTAATGTTTGGTTTGGATAACATTACATTATGAGGACAATTTCAGAAGATTATAAACAACTAAAATAATCAAGTATAATATTTTTAACCAAGGAAAGCCTCAGATTGTTGGAAGTAGAATGGGGAAATACACAACCAAAAAGGATGGGAAAACGATGAAATCAGACAAAATCATTGAGGAGATACTCTTTGAGATTGAAAAGCATGAACGTGGAATGTCTCGCCGTAATGCGATGAAGTTATTGGCAGCATCTCCAATTGCTGCAAGTGTTATAGCAAGTGCAACAATCGCTACAGAAGCTGAAGCTTCGAGTTCGAATGCTACAGGCAAAATTGTAATCGTAGGCGGTGGTCTTGCGGGCATTGCAACCGCTGCAAAGCTTACAAACAGACTTGCAAACCCTGACATTACGCTGATCGAGCCAAATCCATACTCTGTTTCGTATCAACCCGGGCAAACGTTGATCGCAGCTGGTGTATGGGAAAAAAGTGACATTACCTATGAAACGGCGAATTTTATCCCTAAAGGGGTTAAGTGGATTAAAGACTCGGTTGTGAGTTTCGATCCACAAAACAATAAAGTCAAAACAGCTGATGGCACAGAGATTGGGTACGATTATTTAGTAGTAGCAACGGGATTGACACTGAATTTTGGGGCTATTAAAGGCTTAGAAGGCGAAATTACCTCCATGGGTGCGAATGATGTTGTGCGCAAAAAAGTGGGAAAAGATGGCGTTTACTCTGTCTATTTTGCCGATGGCGCCGTGGATACCAAAAAAGGTATCGAAGAGCTGATCGCTAAAGCCAAAGCACACAAAGGTCCTGAAAAACTTCAAGCGATTTTTACCGACCCTGATACGGCGATTAAATGTGGTGGCGCACCTAAAAAAGTTATGTACATTACACATGATTTACTCAAAAAAGCGGGTGTAAGAGATAAAGTAGAATTAACCTTTTGTCCATCAGGCGATAAAATGTTTGGCGTACCTGAATACAATGCCGCCATTTTTGAGCAGTTTAAAGTCAGAGATTTTAAATGGGAGTTTAAAACCAATTTAGTTGCGATTGATACTGAGAAAAAAATGGCAACCTTTGAGAAGAAATGGCTTGAAAAAGGTGAATACGACGAAGATCTTAAAGAGTACACGATGGTCTCTATGAGCAAATTGGTCGAGAAAAAATACGATTTTATCCATATCACGCCTCCTCAAAAAGCTCCTGATTTTGTTGGAAAATCACCGGTTGGTTCGAGCAAAGGCTGGGTTCCAGTTGTGAAAGAGACTCTGCAACACGTTACCTACAAAAATATTTTTGCATTAGGAGATGTTGCCGCTGTGCCTATGGGAAAAACGGGCGGAAGTGCGCGTAAACAATACAATGTCGTTGCCGAAAACTTAATCGCAGTGATGGAAAAACAAGCAAAACTCCCTGCTGAGTACGATGGTTATACGGTATGTCCTTTGATTACGAGTATTGGAACGGTGGCAATGCTTGAATTTAACTGGACAGCCAAACCCGCACCTTCTTTCCCACTTGATCCAACACAAGAGCGCTGGATATGGTGGTTGGTTAAGGTCTATGCCCTCAAACCTATGACAATTTACGGCATGCTCTCTGGTAGAGCCTAGTTTTGATGATGATACATAATAAGGAAAAACGCATGAAAAAAATGAATTTAGCACTCTCACTCATTGCCTTGGTTGTTTTAAGTGGATGTGGCGATAAACCAAAATCAGAGGTTGTCACCTATAAATACACACCAGATCAAGTGTATAAAGAGACATGTTTACACTGTCATGGGCCAAAAGGTGAAGGGGTTGCTGAGAAAAAAGGACCTGCTCTTACGAAACAGAGTGTTCAAGAACTTGAGATGTCACTCTTTGACATTAAAAACGGCGGTCTTGGACAATCCACGGCTACCGAGCACGATGTTATGGAACATAACATGAAAAAATTAGCTGAAAAAGGGTATGACTACGACATTAAAATGATGGCGAATTACATTCACAACACCTTTAACGTCACTAAATAAAAATTTGAGTATGATGTTTTTTGGTGTCTTACCGCATCAAAAAACATCTGAAAGTTACGAATGAACAAAAGAATTCATGAAGTTTTTGTATGGCCTTTGTGTACACGCATTATTCATTGGATTATGGCAACATCCTTTCTCCTCTCCTTTGGTACCTCATTTTTCCATTATCTTTTTAGATGGCATTTAGCCTTCGGTCTTATTTTTGGCATTGTGTTACTTTTTCGACTCATTTGGGGATTTGTTGGACCCAATTATGCCACGTTTAAAACGTTTACGTTAAGCCCCAAAGAGCTTCAAGACTATTTTGTCCAGAAAGTTCAAAACAGATGGCGCAAAATTCATGCGGGGCACAATGCCGCGTCCAGTTGGTTTACGCTGATTGTTTTAGGCTTGGGGAGTTGGATTGTTCTCAGTGGGCTACTTTTGCAAGGAATCCAAGAAGGCAGTGGGATTTTCAAAGAGCTCAATGAGCACTATTTTCAGTTTTCTTCCTCTCTTTTGAGTCTCCATGAAGTGCTTTCGTATCTGCTTTTTATCTGGGCATTGATTCACATCGTTGGTGTTTTAATCGAGCAGTTTTACCATAAAACGCACATGCTTTTTGCGATGATCACGGGTTATAAAAAAGCAGAAGGTAGTGATGCGCGGGTTTCGATGGTACGCCATCTTTTTGCCTACGCGGTGATTGGGTTATCGATGGTGACGCTGTATAGCGTGGCATGTTCTAACGAGACATTTTTGACACAAAGCAGGTTTGAGAAGCGCAATTTTCAAGCAGAAAATCCTGCCTTTTTTGAAAAATGTAGCACCTGCCATAAACTCTATCCTCCCTTTATGTTACCGCACGACTCATGGGTACGTCTTATGGAGGGACTGGATAATCACTTTGGCGAGCAAATTAGAGAAAATAACATCACCAAAAGCGAACAGATGAGCATCAAAGCGTACCTTTTAAGCCACAGCGCGGAGAGTTCATCGCACAAAGTTGCCTTTAAAACACTCGAATCTTTGGGCGAAATGCGTCCTATTTCGATGAGTAAGGTTCCATATTGGAGAGAAACACACAAAAGCATTGATAAAAATATCTATCACTCTTTACATGTAAAAGATGCTTCAAACTGTTTTGCCTGTCACCCTGATTTTGAGTACGGCATTTTAGATAATACACGGATTCATATTCCCAAATAGCCATTGAAATTTTTTAGAAATCATATTTTGGCTATAATAATCCCTAAAAAACGAAGGATACAATGATGCTTCTAGGCGTAAATATCGATCATATTGCAGTGCTAAGAGAAGCGCGAAAGATTAATGATCCTGATCCATTGGACGCCATCTCTTTAGTCAAACGCGCAGGTGCGGATCAAATCACGATTCATTTACGAGAAGATCGCCGTCATATTAACGATGATGATGCAAAAAAAATCATTGAAACTTCCCAGCTACCTATCAATTTGGAGTGTTCGATTACACCTGAAATCATTAAAAAAGTGATAGAACTGCGTCCGCATCGCGCGACCTTAGTCCCTGAAAAACGCGAAGAGGTGACGACAGAGGGCGGTCTTGATGTGGTAAAAAACAAAGAAGTCATTAAAGCAATTGCGCAAAGGCTGAAAAAAGAGCAGATCGAGCTTTCACTTTTTATTGACCCCACTAATGCAATGATCGAAGCGGCAAAAGAGATCCAAGCCGAATGGATCGAGCTTCATACAGGCTCCTACGCCAATATTTACGCGATGCTCTACTCCAATCTTTCACGTTCACGTCACAGTATCAAAACGCTTGAATTAGACCGCGAATCTTTACATGTAAAACTGCTTGATGCAACGCATGAGTTGGAACGCGCCTCTAAACTGGCACACCAATTGGGGCTTAAAGTAGCGGCGGGTCATGGACTTAATTATCAAAATGTGAAACGCATTTTAGAGATCAACGAGATTAGCGAGCTCAACATTGGTCAAAGCATCATCGCGCGCGCTGTTTTTGTGGGCTTTGAGCAAGCAGTCAAAGAGATGTTAGGATTGGTACGATGAAAAAAATAGCCATCAGTATTGGTGATTTAAACGGCATTGGCTTAGAAATTGCCTTGCGCTCACATAACGAAGTGAAAAAGCATTGCTATCCTCTCTACTGCATCAATGAAAATATGCTGGGCTGGGGAGCCGCGCTTTTAGGATTGGATGTTCCAAGTGATTTTGAGATACGTGACTGTGGGAAAGTTTTTGAGATAGAACCAGGTGTGTGCACTGCAGAAGCGGGTGAAAGCTCGTATGACTCGTTTATCACCGCGGTCGCACTGGCAAAAAGCAATGAAGTGAGTGGTATCGTGACCCTTCCCATTAACAAAGAATCATGGGCGATGTCAGGACTGGAATACAAAGGGCATACGGATGCTTTGAGTGATCTTTTGGGCTGCGAAGCGATTATGATGCTCGGATGTGAGGAGATGTTTACCATTTTGTACACGCACCACATTCCACTGCGCGATGTACCGCATGAGATTAAAGCCAAAAAACTCAAACCTTTTTTGCTCAAAGTCTATGAAGAATTAGGCGCTGAGCGTATCGCTGTTTTAGGGCTTAACCCGCACGCAGGCGATCATGGTGTGATTGGGGATGAAGACGCGGAGATCGAAAAAGCAATCTTAAAAGTCAATCATTTTTTAGAACGTGAAGTGTTTGTGGGACCCCTCGTGCCTGACATTGCTTTTTCAAAAAACAATCGTGAGAATTTTACCTATTTTGTCTGTATGTACCACGATCAAGGTCTGATTCCTTTAAAAACGCTCTATTTTGACGAAAGCATCAATGTAAGCCTCAATGCAGGCGTCGTGCGAACATCGGTGGATCATGGAACCGCCTTTGACATCGCTTACAAAGATGGCAATCCTTCGTGCTTAAGCTACATCAACGCCATCAAAGAAGCGGTTAAACTCTCATCTGGGAAAGAACCTCTTTTAACGTTTTAAGAGCATTTTTTTGAAAAGCACCAAGGGTGCGTGGGCGTGCCGCCGAGGCAAACCCAGTGTTAACGCAGTTTTGAAAGCTTTGCTTTAAAAACGTGTTGAGAGTTCTAAAAGAACTCTCTAATGTGAATGAGGGTGATCGCCATGATCATGGTGGTGGTTACTCTCATTTTTAAGATTGACCGAACAGCTAAGTCCTGTGGGTGTGATTTCATAAATCTTTTCGACCACCAACTCAATAAACTCCTTGTGATGCGAGACAATAATAATACTCTTATCAATGCGCCCTAAAATATCAATTAAACGCAGTTGCATCGCTTGATCAAGCCCATTAGTAGGTTCATCCAAAAGCATTAGTTTGGGCTCCATAATCAAAACACCTGCCAGTGCGACCAGTTTTTTCTCTCCGCCTGAGAGATGATAGACAATCTTTTTCGCTAAATGTGAGATGCCCAAGTCTTGAAGCATCATCGCTGTTTTGAGTTTTGCCTCTTCTTTGGAAATACCACTGGCTAAAAGGCTAAAGGCGACATCATCTTCGACCACAGGGGCTAAAAATTGATTGTCCGAGTCTTGAAACAAGTAGCCGATGAGATGACGCATGCTTTTAAACTCATCCAAAGAGTTCATCGGTTGATGAAAGAGTTCTAAGGTGCCCTCTTCTAAAGGTCGAAGTCCTGCGATGATCTCCAAAAGTGTTGTTTTACCACACCCATTAGGACCAATAATGGCGATCTTCTCTTTGTGCGAGACATCCAGTGTCACATTTTCATACAAACGCACACCATCGCGAGAGGTGGAGAGATTTTTGATATTAACCGAACAGCTCATAAAAGGGCTCCTTGTCGCCAAAGTAACGATAAAATCGTGATAAATGCAAGCAAACGATCGTACGTGCTAAAGCCTTGATGCGCTTCTAACGTATAGACTTCGCCACAAAAACCACGCAGTTGCATCGCTTTTTGAAGCCAAAATGAACGCTCCAGCGCTTTAATGAACAAAATTCCCACAAATCCCGCCATCGTTTTATAGGTCAACAGATTGGTTTTAGGAGTAAAGCCTCTTACATGTAACGTGTTTTTAAAGAGAGAAAACTCACGTTTGATGAGAAAAATGGACTTTGCCGTGAAAAAGAAGATGGAGGTGAGTTTATGTGGCAGACGCAAACGGTGCATCGCAATGGCGATGGAAAATTCATCTTTGCCCTGAAAAAGCATCACAATAAAGAGCAAAATAAAATTGGATCGTAAAAAAACAAGCAGTGCAAGCTCATAATTCTTTTGCCACAGCATGCTTGCAACGACGATGGCAATCAAGGTATTAAGTAAAAAGAGTCGCTTGAAAATATTCCCAAGTGATGCTTTATGAATCCAGCCAAGCAACAACAGTGGTAGAAGCATGGGGAGATAAAGATGCTCTTGTAATGCCACAACAGTGCTATACAACAGCGCTAAAAGAAGTGCTGTTGTGGAAGCTATGTGTGGCTGGGTTTGCGTTTGATCCAATACAGTACTCCAAAGAAAAAAACAATTATAACCAATCCTAAGAGCATTTTATCCAAAGGCATGTCGGATGGTAGTGTTTTCGTCTCTTCTTTGGTATGACTTTGTGCGACGTAGTGCGTTTGTGCTTGATGCCCCATACCTGCTTCGACGATAATGTCAAATTCAGCAGAGGGCAGTTTGGCAGAAGCTTTGCCCTCATCATCGGTCTTGAAAGCTAAAAGCTCTTTTTGGTTTGCATCCAAAAGCTTTACGACACACTGTTTACAAGGAGACGATTTGGTGAAATAACTCTGAACGTAGAGTAGACCCGCTTCATCGTAGGCAAAAAGGTTGATTTTATGCGCCCACACACTTGTGAACACAAGAAGACTAAGCAGCCCGATGCGTAACATAATGCTCCTTTACATGTAAAAGATGTGGGGAGACTTTTTCAATGAAACGAAGCGCAAAAAGCGTGATAAATCCTTCGATAAACATAATCGGTAAGTGCGCTAAAAGAGCTAGTTTTGAGGCATCCACAAACGCGTCACCATTGAGAGCTAGGGTAAGTGAAAGTAAGAAGGCAGAAAGGGCTAAAGGAACGAAACCGACTAAAAACCAGAGCAGATCTTTTTGCCAGCGTTTGGTGGTAGGAAGCATAAAAAGCCAATAGCCGACCAGCGTAGGCGTGGCAAGATTGAAAAGATTAATACCAAGTGTGGTGAGTCCGCCAAAGCCAAAAAGAACGCCTTGGAGTAAAAGAGCGACAAAGATAGCGATAAAAGCACGAAAACCCAGCATTGCACCTACAATGCCGCCTAAGACAAGATGCACCGATGTGGGACCAATGGGTACATGAATGAACGACGCCAAAAAAAACAGCGCTGAAAGTACGGCCGTTTTGGGAATCTCGTCATCTTTGAGTGTTTTAAACGCATACAGGGTAAAAGCAGCCGAAACGACTGCTCCACCGATTAAGATCTCAGGTCTGAGTAAGCCTTCACTGAGGTGCATGTTATTTCATTGCCTCCGTTTTGAGCCACAGCACCGCACCCAACTCAACAGGGTAACTTTTACCATCTTTTTTAATTTTTTCATCATCATCCATCAAAGCAGCAAAGCCCCACCAGCCTTCAAGTGGAAGTGCGACATGAAAGACACCATTTTTATCAGCTTTGTAGACTTGTGTGACGTACATTTCATTGGGTGCTTTAAGTCCTTTGGTGTTGTAAAACTCGACTTCCACTTCAGCATTTGGAACGGGTTTGCCTTTGTAAAGCACTTGGGCGCTAAACAGATTGCCTGCATAGAGTGAATAAGGGCGAGAAAGTGGGATAATTTCTGCTTTAAGACCAATGGGTTTATCCCAACCCTCGCCTGAGCCAAAGGCGTCCACAATGGTTTTGGTTTGATGGCGGATAAATTTCTCTTCTGCAGGTTCAAAATAAGGCACAGGATCGACATAAAATTGATAGACACCGGGCTCTTTTATTGTATATTCACTCTTCCACGTCGTAAGTTTGTTTTTTTCGACAGCTTGGAATGAACCTAAAAACGATGTCTTTTTTCCGTCCATAAAAACACCCGCCTCTTTAGGCTTTTCCATGTTCATAAGATTTTGCTCAAAGGGATGGGTAAATTCGTATTGAATAGAAACTTTCGTGTTCCCACCTTGCTCAATGACGGTTTTATCTGTCATAACGGTTTGAAAATGCGCAAACAGTGACGATGCACACACAAGCGATGCCAATAATACTTTCATACAAATACTCCTCTTAAATAATACTGAACTATAGTTGGTATTATTGTGGCATTTTGTGGATAAAAAAAAACTTAAAAGGAGGTGGGGTTTAAACGGCTGAGCGTTTTACATGTAAAGATCTAAGAGCTTCCAAAGTTGCCATTTCATCGGCATTATCAAGGGTTATATCGCTATGACGCGGTTTTTTATAGACAAGATCATAATACTCAACCAAAAGTATCTTCGCGACTTGCGCAAGATCGCCCTCTTCGTATGCGCGTAAAACATCGTCTTTCACGGTTTTTTTAATGTACGGCGCAATCATCTGCATCGATTGGTAAAAAAAGGCAGGCGTAATCATCTGATAGTCTTTAAGTATTCGCTCAACGCGTTGCGCAAGCGGTGCCGTAATTTCGACACGATACCCTTCTAAGATTCTTACATGTAAAAGCGCTGGAATGGTGCATTTGCCCATGCGTTTACTTTCAGCTTCAATGAATATCGTGGCATTAGGATCAATTGTATGTAAAATTTCGCATAAACTATTTTCAAACGCTTTTTGACTGGGTTGTGCGCCTTTAATACTTCCAAAGCTCGAACCCAGATGGTTGGCAAGGTTTTCAAGATCGATGGAAGGATGAAGCGATTGCAAGAGTTCACTTTTTCCACAGCCCGTATTGCCACCAAGGACGATGAAATGGTGATGGGGTAAATTTTCAAGAAAGGTGAGCACATGCATACGGTACTGTTTATAGCCACCTTGAAGTCTGTAGACTTGATAGCCAATGTGCGAGAGGATAATCGCGATAGAGCTTGATCTCAGCCCTCCTCTAGCGCAATAGATGCCGATTTTTGAGCCGATTTTGTACTCTTTTGCGATTCGTTCAAGATGCGATGCTACATTTTGGCAAATGTAACGAGCACCCAGTATTTTTGCGTCATTGCGTGAGACTTGTTTGTAGAGTGTGCCGACTTCTTGGTGTTCTGCGTCACTCAGGGCATAAAAGTTTTGAGCATCTGCGATGTGGGATTCATAAAATTCTTTGGGGCTACGAGCGTCGATTAAAAGATCAAACTCTGATTTCTGGGAAATAAAGGTGTCAATGTCAAGCTCAATCAGCATGCCAGATACTCAGGAACGAGACCTTTAAGATGGGTATAGATTTTTTCAAAATCGGTTCCATAAACTCTGGTGTCAGCGATGGTGGTAATAAAATTGGTATCGCCCATCCAACGTGGAATCACATGGTAGTGAATGTGCTCTGCAATGCCTGCTCCGCCACTTTTGCCAAGGTTCATCCCAAGATTCACCCCTTGCGCGCCAATACCCTCTTTAAGCATCTTCACACAGCGTTGCACGATGAACGAGAGATGCAGCCACACTTCGGGTTCCAGTGTTTCAACCGCATCGGTGTGATGATGTGGAATCACCATAAAATGCCCAGGCGTGTAAGGATAACGATTCATGACGATAAAGCAGAGTACATCGCGGTACAAAACATGATGCTGCTCATCCAGCTCTGGATGCTCACTTATGTTGCAAAAGACGCACCCTTCGGGTTTATCACTAAAATAAGTATCCCTCCAAGGAGCATACATGTAATCCATTAGTCAACTTTCTTAAAGGCTTCGAGCGCTGTTTGAATATCAGGCTGACGCATAAAATGTTCACCAATTAAAAAGGCATCCGCACCGATTTTACTTAAGTGCTGAATCGTCTCTTTGTCATTCAATCCGCTCTCTGCCACGATGATTTTTCCTTGCGGAATGAGTGGCATCAGTTTCTCGGTTAAACTCATATCCATCTCAAAGGTCTCTAGGTTTCGGTGGTTAATTCCGATGATATTTGCTCCTGCAAAGATGGCTTTAACGAGGTCTTCTTTGTCATGAATTTCGACTAAAACTTCAAGCCCTAGTCGTAATGCGTACTCTAAAAGGTGCTTGAGTTCTGCTTTGGAGAGCGCTTTTGCGATCAATAAGATAAAATCAGCCCCATACACCAGCGCTTCTAAGATTTGGTACTCATCAACAATGAAATCTTTACGCAACAAGGGTGTGGGAACATAACGACGAATTTGGGTTAAGTACTCCAAGTTTCCTTGAAAATAATGAGGCTCAGTAAGCACAGAGATAGCATCAGCACCTCCTAATTCATACGCTTTGGCAATCAACAGAGGGTCAAAATCAGCTTTGATCACCCCTTTACTAGGGCTGGCTTTTTTCACTTCGGCAATGATACGATACGGATTTTGAGGCGTTGCTTTAAGATAAGGCTTCACATCACGTGGCATAAACGGGTTAAATGCAAGGCTTCTACCTAACCAATCAATCGTGTACTCTTTTTTCTTCTTTTCTAAATCCTCACGCGTGCGTTTGATAATTTCGTCTAAAATCATTTTTTCTCTTTCAAACATTTTTTAATCGCTTCAATATGCGCGATGACCTCTTCTTCCATCACATGCTCACCAAAATATTTCATGATATTATATGCCTCATCGCATTGACCCTGTTTGTAGAGCCCCCATGCCAAGGAGTCAAGATAATAAGGAGAATTTGGCTCTAATCTAAGCGCTTCTTGCACCAGTGCAATCCCTTTTGCAATGTCAATATCATGGTCAATGAGCAGATACCCATAGTAGTTAAGATAAACAGGGTCTTTCAACAAACTGGTCACTTCATTAAATTTACGCGAAATTGATTGCAAGGTTTCAGGCGCCAGCTTTGTTTTATTGAGTTCATACTCATAAATAGCCATTTTCCCTAGATAATCAAGATTTTTACTCTCATCGTAGAGTTTTTCAGCCAATATATAGGCTTCCTTGAATTTTTTCTGTGTCGCATAGATTTGAAGCAGCATGTCTTGGTTAAAGCCTGTTTTCTCCAAAAAGGTTGTTGCCCCTTTGACATCTTTAATGTACAGCATCAGTTCAACAATTTTCTTGGCTATCTCTTCGCTTTGTTCCTCTTTGTAGAGTTTTTTATAGGTAGCAATTAATCCTTGAACATTGCGATCACGTCCATAAATCTCAACCAGTTTGTAACAGACAGTATTGCCACACCCTTCCATATTGGCATAGGTTTCTAAGTAGGCAATGGCATCGTCTTTGCGTCCTAAGAAGCGGTTTAACAGCTCGACAATGTTGATCAAAATATCTTCGTTTTGCTCTTGTTTGTAAGCACTTTCAAAGTATTTGAGTGCCAAATCATACGCTTTCATTTGCAAATACAGATTGCCCGCGATGCTGAGATGTTGGACACTTTTATTGAATTCTATGAGCCTGAGTATCTCTTTTTCAGCCTCTTCATAGCGCTTCTCTTTGACCAATTGTCCCACCAAAAGACGGTTGAAGTTTTTCTCATCGGGGTATTTTTTGATCCCTTGTACAATCAGATCGTGCGCATCAGGATCGCCCAAGACAAAGGCAAGCCCTGCATCTTCGGTGAGGTACACTTTCTTTTGGCTCTGTTCATACAGAGCATGATAAATTTTGCGCGCGTTGACATAATCGCCATTTTGCTGATAATCTAACGCCTGCAAAATAAGATTATCCTCTTCTTCAAAAACCTTTTTAGTAGTTTCGTTCGTAATAACAACCTCTTTGGTGCTACATCCCACCAATAAAACAAGAACGACTATAAGCGAATAATACCGGGACATTCTGTGACTACCTCGTCAATATTTTCTTTAAAATATTCCCAAAAAGGGAATGTACGGCACTGTTGTGGGCGTACGTCATAGATACGACACATCTTTTTTTCCATATCGAAAAAGACGCAACCATAGCCGCCTTCGTATGCGATCTCTTTGATCGTGAAACGATAGCGAATTTTTAGTAAATAGTTATTGATAAATGCCTCTTTGGACAAAGAAAGTTTCAAAGCAATAGCGTTTATCTCTTCGTGTGTGACCCAAATGTATCCACTCTCTCCAATACAACACTTTCCCGAGCAGTTTTGACAGGCGTTGGGATCAAACGCATACGGATAGCCTTCGCATTTCATCAAGTGTTCCATTCACAACTCTTTGTGGCAGATTGTTCAAAAATAGCTTTCACACGCACGCTGATATGCTCACCCGTATAGATAAAAAGCGGTGGATGAATTTTACAGAGTGTTTTTGAGTTTTTACGCGCACGTACCAACACCAACGATGCCTCTTTCTCCTCTTTAGGATAGACAAAACAGAGGTCTTCGACATTGAGTCCATTTCCAAGCAGTGACGCCATCACGTGGTCTATCTGTTTCGCATCATAGCAGAAACAAAAATATCCCCGATTGGAGAGCGTTTTACTCACTTTTTTGGCAAAGGCATCAAATGGAAGTGCGCTGCTGTGGCGACTTAGGAAAAGGGCATTGTCTTCATTTTTAACACCACCTTTATGGTAAAAAGGAGGATTAGAGACAATCATGTCCCATTTATGCTCAAATATTGCTTCTAAAAAATCTTTACATGTAATGTTTTCTATCGCTAAAAGATTGGCTTTGGCATTGGCTTTGGCGATTTCACAATTGAGAAATTGAATGTCCAAAAGGCTTACATGTAAATGAAGAAAATCGCGTTTGAGCAACAGTCCCAAAATACCACAGCCACAACCCACGTCCAAAAGTTCACCCTTTGGTGCAAATGAGCTGATAAAATCGTACAGTAAAAGGGTGTCGCTGTTGTAACGATACCCTTGCTTTGGTTGAAACAGATTCATGATTTAGTGGTACACCCTGATTTGGAAGCCTCGTGCTTTATCTTGTTCGATGTTTGAGAGTGCATAACTGATTTTTGCCCCCTCGCCAACGTAAGATTCGACCAAATCACCGCCTGCTTTGGCTCTGGCTTTTCCAAGTCCGATGTTGGCAAGTCCGCTGATACGATCGATCTCCGTATCTTCAACGCCCACTTTTTTGCTTTTGATCAGTTTGAGCGATGCAAAACCGCCATTATCTACAATCGGTGCAACTTCAAAGAAGTAGCTGCTGTCGTATTTTGCAAGAACGGTTTGTACCTCTTTTTTACACGCTTCAGAGATGGCATTCACGCCCGTTCCCATGTCTGTACATGTCACCTTGTCTATCATCGTTAATTTTTGACCTTTTGGTGCTGGTGTCGTTGCTTTAGCAGCTACTTTTGGTGTGGCTGTCTCTAAAAGTTTGATTTTTTCATTGAGCGTTTTAATCGTCTGCTCATTGGATGCTATGCGTTTGTTCAGCTCTTCTTGGCTTTGAGCAAGCGCACTCTCTTTGGCTTTGAGCTCTTTTTCAAGCGCTATGATTTTCAGCGTTTCATCTTTTTTACTAGAACCTAGTTGGCTCTCTTTGGCTTTTAATTCTGTTTGCAAGGCTTTGGTGGCTTCTAAATGTTGGAGCTCTTTTTGTTTAAACTCCTCTTTGAGTTTGGCTAAATTCTCCTCCAAGGAAGCTTTGAGCGTTTCTGTTTTTTTATAATTTTCTTTGTTGGCAACGATGGTCGCCTCTTTGGCTCTTAGCTCTTTTTCCAAAGCACTGCTTTTAAGAGAATCTTCTTTGCTAAACGCTGATAATTGGCTCTCTTTGTTTTTAAGGTCACTTTGAAGCACTTTGATTTCGGCGAGGCGTTGAAGCTCTTTTTGTTTGAACTCCTCTTTAAATTTTGTGAGGTTCTCTTCGGTTGA
Organism: Sulfurospirillum halorespirans DSM 13726; assembly: GCF_001723605.1. Classification (NCBI taxonomy): domain Bacteria; kingdom Pseudomonadati; phylum Campylobacterota; class Epsilonproteobacteria; order Campylobacterales; family Sulfurospirillaceae; genus Sulfurospirillum; species Sulfurospirillum halorespirans. The sequence goes on along the minus strand of NZ_CP017111.1, from coordinate 1,585,559 downwards.
TGCTTTGAGCATTTCTATCTTTTTCGTTCCCTCTTTATTTGCCACTATCGTCGCCTCTTTGATTTTGAGCTCTTTGTCTTTCTCTTTGATGATGTCCAAATACTCAATCTCTTTGCGACGAAGCTCATCTTTAAGTCCGACCATCTTGGCATCTTCACTGACACGATTTTTCTCAAACGTTGCCACTTTCGCTTTGAGCTCCTCGACGTTTTTACTGGTTGCTTTGGTTGCGTTATCTTCTGCATCTTTGAGCTTTACATGTAAGGTTTGAATCGTACCTTCATGACGCGCATTTTCCGTTTGAATTTTTTGAAGATCTATCGCTTTAGTTTTGATCTCTTTTTCCAAAGCAGCGATTTTCAGAGCTTCTTCTTTTTTCGCTGATGTGATCACACCCTCTTTTTCTTTGATCTCTGATTGAAGTAACTGCAATTTAGCAATGAAATCGCTCTCTTTTGCTTTGCTGCTGGCTTTTAACTCTTCAAGCGTTGCACGAAGCTCTTTAAGCTTGCTCTCATCGCTCTCTTTGCCTTTTTGCGTCTCAGTTCTAAAGGAAACAATTTGCGTTTTTAAGCTTTGAAGCTCTTTCTCTTTTTCGTCATTTTTGGCTTTGAGTTCGTTGTTGGAGGTTGCAAGTTCATTGATGTGAAACTGAACGCGCTCGCTGTTCTCCGTGGAAGCGGACTTGTACTCATTCATCTGTTTTTCAAGTTTTTCGATGAGCTCTTTTTTGGAAGCGTCAAAATTGGCTATTTTTTCATTAAAGACTTTGTAATTTTTATTGTGAATTTTGTCGTTTTCATCAACACGTTTTTTCACTTCAATGTCAAAATTGGCTTTTTCGTTGTTGAGAAGGATAATTTTATCGTTGAGCTCTTTGATGCTACTCTCTTTTTTAGCGATCTCTTCTTTGAGTTTTAAGATGGAAACATTGAGCGTTTTTTCACTATTTTGAGCACTCTCTTCGAGGGTTTTATTTGCGACACTTAGCTCTTTATTGAGCTTTTTCTCATCTTCAAGATAGGTTCTAAATTTATTAAAATCTTTTTCATTCTCTAACATCAAAGCGTCAATGTGTTTTTTAGCACTCGCAAGTTCTGTATTGACACTTTTAATTTTCTCTTCTTGCAGTACCATTTTTTTCGCATGCTCGGCATCTTGAGAGAGCATATCTTGACGATTTTGCGCAATCAATTTTTCCGTATCGACTTTGAGTTGCTCAATCGTTTTGGTGTATTTTGCGATCTCTTCTTTATGTTTTTGCTCATTAATCACGAGCGTTTGCGTCTGCTTACTCATGATCTCATTTTTCTCTTTTGCCGCAAGCACGATCTCTTCTTTGAGTTTTGTAATCTCCTCTTGTTTGCGAGCAAAAGCACTTTTAGCGGTTTCATTGGTTGTATTGATTTGCTCATTTAAAAGGGCGATTTGATCGTTTAAAAATTTAATTTTCTCTTTATAGTCACCCAATTTTGACTGCTCTTCTTCTCTGGCTTTTGCAATGGCTATCTGTTTTTTATCTTCATCGTCAACGGCTTTGGCTCTGAGCTCTTCGATTTGGCTACGCAAGGTATTGGCTTCGATATTGGCTTTTTGGGAGATCATGACATTCTCTTTTTGAAGCTCATTGATCTTCATCGTCAGATCGCTGATGTTGCGATAGTGTTGCTGTTCGGCTTCGTTTAGGCGTTCGGTGCTTTTATTGGTCCATTGATTGCGTTGTTCTTCGAGTTCGTTTTGTTGCTCTTCCACTTTTTTGGTGAGTTCACTTTTTTCATTGGACATTAAAAGATTGTCATGTTGTAGAAAAAGAAGGGTCTTTTGCAGTTTATTGATCATGCGTTTAAAATCTTGCTTGGAAAGTTCGGACTCGGGAATAGATTTGCCTTGCTCATCGTAATAGGCATCTTCAAACAACGTGCCATCTTTGCTCTGCTCTATGGTTGCCTCTTTATCGATGTACTGCGTTTGCACTTCAAGTGGAAGATCACTAAATTTGACATCGCTTTTACTGATGTACTTTTCGGTGAGTTCATCATAGGAAATTCCACCAAAATTACCGTATTGAGCGGAGGCAAAGCCTCCAACGACAATAGCGAATCCGAGTGCGATATTTAAAACCTGAGAAGAAGTAAGAGCCATTCGTGGGTGCCTTCGTTAGTTTGATTTTAAGATGTGTGACACAATATGATAGGCGTGGTTGAGCGCAATCGCAATGCTTCCACCACTTTTAACTGCAATGTCGCCTGCTAAGTAAAGCCCTTTGGTTTTGGTTTCAAAATTTTCATCAAATTCTGGCTTACCATCATTATCAAGGGTAATGCCACATTTTCTCAGAAAATCAACCGGCGTTGTGCCGCCAATGGCATAAATGACACGATCGTAAATCGTATAATACCCATCGCTAAAATTGACTTTGACCAGACCGTTTTCATTCTCAATTGAGACGATATCCATTCCAAGGCGCAGACGAAGTTTCTCTTGTCCGTTGTACTCTTGAATCAGCTCAAGATTGATCTCATTAAGACGACTAAACGTGTCACGACGGTAATTGAGGGTGACATTGTTGGTTTTAGAAAGCTCTATGGCGTATTCAACAGCGGAATTTCCGCCACCCACGATGAGTAATTTTTCATTTTGAGAACATTTGTCGAGGTTAAAATTGATGCGCTCTTTGAGTGAAAGCGGCAGTGTGTAATCAGGTTTGTTAGGTTTTCCCATCGTTCCAATGGCGACAATGACATGCTTTGCGCGATACCCTGCTTTGGTTGTGACGATGCGAAACTCACCATCTTCTTTGACGATGCTCTCCACTTCAGCGTTAAACGCAGAGTCAATTTCACCTCTATCCAAAAGTGAATCAAAGTAGTTCAGCGTGCTCTCTTTGGTGCCATCGCGAAAATCGATCGAACCTTGAAGTTCAATCTCTTGACCTTTGTAATTTTTATCAACGCGTTTATTATCTTTGTAAAATTTGCGAATGGTTTGCGAATGGTTGTCACCCTTTTCAATCATCATGATATGCTTAAGTCCAAGGACTTTTGCTTCAACCGCTGCACCAATGCCTCCAGGACCTCCACCGATAATGACTAAATCGTAAATTTGCTGCATTTTGTATCCCTTCGTTAATTATCTGTTAATGGTAACTATTATACCCCGATCATACTTATGACATATTAAATACAAACGTGGTAAAATCGCGGTTAAATTCCACTCTAAGGAAGAAAGAACGTGCAAAATTTTTTAGAACACGCCAAATCTGCTAGTCGTATCATTGCGACACTTGATCCTAAAACAAAAATCGATGTTTTAATGCACATGGCAGATGCGTTGGAAGCACACAGTGAGCGCATCATCACAGAAAACCAAAAAGATTTAGATGAAGCCAAAAAAAACAACCTCAGTTCTGCTCTCGTTGATCGCCTTTTACTCAATCCAAAACGCATTACGGAGATGGCAAATGCGATTCGTGAAATCGCTGCCCTTAAAGAGCCCGTTGGGCGTATTTTAGAGGGTTGGGTTGTATCAAGTGGACTTAGAATTGAAAAAGTAAGCATTCCAATTGGTGTGATTGCCATCATTTATGAGAGTCGTCCCAATGTCACGAGTGACACCGCAGCGCTCTGCTTTAAAAGTGGCAATGCGTGCGTGCTCAAAGGCGGGAAAGAGGCATTTTACAGTAATGCCATCATCGCGTCATTGTTGCAAGAGGTACTTGAAAAATTCAACCTTCCAACAGAGATCATCTCGCTTTTACCCGATTACAGCCGTGAGGGAGTTGCAAAACTTATTAAAATGGATAAATATGTTGACCTTATCATCCCACGTGGTGGCGAAGCGCTGATTCGTTACGTGAGTGAAAATGCGACCGTTCCTGTGGTCAAACATGACAAAGGTGTGTGTCATACGTTTGTTGATAAAGAGGCAAATTTAGACCAAGCGATAGAAATAGTCCTCAATGCCAAATGCCAACGCCCGAGTGCGTGCAATTCGCTGGAAACGCTTTTGGTTCATGAAGCGATTGCAGAAGATTTTCTACCGCGCATGAAAGAGGCACTGGATCGCACAGGAGCTGTGATTAAAGGATGTGAAAAGAGCGAAAAACTTTTACATGTAAAGCGTGCCAGCGATGAGGATTATCATACCGAGCATCTCAGCAATGCGCTGAATATCAAGATCGTGGAGAGTGTTGATGAAGCGATTGCGCATATTGCGCAGTTTGGCTCTTCGCATTCTGAGGCGATTTTAAGTGAGAACTATACGACGGCGGAGCGTTTCCTCAATGAAGTGGACGCAGCGTGTGTCTACATCAACGCTTCAACCCGCTTCACCGATGGCGGCGAGTTTGGTTTTGGTGCAGAAGTGGGCATCAGCACCAATAAGCTGCATGCACGTGGTCCCATGGGCATTAACGACCTAACGACTTACAAATTTAAAGTCTACGGTAAAGGGCAGATTCGCGCATGAACCAAGAGGTTTTACGCATTGAAAACCTAAGTTTTGCTTACGCTCATTCCAAGCTTTTGTATGACAATTTCTCTTTACATGTAAACATCGGAGAAGTTGTCTCGATCTTGGGCGAGAGCGGCAGTGGCAAGAGCACACTTTTTGAACTGATTGCGGGAAATCTTAAAGCCAAAAGTGGCACGATCACGACCTCAAAACTTTCGCAAATTTTCCAAGACCCCTACACCTCTTTTCATCCAACCTATACGATCATCAACCAAATCAGCGACGTCGCTCCGTTGCATGATTTGCACCAGTTGTGTCATTCACTCGATCTTGACCCTGATGTATTGGCTCAAAAGCCCCATCAACTCAGCGGTGGACAGCTTCAAAGATGTTCTATTTTAAGGGCACTTTTAATGAAACCTTCCCTCATTTTAGCCGATGAACCCACTTCTGCGCTCGATAACATTACAGGCTTACATGTAATGCAATTACTGATGCAGTTTTTAGACCAAGTGGGCATTTTGCTGATCACCCACGATAAAAATTTGGCCGTCTGGTGTAGCGACCGTATGATTGAATTAAAAGCTTAAGTATTTCAATTTTTAAAGATATTCATTGTAGGATTGCACAACCTTAAAGAAAGGATTAATCATGCCAAAAATTTTTACACCCGAAACATTCAGTCCAGAAGAGCGCGAAGCACGTAAAGATTTTATCGATAAACATACGCCGTACATCTACTGTGATACAGCGCTGCAAAAAGGTATTCCTGCCTTTGTGCGCGTTCGTGTCGGAAGTGAGCATGCGCATATTGATGATTTTAACCATTACATCTCGACCATTACGCTCTTTGATGCAGACCACATGCTTGCCAAAGTCGAACTGGCAGCGTGCATCGTAAGTGCGGAAGAGCGAAAAGGTAATGCAGAAGTGGCTTTTTCTATTGTTCCGAGCAAAGACGTCTACCATTTCAATGCTCAATGCTACTGCACGAAGCATGGTTTATGGCAAGGCAAAGAGGTTGAAGTTCGTGTTAATTAACAAAAAGTAGGAGTTTTATGCACGCGATTATTGATTGGATTGTTCAGACGGTTGGAGCTTTTGGGTACGTTGGTATTTTTGTGATGATGCTCATTGAAAGCAGTATTTTCCCGCTTCCAAGTGAAGTGGTGATGATTCCTGCTGGGTATTTGTGTGCCAAAGGTGAGATGAATTTGGTGATTGTCATTGTGCTTGGTACACTTGGAAGCATTGCAGGCGCACTTTTGAATTACTATTTAGCGGTGAAACTGGGTCGAAAGCTCATTTTAAAATACGGACATTACGTTTTTTTCAAGCCTGAAACACTGGAAAAAGTGGAAGTTTTTTTCAAAACACACGGCTCATTTTCAACCTTTACAGGAAGACTGATTCCTGTCATTCGCCATTACATCTCGCTTCCTGCGGGGCTTGCGCGGATGAATGTGTGGCTTTTTTGTTTTTACACTGGCTTTGGTGCCGCCATTTGGGTCAGCATCTTGACGTTTTTAGGCTATTACTTTGGTCAAAATGAAGCACTGCTCAATGAACATTTGCATACCATTACCATTGCAGTGATTATTTTTATCGTCATTTTTGCCGCTATTTATATCTGGTTACATAAGAAAAAAGAGCGCAAACGCAGAGCTAAAAAGATCTTATAGGAGCAACAATGATCCAAGGTTTAGAGTACAGCGATTTTGAAAAAGCGCTCACAACCTTGGGTGTTGTCGCCAAAACTGACAGAAAAACCCTTCACAAACTCTATTTATCCCTCTCAAAAGAGTTCCACCCCGATGCCCAAAATGGTGATACAGCCAAATTTCAAGAGATCAACGATGCGTACCAGTTAATCAAAGCCTATATGGAAAATTATCGTTTTGATTTTGATGAAGCTGAGTTTAAAAAGCAGTATCCGTTCTCTAAGAGTGATTGGTTGAGTGGAAGATGAGTTTACATGTAAAGGCAAAACCTTTACATGTAAAGCAGTTTTATTGCGCTAAAAATCGTTGACGCGCGGCTTTGAGGGAGTCTGCGATGAGGAATGCAAGCTCTAGGGCTTGGTTGGCGTTGAGGCGTGGATCGCACTGGGTGTGGTAGCGACATGCGAGTTTCTCTTCCGTGATCTCTTGTGCGCCACCGATACACTCAGTCACATCTTGACCGGTCATCTCTAAGTGAACGCCACCAGGGAAGGTGCCCTCTTCTTCATGGACTTTAAAGAAGCCTTTGACTTCGCGAAGCACTTCATCAAACGAGCGTGTTTTGTAGTTGTTAGAGGCTTTAATGGTGTTGCCGTGCATCGGGTCAATGCTCCAAAGGACATGTGCGCCTGCAGCTTTAACGGCTTGAACCAATTTTGGGAACTCTTTTTCGATCTTGTCTGCGCCCATTCTCACGATGATATTGAGACGTCCTGGCTCATTTTCAGGGTTGAGTTTGTAGATAAGCTTCATTAAACCCTCCGCGGTCATACTAGGACCCGCTTTGATGCCGATAGGATTTTTAACGCCTGTGAGAAATTCCACATGTGCATCATCCACATCACGGGTACGATCCCCAATCCAGAGCATGTGTGCGGAACAGTCGTACCAATCACCTGTTAAACTGTCTTGGCGTGTCAACGCCTCTTCGTAGTTCAAAAGCAACGCTTCATGCGAGGTATAAACGACGGTTTCGTTGATATTTGGGGTATTGGCAGAGGTGATGCCACACGCTTCCATAAACGCCAATGTCTCAGAAATGCGGTCACAAAGGTGTTGATAACGCTCTCCCAAAGGGCTTGCAGAGACAAAGCCTAATGTCCATTTGTGGACTTGATGAAGATCTGCCAAACCACCGCGTGAAAAAGCACGTAAAAGGTTCATCGTTGCTGCGGATTGATTGTAAGCTTTTAACATTCTTTTTGGGTTTGGAACACGTGACTCTTCTGTAAATTCGATATCGTTAATAATGTCTCCACGATAGCTTGGAAGTGAAACACCGTCCATCTCTTCATAATCAGATGATCTAGGTTTAGCAAATTGACCGGCTAGTCGCCCTACTTTAACGATAGGACAGCCACCAGCAAAGGTTAAAACAACCGCCATTTGAAGCATGACTTTGAACATATCGCGAATATTGACCGCATTAAATTCGCTAAAACTCTCAGCACAATCTCCACCTTGAAGCAAAAAAGCTTTTCCTGCAACCACATCGGCTAATGAGGCTTTGAGTTGTCTCACTTCTCCTGCAAAAACAAGGGGCGGATATTTGCTCAGTTCTTGCTCAACACTTTTTAACAACTCTTGGTTGGTATAGGTTGGTTGTTGCTTAATTGGTTTCTCTCTCCATGATGCGCGCGTCCAAGAACTCATAAATGACCCTTAATTGAATTTTTATTTATTATATTGAGATTGGCTTTAAAGAGAATTGAATAGCCAAATGGAGTTATAAAGTTTTAAGATGTGTCACAAAGGATGGCTTAAAATTACAAAGTTGTTTCAAAGTAAAACTAACAAAAGAATGTGCAAAAAATGAACATAGTTTCAATAGGATGTAGATTTTACTCACCTAATTGTGGTGATTAATAAATAGGCAGTTTTTTCGCCAAAAAATAAAATTTAGTGTTAGAATTCTTGCATCAACTTTGAAAGGAAGATAATGATGTTACGTTCTAAACTCGCTAAAATCTCTTTAGCAACAATTACAGTTTTGGGTCTTGGCTCAACAACACTCAGTGCTGATACACTCAGCGAAGTACAAAAACAAGGTTTCGTAAAATGTGGTGTTGACGGTGGGCTTCCAGGCTTTTCTGAAGTAGGCGGTGATGGTGTTTATAAAGGTATCGATGTTGATTTATGTCGTGCCGTAGCAGCAGCAGTTTTAGGCGATGCTAAAAAAGTTAAATACATTGCGCTCAATGCAAAAGAGCGTTTAACAGCGCTTCAATCAGGCGAGATCGATATGCTCTCACGTAATACAACATGGACACAAACCAGAGACACTACCCTTGGTCTTAACTTTATGGTTGTGAACTATTACGATGGTCAAGGCTTTATGGTTACTAAAAAACTTGGTGTTAAGAGTGCTAAAGAGCTAGATGGTGCTTCTATTTGTCTTCAAACAGGAACCACAACAGAGCTTAATGTAGCTGATTATTTTAGAAGCAACAAAATGAAATACAAACTTGTCTCTTACGATACCAACGATCAAGTTGTTAAAGCGTATGAATCAGGTAGATGCGATGTTTTAACCTCTGACCAATCTCAACTCTACGGTTTGAGAATCAAATTGGCTAAACCAGATGAGTCTATCGTTCTTCCAGAAGTTATCTCTAAAGAGCCTTTAGGACCTGTTGTTAGACAAGGTGATGATAAATGGTTTGACATTGTTAAATGGTCATTCTATGCCATGTTAACTGCTGAAGAATCAGGCGTTACCAGTGCAAACGCTGATGCAATGCTTAAATCTGACAATCCAGACATCAAACGTCTTTTAGGTGTTGAGGGTCAAATGGGTGAAAACTTAGGTCTTAAAAAAGATTTTGCGTATAACATCGTTAAACAAGTCGGTAACTACGGTGAATCATTTGATAAAACTGTAGGGGCTGGTTCTCCTCTTAAAATCGCACGTGGTTATAATGCCCTTTGGAATCAAGGCGGATTACAATACGCGCCTCCTTTTAGATAGTCGTTCGTCACTCTATTCAAAGATGCAAAAAGGGCAGTTCGCTGCCCTTTGATTTTAACTATTAAAGGACACGTATGTTAGCACTTTTGAGAAATCAAAAGATTCGAGGAATTTTTTTCCAACTATTAACCGTTATTGGCTTGGTTGCTTTTTTGTGGTATATTGGTACCAACACCATGTCCAATATAGAACAAAGAGGCATTCAAACAGGCTTTGGCTTTTTGGATGGAACCGCAGGATTTGGCATCGACCAATCGCCTATTGCCTACACGGAAGAAAACACCCATGGGCGTGTTTTTGTTGTGGGACTTCTGAATACCCTTATTATCGCTTTTGTAGGCATCTTGTGTGCCACTATTGTAGGTCTACTGATCGGTATTTTGCGACTTTCAAACAACTGGCTCATTGCAAGACTTGCGAAAGCCTATATTGATTTTTTTAGAAATATCCCTCTTTTACTTCAAATACTCTTTTGGTACAACGTTGTACTGCGTGCTATGCCAAGTCCCAAACAGAGTTTTAATTTTTTCGACATTTTCTTTATTAACAATCGCGGACTTTACTTTCCATTACCCGAATACAATGCAACGTTTTTTACAATGCTTGCAAGCGTCATTGCCGCATTCATTGCTTCCATTGTGCTTAATACATGGGCGAACAGACGCAAATTAGCCACAGGAAAAGATTTTATGGTCTTCCCTTTTGCGATAGGCATGTTGATTCTTTTTCCCGTATTGGCGTATTTTATCGGTGGTTCACACCTTAATTTTAGTTATCCAGAGCTGATGGGCTTTAACTTCAAAGGGGGAAAAACACTTTCACCTGAGTTTTTAGCACTGACATTTGCGCTCACCATTTACACGGCTACGTTCATTGCTGAAGCCGTACGTTCAGGCATTGAAGCAGTCAGCCATGGACAAAAAGAGGCGGCTATTTCACTCGGCTTTAGTCCTTACCAATCTTTAAAATTGGTTGTTTTACCACAAGCTATTCGTATTTCTATCCCTCCGATTATTAATCAATATCTCAATCTTATTAAAAACTCCTCATTGGCAACAGCCGTTGGTTATCCTGAGATTGTGACTGTTTTTGCAGGTACGTCTCTCAACCAAGTAGGACAAGCCATTGAAATTATTTCGATGACAATGCTCGTCTATCTTATTATCAGTTTGCTTGTATCAGCGATACTCAACTGGTTCAATCATAAAATGAAGATTCAGGAGCGTTAATATGGCAATTTATAACAAAATTAATGAACGAAAAGCTCCTTCAAATACAAAGGGTCTCACCGTCTGGATCAGGGAGAATCTCTTCTCGACACCGCTCAATGTTGCGTTAACGCTTCTAGGCCTTATGGTGCTTTCTTGGATTATTCCTCCTTTTGTCAAATGGGCTTACATCAATGCCGACTTTGCAGGAACAACGCGTGAAGATTGTACCAGTGGTGGTGCGTGTTGGGTCTTTATACGTATGAAAATCGATATGTTTATGTACGGGTTTTACCCTTCAGAGCTTAGGTGGAGAATCAACACGGTTTATGGACTCTTCTTTGTACTGATTGCTGCGTTTAAGTATCTTAAACGTCCTTTGGTCAAGGTTGTTTTAGCCCATATCTATTTTATTGTTGGATTTTTATTGGTGCACGGTGGCTTTTTTGGAATTGAAATGGTTCCAACCGATAAATGGGGCGGTTTGATGCTCACCATTATGGTCGCCGCGGTTGGTATTGCTGCTGCATTTCCACTGGGTGTTCTTTTAGCGCTGGGTCGTGCTTCGCATTTGCCGATTATTAAAAGTATCAGTGTGACGTACATCGAGTTTATCAGGGGTGTGCCACTGATTACGATTCTTTTTATGTCATCGATCATTTTGCCACTCTTCTTTCCTGAGGGAGTGACGTTTGATAAATTGCTACGTGCGCTCATTGGTATTGCGATGTTTGAAGCAGCGTATATTGCTGAAAATATTCGTGGTGGACTTCAGTCTATTCCCAAAGGTCAATTTGAAGCAGCCGATGCCATTGGGCTTTCGTATTGGCAGAAGATGTTTTTGGTTATTCTTCCACAAGCGTTAAAAGTGGCTATTCCTAACCTGTTAAGTGTTGCGATTGCCCTCTTCCAAGATACAACACTGGTTCTTATTATTGGTCTTTTTGACCTCTTAGCGATGGTCCGTTTGAGTGCTGCTGATTCATACTGGCTGGGCTATGAGACGGAAGGCTATGTGTTTGTTACTTTTATCTTTTGGTTCTTTTGTTACTCAATGTCAACCTTTAGCCAAAAGCTTGAAAAACGATTTAATACTAATTTGAGATAGGAATAGAAGATGAAAGATAGAAAAGAAATTATAGAAATTAAAAACTTAAACAAGTGGTACGGTGATTTTCACGTCTTAAAAGATATCAACTTAACCATCAATAAAGGTGAAATTATCGTTGTCTGTGGACCTTCAGGTTCGGGTAAATCAACGCTCATTCGTTGTATCAACTATCTTGAGCAGTTTCAAGAAGGTAATATCATTGTGGATGGTATTGAGCTTGTGAATGATGTTAAGAAAATTAAAGCGATTCGTGAAGAGGTTGCCATGGTGTTTCAACACTTCAACCTTTTCCCGCATTTAACCATCCTCGATAACCTCACGCTTGCGCCTATTTGGGTTAAAAAGACGCCACGCAAAGAGGCAGAAGCGACTGCGATGAAGTATTTGGAGCGTGTAGGTATTGCCAATCAAGCACACAAATACCCTAACCAGCTCTCAGGTGGACAACAACAACGTGTTGCGATTGCTCGAAGTTTGTGTAAAAACCCTAAAATTATGCTCTTTGATGAACCAACTTCCGCACTTGACCCCGAAATGGTAGCCGAAGTTTTGGATGTTATGATAGAATTAGCGCGCGAAGATAAAACGATGGTCTGTGTAACGCACGAAATGGGTTTTGCAAAAAAGGTAGCCGATAGGATTATCTTTATGGATGCAGGTCAAATCGTCGAGGAAAATACACCTGAGGAGTTTTTCCAAAACCCTGAGTCAGACCGTCTAAAACTCTTTTTGGAGCAAATCTTATCGCACTAATTTTGGTTTACATGTAAGGATAAGAGATGATGGAACAATTGATTCCAGTTGTGATGATTGTAGCGATGGTGGCGTTTGTATTGATAAAACAGATAGGAAAACTAACCAACAAACTGGATGCCTTTTCTGGTGAAGGTTCGTTTGAGCGTTATGCGCAGTTTTCAGCCATCATCCAAGATCATGTGCGCAACATAAAGCTCAGTCTTGATAGTTCTAAAACACCCGATGAGCGTCCTTTTAAACTAATAGAAGGCAAAAATGAAGATGAGGCTTTAGAGATTCTTTCTGATTTTATTCGTAAATTGGTCTTTTTTGAGACGATGATGGCAAAAAAGAAGAGTGCTAAAGAGATCGAAGCCGATCTCTTTGAGCTTCTGAGTCATTTGGATGGTTTCTTAAAAGAGTATTGTGAAAATGGAGAGACACTCTCAGACGCTCTTCGTGAAACACTTTTAGAAGCCTACCAACAACTCGACTAAACGTGAGGGGTTACCCCTCACTGACTTCGTTTAGACCTCTTCTTTAAAAGCATACCCTGCGGCTTCTAAAAGTGAACCGATCATCTTTTGATGTTCAATCCCTTTGGTTTCTAGCATAATCGTAATTTGCGCATCACCGTACGAAAGATTGGTTGAAAATCGGTCGTAATCAATCTGAATAATATTGGCATTGGCATTTTTAAACAGGTCTGTCAGACGCATCAGTGAGCCCGGTTTATCGATAAGTGTAATCACCAACTTCATCTTACGATGCGATTTGATCAAACCTTTTTCGATAATCACCGAGAGCATCTGAACATCAATGTTTCCACCACTTAGTACTGCACCTATTTTCATATTTTTAGTAAAGTTAAATTTTTGGTGCATAATGGCTGCAACACTCGCTGCACCGCCACCTTCAACGACCAGTTTTTGACGTTCAAGCAAAAACAGAATAGCCGCAGCGATCTCTTCATCGTCCACCGTAACCACTTCATCGACACACTCCAAGATATGCTCCAAATTTGACACACTCACATCGCGTACGGCGATACCATCAGCAATGGTGCGTACACTTTTAGAGTTGATCGCTTTTTTGGCATAAAAAGATTCACACATCGCGGGTGCCCCCGAAGCATTGACACCGATGACTCTGATTTTTGGATCGATCTGCTTGATGGCAGAAGCCATACCACTGATGAGCCCTCCTCCACCGATAGGAACAACGATAATGTCAAGATCATTGATCTCATCGATCATCTCTAATGCAACCGTCCCTTGCCCTGCAATGACGATGTCATCTTCAAACGGGTGAATAAAGGTAAGACCGTGCTCTTTGGCGTAGGTGAGCGCATACGCATACGCTTCATCGTAATTATCGCCACTCAAAATCACTTCAGCCCCTAAGGCTTTTGTACCCGTTACTTTTAAAAGTGGAGTCGCTTCAGGCATAACAATGGTGGCAGAAATGCCAAAACTGCGCGCTGAGTAAGCAACACCTTGGGCATGATTTCCCGCACTCGCTGCAATCACGCCTTGAGCACGCTCTTCTTTGGTGAGAGAGGCGATTTTATTGTAAGCACCTCTGAGTTTATATGCTCCTGTAATTTGGAGGTTCTCTTTTTTGAGATAAACCTGTGCGCCTACTTCTTCACTCAAATGAGGAGCAAGTGCGCACGGTGTTTTTGTGACCACATTGGCCAGTTGTCGTTTTGCTTTGACTATTTCACTAAGAGCTATCATTTTATTTCATTAACCTTTCATATTCTACTTTGGTGCATCGATTTTGTACGGCAATGAGGCCGTTTTCATGTGCTTTGGCACACGCTTGATTATTGACGATGCCCAATTGCAACCAAAAGACTTTCACATCACCTTTTTTTAAAACCTCTTCGATCAAACTATCGGCGATTTCAGGCTTTCGAAACATATTTACCATATCCACTTTATCAGGAATCTCTAAAAGAGTTCGGTAAACGGTTTCACCTAAAATCATCTCCTCTTTAGGATAAATCGGATAGATTTTAAACCCACATTCTTGCAAGTAGCGTGCCACTTTATGGCTATCTTTGGTTGGATCAGGAGATAAACCAATAATGGCAATACTCTTACACATCGAAAAAATGTCTTTTATGCCTGCATCACCAGGCATGCTAATATTTGAAATGTCGCATTCCATTATTGCTCCTTTAAAAAATTTTTAAGTGGTGAGTATAGCACACCCAATCTTTTGCCTCGATTATCCATTCCTTTTATCATATGAATTTGTTATAATCAACGGGTTTACATTCAAGGAGGAGTAATGTTTCTTAATCAAATTAAGATTAAAACAAAAGGTTGGTTTTTAGCAATCGGAACCTTATGTGGTTTTATGGCAAATATTATCTTAGTATCATTTTTGATCACAGGGAATGATCGATTGATTTTAATTGTAGGATCTGTCTGTGGGATGGTCTTTTTCTTTATTTTCACGCGTGTTATGGTCATCAGTATGACCAATTCAATTGATGCGCTCTCAACCATTACGCTCGATCTTGCTAAAGGAAGTGGTGATCTTACCAAGCGCATTCAAATCAATTCTAAAGATGAAATCGCAGCTTTATCTGAAAACATCAATCAATTTATCGAAAAGATTCATCAAACCGTTGTGGCTTCAACAAAAACATCTACCGAGAGTGCTTCGATGGCACATCAATTTTCAAGTATATCCCATGAAGTCGATAAACGTATGGTTGCAGAGCGTGATTTTGTCAAACAGACCAAAGATTTGGGCGATGCAATGAAAACAACGCTAGAGCAAAATACGCTCAATGCAACACAAACGAGTGAAAATATCTTAAATGCGTCTAAAACACTCAACACTACAGCCCAAGAGATCAAACATTTGGTTGCCAATATTCAACAAGCTTCCGAGGTTGAATCACATACATCTGAGCGCTTGCAACAATTAAGCCAAGATGCCAATCAAGTTAAAAATGTACTTACTGTCATCTCTGATATTGCCGATCAGACCAATCTTTTGGCACTCAATGCAGCTATTGAAGCGGCGCGTGCGGGGGAACACGGTCGTGGGTTTGCCGTTGTGGCGGATGAAGTGCGAAACTTGGCGGAGCGCACCCAACGCAGTCTTACGGAGATTAATGCGACTATTAATGTCATTGTTCAAAACATTATGGATGCGAGTGGGCAGATGAGTGAAAATTATAAATTTATTGAGCAAATGGCGAACAATTCTGAAGAGGTTGAGCTTAAGATTAGCACGACTGAGTCTATTATCAAAGAGGCATCCGATGCTTCGCAGATCGCGTCAGAGGTTTCTAAGCGTCTTTCTCAAAATACAACAACGATTATTAACAATATTGGTCAGATTTATGAATCATCTCTGCAAAACAGTAGCGATGTAAAGAACCTCAATACCTCTTCGGATGAGCTTCTCAATCTCTCCAAAACCCTTGCTTCAAAACTAGCGCTCTTTAAGATTTAGCCCTTTACATGTAAAAGGGCTAAAGGCGTTTTAAAATAACGCCAGACTCCAAATGCTCGGTGTTCGGAAATTGATCGAACAAGGCAAAATGGAGGATGGCGTACTGAGACGTTAACACTTCCAAATCACGCTTTAGTGTCTCGGGATTGCACGAAATATAGATGATGTTTTCAAACTGAGAGATAAATGCTAAGCTCGCCTCATCCATCCCCGAACGAGGTGGATCGACAAAGACATGGCTAAAGGTGTAGTCTTCTAAATTAATGCCCGCCAAGCGGTTGTATTCACGCTCTTTTTTCAAAGCCGAGGTGAGCTCTTCAGCGCTCATACGCAAAAAAGCGATGTTATGGACATCATTAAGTTCACAGTTTTGAAGTGCTGATTTGATGGACGTTTTAGAAATCTCAGTCGCTAAAACCTTTTGAAATTTCTGCGCCATGGGAATCGTGAAGTTACCATAACCGCAGTAGAGTTCCAATAAATCCTCACAGTTTTCAAGATGGCTTAAAACCCAGCTGATCATTTTTTGATTCATCAAACGATTGGGTTGTGAAAAGCCTCCTTCAATGATATGGTAGCGATACATTCTTCCTGCAATCTCGAAACGATCTTCGACAAAGTCTTGTGAAAGGATACGTTTCATGCCACGACTTCGCCCAATGACCAAAATACCAAACATTTTTTCCAACACTTTAGCTTCTTCATCCCACTCTAGATGTAAAGGCTTATGGTAGATGAGCGTGACCAAAAGATGTTCTGAAGAAGCTAAAAATTCAATCGCAAAAAGCTTTTCACGAAGCATGGTGGAAGTCTCTATTTGTTTGAGAAGCTCAGGCATCAATGTATAGATTTTTAACTCAACTTTAGGGCATGTTTCAATACACACAGCCCCTTTTTTATCGATAGAACCCATGGCGTAGCTGATCGTATCGTCCTCTTTCCAAATGCGAAATTCAGAGCGTCCGCGGTAGTGTTCTGAGGGGGTTTGGAAGTACTCAAATGCGTTTACATGTAAAGGGAAAAACAACGTCTGCATCTGTGCTTTTTTATGCTCAACTTGCGCCTCATAGTCCAACGTATACAGCGTACAACTACCACATTTCCCAAAATACGAACACTCCATGAAACCTCTTTATTATGTATTATTTTATGTATTATAGAACCAATGTTGAAAGAAGCCCAATCAATGCTCCGAAAAATCCACCCCAAACAACGAGCCAGCCTAAATGATCTTTGATGAAATTCTGCACGATCTCTTTGACCATCTGTGGTGTCAGCTCGCTCAGCCTTGCATCGATCATCTGCTCTATGGTGATAAGCATATCATCACTAAGTGATGAATTTTGGATACTTTGTGCTATTTTTTGTTGAAATACATCACTTTCACTGATTTCGATGATGGCATCTTTGAGTTTTTCGCTAAAAGGTGCGCGAAGCCCCTCTAATGCGCGTTCCCCGCCAAACATACCGAGCATGCCGCCAAACGATGACTCCATCACGGTTTTCGTTAGTGCATCAAAGGCAGGTGAAAAGTCAATATCTGCAATCACAGGCGCTAAATCAAGCGTTTTCTTCTCTTTTTCAAAAAAAGCATCCAACTGCTCTTTGGTAAAAAACTGATCCATCATCAAATGTTTAATCGAAGTTTTAAACGCCTCAAATTGCAGCTGAATCACACCACTTCCATACAAAAAAGGTACTTTTTCAAACAACATGTGAATGGCAATTTGATTGGTAATCGCACCTGAGAAGGCAAAAAGTCCTGTCAACAAACTCCAATGCGCATACGGCTCTGGCACCACAAATGAAACACCAATCAAGCTCACACTTATAATATCCGTCCACCAACTTTTATCAATTTTCATTTTATCTTCTCCTTAAAAAATCGCCATTATACTGTGGCATGTTTTAACTGTCGTTTATTGAGCTTTAAAGATCCCTCTTTTTGCGCCTCATTGGGTACGTAATTTTCACGCAAAAAAGAGGGCATTTTACGTCCACGAACCGTCATAATATCTTCGATCAAAATAGCTTTTATGCTTGCTTCATCGTGTTTCATCACCTCACAAAGATACCGAAAGATCAACTCGGCTAAACGATCTAGCGAAATTTGCCATGTTGATTTTGTTTGCGCATAAAGCCATTCGCTAAAGGCATAAAAGCCTTCATACACCTTGCCTTCGCGCCACAAATAGGTGGCACTTTTTTTGAAATTGCCACTGTTGTAGATCATATCCCAAAAGCGTGCAAAGCGCTTCATCTTTTGCATCTGCTCAAAAGGAATCAGATCATTTTGCAAGATGTCATAGGGTGGTTTATCGGAGTATTCCATACCGTAAATCTCATCATGCCTTGAAATCGTTGTTCCCGAGAGCTTTTTGAGGATGCCGATTTGAATCTCACACTGTGTCAGCGAATAGAGCTTATCTAAATTGCGCCCAAAACCCTCCAAACTCTCCCCTGGCAGACCGATAATCAAGTCTACATGTAAATGGGCATGCGTCTCATTTTGCAAGAAGGCAAGATTCTCTTCAATCTTTGGGATGTTAAGCCGCCTGTGAATATTTTTAGATATTTCAGGATCAAGCGTTTGAATGCCCACTTCCAGTTGGAGCGCTGCTGGAGGAAATTGTGCTATTTTTTCACGAAGGACTGAGGGAAAATGGTCGGGTATCACCTCAAAATGGACAAAATACTCTTCTGGTTTGAAGAGAAAAAAGTCCAAAAGTTTTGTTGCATTTTCAATACTCAAGTTAAACGTTCGGTCGATAAACTTAAAATTGCGCACTCCTCGTTGCCAGAGTTTTTCAAGTTCTGCAAGAAAGCGTGTAATGTCGAGGTCACGTACTTTTTTATCCGCTGAAGAGAGGCAAAACTCGCAGGTAAACGGACATCCACGACTCGCTTCCACATAGCAGTAACGGTTTTTGATGTCGTGGTCTGTGTAGTAATCGTACGGAAGTTTGATGGCGCTTAAATTAACCATAGGCGCTTTAATAACACGTTCAAGCGGTAGATCTCCTTCTAAAAGTGTTTTACAGAGCTGATAAAAAGCAATATCGCCCTCCCCTTGGATGATGTAGTCTGCTTTGCTAAAATCGACACGATGGGGAAAATGGCTCGCCTCAGGACCTCCAAGGATAATCAAAATCTGAGGCGCAACTTTTTTAAGAATACTTATAAGCTCTTGCACCTCCAAAGCATTCCAAATATACGCACCAATACCTACGATTTTGGGCTGGTAACTCAAAATTTCTTCTGCGGCATCGACGACTTGAGAGTTGATGACAAACTCTAGTATTTTCGCTCTTTCTTGAAGCTCTTCAAGATTTGCAAACAAATAGCGTTGCGCGATGGAGGTGTGTGCATAGCGCGCATTAAACGTGGTTAAGAGAATTTCTTTCATTCATTCCATTCATGATTTTTTCTTAATTATAATAAAACTTTTTGGTTATCTTTGTTAAAATCCAAACTCTTAAATGTGTCGGGGTGTAGCGCAGCCTGGCTAGCGCGCTACCTTGGGGTGGTAGAGGTCGCGTGTTCGAATCACGTCACTCCGACCATTTAATACGTTTTTTTTCTTTTACATGTAAAATCCAATAGCATAGCTGGTTTTATGAAACCCGAAACGCTTCCCACTTTTCAGAAAAATCCAATCATTATTATCTCACTTCTTACCGCTGTCTGCTTAGTGGGCGATTCCATGCTTTACGTTGTTTTACCTACGCACTTTGAAGAAGCTGGGCTTACTTCGTTATGGCAAGTAGGCATTCTTTTATCCATCAACCGCTTAGTCAGACTCCCTCTCAATCCTCTTATCGGCTGGCTTTACACCAAAATCAGTGCGCGTACAGGCGTTTTGATTGCGGTTTTGTTGGCATTTGGAACGACTCTTTCGTATGGTTTAATTCAAGGATTTATTGGACTTTTGATTGCGCGTTGTTTTTGGGGCGTTGCGTGGGGATTTTTAAGGTTAGGTGCTTATTTTACGATTTTAGAATATGCAACCGATGCGACGAGAGGTAAAAGTATGGGGCTTTACAATGGCTTGTATCGCCTTGGAAGCTTAGTGGGCATGTTGATTGGAGGATTTTTAGCAGATTTTTATGGCTTAACCACCACATCGATGATCTTTAGTCTCGTAACCCTTTGCGCGTTACCCGTTGTTTTTATCGTTATTAAACCAACATCCCAAGGTATGGTGGCGCACCACGTCGAAGATGAACGACATTTTTCACTGTGGAGCAATCGTACAGTCTTATCGGTTTTAGGCATTGGGATGTTTTTTGCGCTCATTTACCAAGGAATTGTGACATCAACACTCTCGTATCTGATTAATATTCATAATGGTTCGGTGGTATTGATCTTTGGCTGCCTCATTGGCGCTTCATCACTTGCAGGTATCCTTCAAGCAATTCGTTGGGGATTTGAGCCTTTTTTAGCCCCTCTGTTTGGCAGCTTAACCGATGGAAAAGACGGTCGTTACCCTTTACTTTTGATTTCGACTCTTTTAGCGAGCATTCTCTTTGCGCTTGTCTCGTTTAATCTGCCCCTTTGGCTATGGATCAGCGTGCTTCTTTTGTTACAAGCTACTGCAACATCTTTGACAACCATTGCCGATGCTTTGGCAGCCGATACGGCCAGTAATGGTGCCAAAATCAAAATTATGACGACCTACTCATTGCTGATAGACTTTGGTGCGGCACTAGGACCAATGCTGGCATACATCATGAACCAGTTTGTGCATCCTTATGCCTCTTTTTGGTTCGCATCATTTATTTTATTGGGTACGACTTTGGTCTGTGCTAAGCGTTGGTTGAAGCAAAAATAACTCATTTTTGCCTTACATGTAATCTTCTTTTTATAGCAACCTTAATTCTGTTTTGTGCTACTATAGGAGTAACTTTTCGTACGGGAGGTTATGATGCGTTACATTCGATTCTTCAATGAACTTCACCTCAGTGATATCGCCCTTGTGGGTGGTAAAAATGCCAATCTTGGCGAAATGTACCAAAAATTATCGACCAAAGGCATTCGTGTTCCCAATGGTTTTGCGACCACGAGCGATGCCTATCGTCTGTTACTTAAAGAAAATGGCATCGATGCAAAAATCCAAGCATCCCTAAAAAATCTTGATTGTGCCGATACGCTTGCTCTGCAAACGTGTGGTCATACCATTCGCGAGCTCATCTTAAATGCCACCCTTCCTGAACAGCTGAGTAAAGAGCTACAAAGTGCTTATCATATGCTCTCACAAGAGTATGGCTCAGAACATATTGATGTTGCTGTGCGCTCCTCAGGCACGGCTGAAGATCTTCCCGATGCCAGTTTTGCAGGACAACAAGAGACCTTTTTAAATATTGACACACCTGAAAAACTTTTGCAAAGTGTGAAGCAGTGCTATGCTTCTTTATTTACGGATCGTGCTATTAGTTACCGTAGCAGTCGAGGGTTTGATCATTTTAAGGTTGCGCTTTCTGTGGGAATTCAAAAGATGGTTCGAAGCGATAAAGCCAGCAGTGGCGTTATGTTTAGTATTGACACCGAGAGTGGCTCAGAAAATATCATCTTAATCAATGCTATTTGGGGATTGGGCGAAAATGTCGTCAGTGGTAAAGTCAATGCCGATGAATTTTTTGTCTTTAAACCAACCCTTAAACAAGGGCTCAATACGATTTTAAAACGTTCTTTGGGCAGTAAAAAAGAGAAGATGCTCTACAGCGAAGCAACCCATACCATCAATGTTCCAACAACACAAGAGGAGCAAAATAGCTTCTGCATCACTGAGAGTGAGGTGTTACAATTAGCGCGGCATGCACTCATTATTGAGGAGTATTATAAACGCCCGATGGACATTGAGTGGGCAAAAGATGGCTTGGATGGCAAACTCTACATCGTTCAAGCGCGCCCTGAAACGGTGCAAAGTAAGCTTCAAAACCATATTTCCATCGAAAAATATACACTCGATAGTACCAAAGATGCGAAGTTTCTCACCTCGGGTCGCGCCGTGGGCGATAAAATAGGCAGTGGAAAAGTTAACGTCATCCACACGACCTCCGAATTTGCTCGCTTTAACGAGGGAGATGTTTTGGTTGCCGATACGACCAACCCTGATTGGGAACCCATCATGAAAAAAGCTTCTGCGCTCATTACCAACCGAGGTAGCCGAACCTGTCATGCCGCCATCGTTGCGCGTGAGATCGGTGTGCCTGCGGTCGTAGGATGTGGCAATGCCACTGACGTGCTGAGTAACGCTCAAAAAGTTACCGTCAGCTGTGCACAGGGCGATGAAGGCTACATCTATGAAGGTGAAATTGCCTTTACATGTAAAACGATGGATCTAAGCTCCCTCAAAGAGACAAAGACAAAACTCATGATGAATGTGGGCAATCCAGCCGAAGCGTTCAATCTTGCCAAAATGCCCAATGATGGCGTCGGACTTGCTCGCATGGAGTTTATTATGACGCATTCCATCAATGCCCATCCGATGGCACTGGTGAATATGCACAAAGGAAATAAAGTCAAAGATGAAGAAGCCATCAAAGCGTTTATGGCTCCGTATAATGATGCTAAAGAGTTCTTCTTGCAAAAGATCAGCGAAGGTGTGGGCATGATCGCCGCGGCATTTTACCCCAAACCCGTCATCATTCGCACGAGTGATTTTAAAAGCAATGAATACCGCAATATGCTTGGAGGTCTAGCTTACGAGGCTGTCGAAGAAAACCCTATGATAGGGTTTCGTGGTGCAAGTCGCTATTACGATGAAAGTTACAAAGAGGCATACGCATGGGAGTGTGAAGCGCTCAAACGCGTGCGAGACGAGATGGGGCTGAGCAATGTTGTTATCATGCTTCCATTTGTACGAACACCCGAAGAAGGGGCGAAAGTCATTGGCATTATGAACGCGCAAGGTTTGGTGCAAGGGGAAAATGGACTCAAAATTTACGCAATGTGCGAGATACCTGCCAATGTGATCATTGCCGATGCGTTTCTGAAAATCTTTGATGGCTATTCGATTGGATCGAATGATCTGACACAGCTTGTTTTAGGGGTGGACAGAGAGAGTGGGATGATTGCACATATTTTCGATGAGCGTAATCCTGCCGTGACAAAAATGCTGAAAATGGCAATCGAAGCATGTAAAACACGCGGCAAATACATCGGTATTTGCGGACAAGCGCCTTCTGATTACCCTGAAATTACGGAGTTTTTGGTGAAAAATGGGATTGATTCGATCTCCCTCAATCCTGATTCACTGTACAAAATGCACCAAGTAGTCGAAGCGTTGGAAGCGAAACTTACTTAGTCTTGGTGTGCGACTAAAGACTCTTCATGCCCGAGGAGTCTTTTCTCAATTTCATCACTGGTTGCATCTCGGACTCCGATGACGGTACCATCAAAGATGATGCTAAGACCTGAGAGAGGATGGTTGGCATCTAAAATAACGCGATCTTCTAGGATTTCAACCACCGCGTACGTTAACATGATCTCGCTCTCATCAT
The DNA here is from genome assembly GCF_001723605.1 of Sulfurospirillum halorespirans DSM 13726. NCBI lineage: Bacteria > Pseudomonadati > Campylobacterota > Epsilonproteobacteria > Campylobacterales > Sulfurospirillaceae > Sulfurospirillum > Sulfurospirillum halorespirans. The sequence goes on along the minus strand of NZ_CP017111.1, from coordinate 1,562,382 downwards.
CTTCGCTAAAGACCATTTCAACATTTTGCCCGACTTCCAAATCATCTTCAAACATCGTGCGCTCTTCGATTAAAACAAACTCTTGCTTGTACTCTCCAAATGCCTCTTTGGGTGAGAGTTGAATGTGAATACTCTCTCCCACACTTTTACCTTCAAGTGTTTTTTCGATTTTTTCAAAAACATCGCCGTACCCTCCATGCAGATAAACAAGCGGTGTAACTCCACTGTCCAAAAGGTTGTTTTCCGTGTCAAAAACAGTGTAGTCAAGGGTTACAAGGCAGTTTTTAGTGATAATCAAAAATATCCTTACATGTAAAAGTAAAAGCCACTCAAAATGAGTGGCTTTTATAGGTCTTAATTCGCGAGTTCGTAATCTTCTATGAGGTTAAAATTGAGGTATTTATAGACTTTATCTGTCTTACCTGCTAATTTTTTTGGCACTAAGCTCATGTATTCTTCCACGCTTGGAAGGCGTCCCAAAAGTGCGCAAAGTGCCGCTAACTCAGCGCTACCGAGATAGACTTTGGAGTTGGGCCCCATACGGTTATCAAAGTTACGGGTTGATGTGGAGAAGACAACCGCACCTTCTTTAACATTGGCTTGATTTCCCATACAGAGTGAACACCCAGGAATTTCAATACGCGCTCCTGATGTTCCAAAGATGGAATAATACCCTTCGTTGGTGAGTTGATCTTTGTCCATTTTTGTAGGAGGTGCGATCCACAGTGTGGTTGGCACTTTGCCTTCGCCTTGTAATACTTCACCAAGCGCACGGTAATGACCAATGTTCGTCATACAACTTCCCACAAAAACTTCGTCGATTTTCTTAGGACGATTATCATCGGCAAGCACTTCGCTCAGCGTTGCGACATCATCTGGATCATTCGGACATGCTAAAATTGGCTCTTTGATCTCAGCAAGGTCAATTTCAATGACTTCGGCATACTGCGCATTCGCATCCGCTTTTAAAAGCTTAGGATCAGCTATCCACGCTTTCATTTTATCAGCTCTTCGTTGCAATGTTTTGGCATCCGCATAACCTGCTTTGACCATCGCTTCAAGGAGCGTAATATTGGATTTGAGATACTCAACGATGGGTTCAACATCAAGCGCTACGGCACACGCTGCGGCACTTCGCTCTGCTGAAGCGTCACTCAGTTCAAACGCTTGTTCAACTTTGAGTTTTGGAAGCCCTTCGATTTCAAGGATTTTTCCTGCAAAAATATTCTTTTTATTTTTTTTAGGAACGGTTAAAAGCCCTTTTTTGATCGCATAGTAGGGAATCGCATTGACAAGATCACGAAGTGTGATACCCGGTTGCATTTCACCTTTAAAACGTACCAAAACCGATTCAGGCATATTAAGCGGCATACTTCCTGTCACAGCGGCAAAGGCGACAAGACCTGAACCTGCAGGAAAAGAGATACCAATCGGGAAACGTGTATGACTGTCTCCACCCGTTCCTACGGTGTCTGGAAGCACCATACGGTTAAGCCATGAGTGAATAACACCATCGCCCGCGTTGAGACTCACACCTGAGCGTGAGGTGATAAAAGCTGGAAGCGTATGGTGAAGTTTGACATCACTTGGTTTGGGGTAAGCAGCCGTGTGGCAAAAACTTTGCATCACAAGATCGGCACTAAAGCCAAGTGCTGCAAGCTCTTTGATTTCATCTCTGGTCATTGGTCCTGTGGTATCTTGACTACCAACCGTTAAGGTATGCGGTTCCACATACATGCCAGCTCGAACACCTTCTACGCCACATGCTCGTCCGACCATTTTTTGAGCCAACGTGTAACCAACACCTTTTTGCTCTTCAGGTTGCTCTGGTTTGGCAAAGATAGTTTCAGCGCCCATACCAAGGCTCGCTCGTGCTTTTGTCGTAAGGCCACGACCAATGATAAGCGGGATACGTCCACCTGCTCGGTACTCATCAGCTAAGGTATTTGGGGAAAGTTTAAACTCTCCAACGACTTTGCCATTTTTTTCGATTTTACCAATCAGAGGATAAACATCAATAAGATCACCCGTTTCCAAGCCTTCCACGTTGACTTCGATCGGAAGCGCACCGCTGTCTTCGGCGGTGTTGAAGAAAATAGGCGCAATGGTCGATCCTAAGATCAAGCCACCTGTTTTTTTATTCGGAACATTGAGGATTTCACGACCCATGAACCATTGAATGGAGTTAATGCCAGACTTACGACTGCTTCCTGTGCCTACAACATCACCGACATAAGCGACCTCATAGCCTTTTGCAATAAGCTCTTTAATCTTTTCAATCGAACCAGGGAGTCTTTTAACCAACATCGCATTGGCATGAAGAGGAATGTCACTTCTGGTAAACGCTTCGCTTGCAGGACTGAGATCATCGGTATTGGTTTCACCAGCTACTTTTAAAACAGCCACCGTGATTTTTTCAGCAAGAGAAGGTTTATTGGTAAACCACTCCGCATTTGCCCAAGAGGTCATCACTTCTTTCGCATAAGCGTTGGTTTTACAGAGAGCTTCAATGTCGTTAAATGAGCTATAAACGAGCACTGTATGTTTGAGTGCATTACAGGCGGCACGCGCTACGGCTTCATCTTTTGAACTGAGTGCATCAACGAGGGGTTGAACATTGTAGCCACCAAACATGGTTCCTAAAAGTTCTATCGCGTAGACAGGAGAGATTGCTTTACATGTAACGTTTTTTTGAGCGACATCGTTCAGAAAAGCTGCTTTGACATAGGCGGCTTCATCCACACCAGGTGGTACACGATTTGCCAACAAATCTCTTAAAAAGGCTTGATCACCCTCCTCTTTCTTTAAAAGCTCTACTACCTCGGCTGTCTTTTTGGCATCAAGAGGTAAAGGAGGAACCCCTAACTTTGCTCTTTCATTCACTTCTGCTTCATACGCTTGGAAAAAACTCATTGTGACTGACTCCTTACGATTTGGTTAGTTTACGATGATCTCACGCTGCCCTTTAGCGTTTTGAGAAGAGAGTATTCCCATAGCCTCCAGTTGCTCGACAATCGTCGCTGCCCTATTATAGCCAATATTCAATCTTCTTTGAATATAAGAAATTGAGCTCTTTCTTTCATTAAGGACAATGGCTTTTGCGTCGTCAAAAAGCTCATCCAACTCACCACTGTCTTTGCTGCTAGACGAAGCTGAAAAGCCCTCTTCACTCTCCTTAAGAAAACTCTCGTCGTATACGACGGGGCGCTGTTTCTTGAGGTATTCAACCACTCGGTCAATCTCATCTTCACTGGTGTAAGGAGCATGCAAACGAATGAGTCCCGAAGTGCCAGGAGGTGTGAAAAGCATATCGCCATTTCCAAGCAGTGAATCAGCTCCCATAGCATCTAAAATGACTTTTGAGTCGATTTTCTGCCCTACTTTAAAACTAATACGAGAAGGTAAGTTTGCCTTAATAAGACCTGTCACAACATCCACCGAAGGTCGTTGCGTCGCGACTACGAGGTGAATTCCACTCGCACGTGCCATTTGAGCCAAACGCGCAATGTAAAATTCAACATCTTTACCACTCGTCATCATAAGATCCGCTAACTCATCAATAATAATGACAATGTAAGGCAATGGCTCTACACCAATTGCTTTTGCTTTTTCATTGTAATTTTCAATATTTTTGGTTTTGGAACGACTCATAATTTGATAACGTCGCTCCATCTCGCTGACCATATTAGCCAGTGCCACAATGGCTTGCTTAGGCTTCGTAATAACAGGTGTTAAAAGATGCGGAATGTCGTTGTAAATCGAAAACTCCAACATCTTAGGATCAATCATCAAAAAGCGCAAGGTATCGGGTGAATTGCGGTATAAAAGTGAAAGTAGCATCGCATTAATGCCCACACTTTTACCACTGCCCGTTGTTCCGGCTATGAGTAAGTGAGGCAATTTTTTAAGATCGGTTACAAAGGCATTACCCACAATGTCTTTACCCAGTGCAATTGTTAAAGGAGACGATGACTTTTTAAAAATATCACTCTCTAAAATCTCTTTAAGATAAATAGTCTCTATTTTTTGATTGGGTACCTCAATGCCCACAACATCTTTACCAGGAATTGGAGCTTGGATACGAATCGTCTTTGCTTTTAACGCCATCGCAAGGTCATCTTGAAGCGTTAAGATACGTGAGACTTTAACGTGAGGTGCAGGTTTAAATTCAAACGTTGTAACCACAGGGCCAGAGTACGTGCGTACAACATCACCTTCAATTTTAAAGCGTCTGAGTTTCTCTAAAAGGTCTTGAATTTTTTGATCGATCTCGCTCTCATTGACATGCACAACTTTGGCAGGAGGATTAGCCAAAAAAGACAGTGGTGGCAGTTTGAAATCTTTGGGTTTGTCGCATTCACCTTGATCAATCTCAGAAAGTAGTTTGGTATTTTCCGCTACTTCACTGAGAATCTCCACTTTTTTAGTGCTTTTAAGATGAACCAGCGATTTTTTTGGCTCTGCATTTTCAGGATACAGTGGTTCAATAATAACAGGGTTTTCATCGGGAAGATCATCGTTAAGCACGATTTTTTCTTTAGGAGCTGAAACCTCTTTTTTGATAACGCGACTTTTTTTTGTATCAACCGTTGGTTCCTCTTCGGCTTGATACTCTTTGATTTTCGTTTTGGTAAAAGTCGGCTTCATAATCGTGAGAAAATCGCTGATACTCGATTCTACCAACAGTGTCATAGAGAGAAGAAAGATGGCAACAATAAAAAGCCACACACCCATAATACCAATAGAAGCGATCAACATATCAACGATAGCACGCCCAAAAGAACCATACAATTCACTCTTGATAATAATAGACTGCGCCATTAAAAAAGTAAACAGCAGAATAGTAGAAGCTAAAAACACCCCAATACGTCGCTCTGTGAGTCTACTCTCTTTATAGAGTGTAAACGCGGGAAATATCAAGACAAACGGATAGATAAAAGCCGCATACCCAAAGGCATGTTGATTGAATTGCCCAAGAAATGCACCAAATTTTCCCACAACAGAAGCATCGGGTAAAATGGTTGCTACGCCCAAGAAAAGTGCAATAGCAATGAAAATAATAAAAAGAGTCTCTTTAAAGATAGCAGATCCTTTACATGTAATAAGTGTAGGTATTATAACAAATTATTACATGTAATCCGCTAGAGACATTGACATCACCTTAGAAATTGTCGACAACATCGTTTGATACGAGGTCGAAATAGAGGTGTATTCTAAATAAGCTTCGGTTAAATCAACGCCAACAATATCAGTCTGAATCGTTGTAATACTCGTTGTAAGAGTCTCAGCTGTCTCATTTGCACTTGTAAGAGCATTGGATAGCGCACCAATTTTAGTATGTTCTTTTTCAACATGATCTGCAATATGATCAATAACAGCCAAAGCATTTTGTATACCCATATTGCGAGGATCGTCTGATTCTGAATCCATACGGAATGTACCAGATCGAACAGCTTCAATCATCTCTTCAAGTTGAGAAAAAAGATCAATCGAAGGGCTTTCAGTTGTTACAGCATCATTCGCCATAAAAGAGAGGGCTGTGCTAGTTGTTCCACTATAATCACCTGTATCACTGTCATACATTGACAACTCTATTTTGGACTCAGAGGAAGTTTTATCCAAAATAGTAATTTTACCTTCATCATCTAATTCAACTTCAACACTACTTGCGGCTGTTTTGAGGGCATAATTGTACTCTTCATAATCCGTTGACGCAGCAGGTACGCCATCTGTTGGTAGACTTCCAGAAGTAAGCATGCTAATGACGTCTGTAAGTTGCTGATACGTTACATCATCCGCTGCTGTTACGTTGCCACTTCCATCGTAAATTGTAAATATTTCATCCGTATCCGTAGTGTCACCATCACCATTCAGATCTACTGAAACGGTACTTCCAGCATCACTTAGGTTGATAGTTGCCGTATTACTATTACCATTTTTATCAGTATAATCTAATGTTAAAGACTTACCGTCTAAGGTATCAACACCTGAGACTTCACTCAACTTTGTGGTGGCCGTTGCATACTCATTGGTTGCAATGACTACCTGAGAGACATTCCCAGTCAGTTCATTGCCATCTTTTTCAAAACCACGAGCAGTATAATTGGCAGCATCTGGAATACTAAAACCAGCCGTAGCAGTTGTGGTGGCATCTTGTGCCGTGAGCTGAATACTCACTGCGGCTGTACTCTCAACAATCAGTTGTCCATCTTCGATACGTGCCGTTCCTCCTGTTTCAGTTGAAATAGTATTTAATAGATCTTGAACTGTTGTAGTAGCCGTTACAGATAACGTTGTCGCACCCACTAAAATACTATCAACATTTGAGGGCATTATATCGCTTAAAAGCGTTGTTGATTCTGCTGCATCGCCACTGCTATCTTCAAGAGGATACCCAATATAATAAATATCTGATTCATAAGTATCCGCACGTGATGCTATCGTAGAAGCTGAATTGGTTGTTGAGTAGTTACTTGCATTAAATTCAATAATATCAACATTACTTTGAGCAACAAGATCTTCAACACTGTTTTGATCGGCATCTCCAGAAGTTCCCGCGGCAGCATCACGATCCACTGCAGCAAAGAGATTCATCTCAATCACATTATTGCCTCCCGTCAAATCCGTCACTTCAATTTGGCCATTGGCATTCATCGTGACATCAACCACTTGATTAGTCGATGTATTACCATAAGCAGAACCAATGCTCTCTAAAAGATCTGAAACAGAAGATGTTGAACTCATGGTTATTTTTGTACTAAATGTTTCGCCATCAGCATCGCGACCCGAAAGATAAAAAACGGTATCAGGATCGTTCGTGGCATCACTGTCTGTATCGCCAACCATATCACGTATCGTATCATCTTCAGTGAGATACTCTTCTGTCGAAGAGCTATTAGTCCCTGATGAATCCATGACTTCAGGATAAAGTGATGTTTGATTGAGCATTGCAACATTCGTAGAAATTGTTTTGGTATATTCACTATCACTGCCTAAGAAAAGTGATTCACCATCCACATTATAGGCAAGCTCCAGACCCGAACCAACAACAGCCGTTAAACTCTCACCATTTCCATTATACGTTCCATCACTACTAATAGGTTCTGTACCCAAAGCTGAACCAGAAAAAAGATACTGTCCGTTAATTGATGTATTAGATAAACTTTTAATTTGTTCATAGATTGTTTCTAATTCAACTGCAATTGCTTCTAAACTTGTTGTAGAGTTTGATTCATTGGCAGCTTGTGTTAGTAATGTTTTAAAGTTTTCAAGCTGTTCCGTAATATCGCTTAAGGTTGAGTCCGTATTAGTTGCAAATGAACTTGCTTTGGAACTACTTTCAGAGGCTTGTTCAAGGGAGCTCAGTTCAGAATTTAAACGCATGGTATCAACATATATTCCTGTGTCTTCGTAACTGTTTTGTATCTTTAGACCAGAGGCTATTTGTTGGTTAACATCATAAAGCTTTTCACTGGCAGTTCGATAGTTACGAATTGAATTAGTGTACAAAAGGTTATTTGTGATTCTCATAGTATTCTCCATCCATTTTCTTTGTATCAAATACAAGCAATTTTAATTCCTTGTGCAAAATATCGGCTTTTTGGCACTATTCTTTAACTTTTTAAAAAATATTATTGTCTTTTTTTAAAAAAAATTGTACAATCCTCACATTACAACACTTTATATTAAGGAATGGGCATGAAAAAAGCGGAATTTATCCAAGCAGTCTCTGAGAAAGCAGGTCTTTCTAAGAAAGATAGTCAAAAAGCTGTCGATGCAGCTTTAGAAGCAATCAGCGAAGCACTAGTTTCTGGCAAAGATGTAAGCTTTATCGGTTTTGGTACATTTAGTACTGCTACAAGAGCTGCTAGAAAAGCTAGAGTTCCTGGTACAAACAGAGTCGTTGATGTTGCAAAAACAACAGCTGTTAAATTTAAAGTTGGTAAAAAACTTAAAGACGCTGTAGCAAAAGCTTAATATCTCGCTTCTAAAGCTTAAACATTCAGTTTTACTGATGTTTAAGCTTTTTTTTTGTACACTTCCAAACTCTTATTTACAGTGCCTGAGTGGTGAAATTGGTAGACGCGCTAGACTCAAAATCTAGTATGGAGACATATGCCGGTTCGAGTCCGGCCTCAGGTACCATCTCTTCTTTTAAACACAATCATAAAAGTTCATTTAACCTCATAAAACCCTTTTAAATAGCGCTTTATGTGCTCTATTTACCTTCAAATAACATCAGATAAATTTACTGACATTCAAAATATATGACAGTATTTTTGACAGTACATGCTACAATTACAAAAAAAATAAAGTGAGGTACTGTCATTTATCATGGCTAAGTCGATTATACCGCTATCTGAGATGCAGATAAAAAATGCTAAGCGAAAAGAAAAAGACTATAAACTTTATGATGGTGATGGACTATATATTATTATTTGGTCTAAAAAAGAACGAAATAAAAGATGGGGTTTTGATTACAGATTTCAAGGTACACGAAAAACAATCTCTTTTGGAACATATCCAGAAATAACACTTGCACAAGCTAGAAAGTTAAGACAGGAATCAAAAGAAAAAATATTCAAGAGCATTGATCCGTCTCAAGAGCGTAAAGATAATAAAAAAGAATTGGCACATTGTACAACTCTACAAAATATATCAGAAGAATGGTTTAATATAAAAGCTGGAAAACTTGCTCAAACAACTATTCAAAAGAAAAAAAGCTTTTTAGTTAATCATGTATATATTAGTATTGGGCAAAAGGATATCAAAACAATTAGTCGTTTAGAAGTAATAGCTATATTAAAAGAAATCCAAAATAAAGGTGCTTTTGAAGTAGCTGATCGAGTTTTAAACATGCTCAATAATATTTGGCGTTATGCTGTTACTATGCAAATTGTTGAGCATAATATTATTGCCGATATTGAAAAAAGTATGGTTATTCAAGCGCAAGAGCGTAGGCATTTCCCAACAATAACAGATTCACAAGAAGTTGGTGCCCTCCTCCGCGCTATTGATGGCTACAAAGGTGATATTAACACTAAACTAGCTTTGATGATTTCACCTTATATTTTTTTACGGTCTTCTAATATAAGATCATTAGAGTGGAAAGAAATAGATTTTGAAAAAAGAGAAATTAGAATTCCAGCAGCTAAAATGAAAATGAAAGCTCCTCATATTGTTCCACTTACAGATCGAACAATAGAAATTTTGAAACACGCATATTCAATTAATGCACATTGTAGTCTATATGTTTTCCCTTCTTCAATCTCTAATATAAAAATAATGAGTGAAAACACGCTTAACTATGCTCTGAGACGGTTAGGATATTCAAAAGAAGAAATTGTCTATCATGGATTTCGCGCAATGGCTTCAACAATCTTACATGAACAAATCAGTGAGCATGGAATTCATAGTGATGCTATAGAAAGGCAATTGGCTCACGCTGAACGCTCTGGTGTAAAAGCCGCATACAATCATGCTGAATATTTAAAAGAAAGAAAGATATTAATGCAATGGTGGAGTGATTATTTAGACCAGTTGAAGTTAAGTATTTAAACAAATTAATTTAAAACTACTATAGTTATTTTTTTACCAGAAATAAAATAACTAAAGTGTATGTGGCGGCCATAAAAAATAGCAATGCAAACTTGTACAAACCAAAATAAATATATAATAATGTTAAAAAAGTAAAAAGTAAAATGTAGAAAAGAAAACTTTTTCTAATAATAGAGCATAGCTTATTTGAAAAATTTATTTTATATTTTCGATAGAAAACCTCAAAAAAAGCCACAAGTACCAAAACCAACATAATTAAATCAATTAGAATTTTTACAAGATAAGGTTCTAAATCTTTTAAATTTTTAAATTGCGAATCGAATACAGTTACTAAAATCAAAAAAGCACTAACAATAATAATTAAAAAATAGACAAGAGTATGTGCCCCAGTTTGTATAAATTTTTGAGAATCAAATTTTGGTTTATCAAAGATGCAATGAAGTTTTGGGAAATTAAATTGATTAGTCAATAAGTTGATTTTGCAATTATTTAATTTAACCCCTGCTGATTCATCTTGGAAATTTGCATCTCTAAAATCATTCTTTATCGTATCAATAGAAGTAGTAATATCTGAATTATCCATTTTTTTACTTCTGGAGAGTTAGTTGAAACAATAAAGTTTTAAGAGTGTCCATATCGTCTTTATATTTCTTGCAAAGCTCTTTAACAAGAGATTTGACAAGATCATCACAACCAAAATCATTATTCGCAATAGAATGAATTGATTTGTTTATGGAGCCAATTTCAACTCCAGTAGCACCGCCACTTAAATTTGCATTTTGAAAATTATTGTTTGAAGATATTAAATTATTAAAAATATCGTGATAAATACCTAATTCTCGGCACTTTTTACGAATTGCTGAAACAGAATTACGTGTCCGCCATGACGTTATAGTTTGTTGCGATATTTGCATTTTAGAAGATAGTGCAACAATGGTTGCAACTTTATAGTAATCAAGTAATCGGTCGATAAAATAATTTGCATTAAACTGCATATATCCCCTTTTAAAGCTTATTAAATTTAAATACAATAATATACCGCGAATAAAGCGCATTAAATTCTTAATTACATCATTATATCACAAAAAAGGCAAGGAATGATAAAAAAGTTTTATCATCTAAGTGAAGTATTAGACAATATCATATAATTAAATAGTTAAAGTAGTATAAATAAACCGTAAAATATGCAAATAACTGCATTTATAAGCTAATATTAATAAAATATACAATATTATACCGCAATAAATGCAGATTTATTTTGTAAAAAAATATATCATACTAGGAATAAAAAATGGATAAATTATATCGTCTTGCAAATGTACTTCAAATAGTTAATAAAAAAGAAGGTAGCTGGCGCAATCTAATGAAATTAAAAAAAGCGCCTTCTCCCATCTATTTAGGCTCTAGGAGCCCACGGTGGAGGGAAAGTGAATTAATGGAATATTTAAAAGATCCTATAGCTTATGAAATAAATCTACAAAATAAATCTAAATAATATTTCTTGAAAACATATACCCAAGAGCAGCTTTTACGGAAATTTTCAAAAATACCAGATGTAACGCAATGTGAAATTTTGGAAAATAGTTTAGAGCGTTACTACGCTCTTAAATCACGAAATGATTCTAAGCTAAATCGCTCTCATCTTTTACATAGTGCGCTTCTATTCTCCCTTGAAGCACATTACCATACCTTACACCTTGGTTCTGCAAAAAAGCATTCAAAGGAATTAACTACCCTAGAGGAGAAATTTAACATGCAAATAAAAGTGACATTAGCAGCCCACAAAAAGAAAAAGGTTACCAAGTCGTCTAAGCTATTAGGACACTATGCCCCTTTGGTCTATCGCTTAGTTAAAGAAGAACATTTTAGTTTTCCAAAAGTAAAGGCCTTTTTAGCAAAACACCATTCTTTCAAAGTAGATCATACTCTTATAGCCAGACTTTATCCCAACATAAAACAAAAAGTTGAAGATCTTAAATATGCTGTAAGGCAAGTAAAGAGTGATTTTTAAAAATTATGCTTTTTAAAACGAATAGTATCTATAGGGTTTTATCTTTACAAAAAAACTATATAAGGAGTTCGTATGAGTTTACATGTAATACCATTGATTCAAGAGTTTTATCTTGCTACAGATAGAATAGAAATCCCAGAAAATAAGATTATCCCAACCAGTGCTGGGAAAAATGGAAAAATTGAGAGTGGGTATGTGTTACAAAAAAGTCATCCCTATTACGAAATAGATACACTTTATTGGAGAACAACACCTTTGGTGAATCGTATCTTCATTATTCATTTTCAAGAGATTCTACTGGCATTTATCCATTCCCAGCTTATGAGTCAAAAGAACTATGCCATATTTAATTATGAAAGAGCGAATGGAATCAAGCTCTATTTGCACCCTAAAAAGCCAACCAATATTTGTATCGAAGTGTTTGATAGGAAAGCAAAGAATTTTATCTTAGCTGAAACATTATGTAAAGTTGAATGTCGTATTTTGGTAAGACAATTGCATTACTATTTACATAGTGGGACAATCGTTGAAGAAGCACTCAATGAAAGTGTCGAATGTTTTTACAGTGAAAAATCATTTAAACTCAAAACACCTAAGGTGTACGAATGAGAAGTAAAATTGAATACCAAACAGGACTACTCTCAGAAGTCATTTTTCATCCAGGACTATCCAAGGCTCTTCAAAAACAAACTGGAGAGCTAGCCAATACTAGGACGATTCAAACATATAGAGAGATATGGAATCAATTAGGTAATTATGTAAAAGACAACTATGGCATTAAAGATCTTCAAAAGCTTACCCCAGAGTATATCATGGGCTTTATGATGAAAAAGGTATTTCAAGGAGTAAGTGAACAATATCTTGAAACCATTAGTTGCGCAATTGGTAAGCTTGAACATGCATTAACAATGCTTCATGAGAAATTTATTGAAGAACAACAAAGATATGCAACGAATACGCACTATGTATACGATTTTAGCATTCGCCAAACCATCCTTAATGATGCAAGAAAACACAAACTCGTGATAGAGACCAGTGCTGATCCTAACTTTTCACGCATTTATGAAAACCCCAAAGCACTTATTAATGCTATTGAAGATCCTTTGTACAAACTTGCTGCAAAAATTCAATATGAATCAGGGGCTAGATTAGAAGGGGTCTTACGTATTGATGAATATATGAGAGTGCAAACGCATAAGTTAAAAGATAATACGCTAAGTGACACTATTGAGTATGCAAGAGTAGATGATACATACTCTAGCGTGCCTCAACTGCAAGGCTACGAATACGACACATATGAGGCTATGCAAAAAGGAAGAATATTTGATGTTGAGAAAGGAGGAAAGCCAGGGAACTTATCGGTTAAAGTTGAAACTTATCAAGAGCTAAAAGCTTATCTTATACAACACTCAAAATTCATTATTAATAAAAATAAGTATCGATTAGCTCTTAAAAAAGCAGCAAATCAGACAGGGCAAAAATATGATGCGACTCATGGATTACGATGGAATTACGCACAAGAGCGATTTTTTAAAATTCAAGTTATTGGTGGGCTTTCTTACGTACAAGCTCTTCAGGAGGTTTCTTGGGCCATGAAACATGAAAGAGCTAATATCTCAGAGCATTATTTAGGGTAAAAACTCCAGTATAATTATTTCAATCAACAGCAACAAAGAGGATAATATTCAAGGAGTTTTTTTCTCTCAATCCAATTTGGCATATATTTATCCATCAAAGATTTAAAATTATCATTGTGGTATCGCTCAAGTAGATGAATCATCTCATGAACGATGATATATTTTATACACTCAATAGGCTGTTTTGCAAGCTCAAAATTTAAGAGTATTTTTTTCTTTTTAATACACTTTTTGCTAATCAATCGCTCTTTTGCCGCTAATGATGAAATAGTTTCTGATGAGTTGTTTATCCATTGATTCAAAATTTCAAGCTTTAAAGTTTAAACGCATAATAAATCTGTAACTCTCAAGCGTGAGTATTTCATCTTCAAGTACACAATCATAATCTGAATGTATTGATATATTAAGTCTTCAAAAAGAGGGACGGCACTTTTGATTAAGTTTTATGGCTTAAAAACGATGTTAAAATAGAAAAATAGAAAGGTAAGAGCAATGTTTTAAAAAGAAGCAGGCTCTTTCTTGTTAAAACCCACTTCTTCACAAGGTTTTATTTGTTTTTTAACATCCAATAACGGTTGTGAACGCTCAATGTTTGGTAAAGAAACAATTCCTCTTCATCGCTTTTGACATTTAGAGCCATTGGGACCTCTGTACTCTCAATTTGTGTTATAGCTGGTTTTTTGTCTTTCATGCTGTCTAAAAATACTACATTGTAGTCTACTAAAAATTCAGCGTCATTTTTTCTAACAAAGACAGACCCTTTGCATTTATCTGCTTCTTCAACATTTGGACATAAATTGAAGCTGGCTTTGTAGGGAAGTTCTGGAATATTAATTGTTAGTTTTTTATCAGGCTTTCCATCCGCTGTTTCAACATAGTTTAAGACATATGCCTTTTTGCCATCCGGGTTGACAACATGATTTAAATTGTCATATTTTGCAATTTGTTCAGATGCGTTTAATGCACCTCCTGTTACAGCCAATAGCGCAACACTACTAACAAGCAGACTAAGCGTCTTTTTCATGGTAAGTTCCTTTAAATAAATTTTATCAATAGTATTTTAGATAAAAGAACTAACCAATGTCTCATAGGAATGTTAAAATAAACTTAAATTTAAAAGAATTAGAAAAGGCTTTTAAAAAGAGCGACACACTTCCACATGTTTTGTTTTATAAATCGTTTGATTTTGAGTGGTATTTTTCTTTATGACGATAATTTGCGATATAATATTGGAGACTTCAGATGGTCTATAAAACTGTCTTTTACTTTTGCCACATTCTGTTGCAAAGTAGCGTATTACCAAGTATATCATTGCCTTCTGCGGTGTTGCCATCAAGCTCAAGATTGTTAAATATTTTGATAGAGTTCTTGCAATCGCCAAGCTTAGTTTTGTCATTAAAATCAGCTTTATCGATGACACATTTTAAGTTATTTGCTTCTGCAAGAGCTGAGATGATTTTGTTGATCTTGTCAACTACAAGCTTTTCCATATCATAAAACTTGCACTTTCTGGCACTTCTATTAAACTGCTTGCATCATCTTTTTTTATCTGTGAATATTTTAAAATAGTAAAGTAAATATATAATTTTTATACTCACTTGCATCCATTCTGCCTTGAAGTTCATCGGCACTCGTACAAAGTTCACTGTACCTATTCCTGATAAATATATTTACTTACATTGTATTATTAAGATACTCAATGTCATATTGATAGTTATTATAAAGTCAAAAAACTTTTTTTACTTGCAAATTTAAAATACTCCAAATTGAATTTTGTAATTTTTATTTTACTTTTGCATTGTTTGTTTTAAGATATAGTACTTAGTCTTCTTACTGATATATTTAATAATATTTTTGTAATAGCATGTTCAATCGATATAAAACGTTGAAAAAATAATTGAATTTTAGTATTGAATAATTATAAATTGTGATTGTATTTTTTTTGTTTTAAAGCCCGCCAATAAGCATTTATTATCTTTATAAACGCATTTTTATTTCTATACCAAAACGGTAAAAAGGCAAAGAGAGACTTATTTACATGCTATACTTTCACTATCTTATTATTTTACTATTCTTGTTATATAGCTACAAATTAGCTATTAGGTGTTACGCGCATAGCCTACACGCGTATCATTTATGTACATTACGTTACATAACGCGCCAACCTTCGCTCTCAAAGGGGATAGAAAGCTTCTATCAAGCACGATGCAATGCTATAAAAGTGCAGACTATATTCAACTGAGTTTTCGGTCACTACAACCGCAGAGTGTAGTTAATACAACATAAGGAGAGTTATGATTTTTTATGATGTGATAGTAGTTTTATCATTTAATGTTTTACTTCAGTGACGCCATGCGTTCACTGCTAGGTTTTGTTATAGAATTTCTTTGTTTTTCAATAATGTTTTTACTATAAATGAATATTCTTTATAACTATTCGCTTCAGCTTTTAAAGCATCAAAGCATTTTGCATTAATATGGGATTTTGTGTTCTATAAAAAGCTTTAATAGTATTATTGACAGACGACGAGCAATAAAGAAATCTATCGCTTACCCTCCTCCATACTTTTCCCTAATGCCATCATTTCATCAAACTTTCTCGCTTTAGCATAGTTCTCTAACCAAGACCATACCCATAAAGGAGCGTTTTGGGTAGATTCCCATTGGTTAACACTTTGGTAATTCATTGATAGCTTTTGAGCAAACTCTTTTTTACTGAGGCCTGCGTGTTTAAAAAGTGTATTGAGTTTTTCTCGCTCCATGGTTTTCCTTGCTTGACTTTTAGTGCTTTTTATGCTTATATAATTATATTATAATTATTCTTTGTATTTATTTAAATATTTAGGCTCTTGTATTTTTTTCGAATTTATTTTATAATTACTGTACTAAAACACAAGGAGAATACGAACATGAAACAAAAAATAAACGAGCGAAAACTGATTACTAGAGAGCATCATTATGCACTGTTTGTCATTAGTGTTGAGTTTATTGTGCATCTTGTGCATGCTCTGTAGCAAGAAGAGCTCATGCATTATTTTAAAAAAGAGTTACAAGAAGTGGATGTCTTAAACCAAATACGGTGTGATGTCTGTGGTGAACATTATGAAAGTAATAGCTTGCATAAAGAGTTGATACACAGTGAGCATACCTTTGGGTATGACGGTGCCTTATTGGAAGATATAAGTAGACTCAACATGGATATTTGTGAAAAGTGTTTATACGATTGGGTAAAAAGCCATGGGCTTTATCATAGTGTTATAACACCCTCTTACGATTTAGGTGATAAAAAACAAGAGAATTTAAATGATACCCTTTTGAAAAAATGAAAAAAGAGCTTAAATTTCTCTTAGCAGGAGTGCGTGCGTGCGCCATTATAGCTAAAATTATTCAAAAATCAAAGCGCTCAACAATGCATCTAAGCCCTATTCTATCGGCATTTACCCGCTTGACTTTGCATTATTTTAGGATTATAATATGATGTGTAAAAAAAGAAAAAAGGAGTAAAAGACCATGTGTTTAACCATCAAGTTCATTTGTAAAACCATGGTGCTTTTTAGATACCAAGCTTTTTTCTTTTCGCATCTCCCTCGTGGATCACTGCCTTCTTAGCCCTTATTCTTTAAGGGAATATTTCCTAACCATTTGAGCATTATGTAAAAACCACCCTACCCTAGTTCTGTCTAAAAAAACAGGTTTTTAGAAAAAAAACAAGGATAAAACTATGCCTAAAAAAAGGAGAAAGCATGATGGATTTAAACCATCTCATCTGTGTTAACACACCGTTTCTAATCACCATTATCGTGGGAATCAGTATTGGCGCTATTGTATACGGGATATTACACCGCTTAGAGAGAAGGCAAGCACATATTGAAGATGTTCTATTGGCTAAAACCATAGCCCGAAAACTTTATGAAAGTCTTAAAGAGGAGAAAAAGATATGAGCTGCTTTGATTTCCCTACCCTTGCGCTAGTGTGGCCAGCTCTCTTTATTTTCTGGATACTTTTTATCTCCTCTAACTATCATGAACAAAGAGAAGCTAAAGAGGACTTAATGCTACAGAGTGCGCTTAAAGAGTTTAGGCGTTTAGTGGCTGCTGATAGCCATCCCATTCAAGCACTAAAAGAGGAGTCTTAATGTTTAACAACAGTGCACTAGCACTGTTCTTGTTTTTGGGCTCTTACGTGCTCTATGAACCAGGGATGAAAACAGAGATGGTTGTCTTTTTACTCTATTGTGTGTTCTTAGGCATAGTTGCTTTAGGGCTTGTGCTATTTGGTCATCATCCTTGGGTGAAGAAATGGCTGGATCGTTTATTTTAAGAAGGAGAAAAAGCTATGTCCGATAATTATGGACCACAGTGGTGTATTAACAATGAAGAAGCAGGAGGTGGTATCGCACTTATTCTAGGACTCATACTTGTAATGATAATCCTGATACCTGCTTATTGGTTAGGATGGTATTGGGCTGTTAGGATTTGGGATGTGAAGGTGTTTAAATACCCTTTTGCCACTCTTGTAGCAGGAATCTATGCAGTTGCCTTATACATGCTCTGCTTTGTTTCAATCTATGCTGCTTTGGTGGTCATGGTACTTGCTTGGCTCTTATGGGATTATTTCACCGCAAAACGCATCCTTCAACAGATGCAGCTGATACAAACGATACGTAAAAGCACTCGATGGCTTTTTTCGGCATGGAGAAAATAGGAGAAATATAATGGAAATAACACCAACAATGATATTCGTAACCGCGTTGGCTCTATGGGTCTATTATTTAAGGCAAATAAAGGAGAAGAAATAATGGGTGAAACAACACTAGGGAAAGCGATTATATGCCTATTTATGATGGCTGTAGCCTACTGGTTATACAAGATTGAAAAAGAGGAATCCAAACAGCGTGCACAACGCCGTCAGGAAGAAAAGGCATTACTGGATTATGTTATGTTTCTCACCACCACCCGTGTCAAGTTTGAACGACATCTATGGACAATCTTAGACAAAGTGGCTTCGTATAAAATTCAAAGTGTGATTATCACCGATGAAAAAGAAATTCCTCAATGTGTTTTACTGCCTTATGCGGAGTATAAGATATTACAAGAGTGTTATGACAAAGAAGAGGCTAAAGAGCTTGCCCCCTTTGATTGAAGAGCGCCTCAAAAATAAAGCCAACAAAGATCACTTTATTTTTCATGAGGAAATGATGAAAATTTTAAATGAAAAAAGGGCTAAAACTCACGACAAACACGTAAAAAAAGAACCAAATAGCAGACGAAGTTCAATTTTATAAATGATAAATTTACACTAAATCCTAAATTAAGCATATGTTTTTAATAATACGTTTAATATTGCTATTCGTATGACAAAAGACAATACCTTAAGATTATTTAAAGAGACTATCTATTTTAAATCGATAGTCTCACTCTTCGTTTATGAAAAGATGAAAGGTTTATAGCTTCAATATAAAATTATAGGGAAACTCTTTTATTATAAATTTTCTGTGCTTTAAATAACAGTGAATGCTAACCCTAGACCGACAATTGTTGTAAGCACAGCAAGACCCCAAAATGGTTTACTTGTTGGATCTTTAACAATTTGTAGCATAAACCAAAACAAGAATATTCCACCAACGCTTTTGATGAGTAATGGAATGCTAAAAGGAACAAGCGTCCACACGTAACATCCAGATAACAAGACCAAAGCAAACCAAACTTTCATTATTTTTACTGCTTTTACTTTTTGCTCTTCATTTGCAAAAAATGTTGCCCAAACGAATAAACCTATCATTATCCCTGAAAGAAAAAAGTGACCAGGTGTATTATTCATAATTGACATACCTAAAAAATCAATTTGAAATGAACTCATAGTATACATCCTCTAAAATTTATTGTATTGATTATGCGATTTGTGTACCAGCATTTTCTCCGGCACTTTGATCAAATATAGCTGTTGGTTTAAATATCCATAAAGCACTCATTGGTAATCCTGCTTTTTTCATTTGCGCAGCTACGCTCTCAAATAACTCGCCCTCAGTTTGTCTTTCAACGACAGTAGCGTTTACAAGATAAGACTCTGTTCCTTTAAGACATAAAACTGCGATGTTTTTATTGGTCTCTAGATTTTTAGCAGTTTTTTTCATCAATATTTCAGCTGCACAAATTGTTTGACTATCTGGCGCCATGATGCTGCCTACAACAATAGAGTGTGGTACACCGTCTTCAGCTACTGTTGTTAAAACTTTTGATGCTCCGTCGTCATTGAGCAAAGTTGCTACATTATCTGGTATTGTGATCATACTATTTTCCTTTTTTAATTTTTTTATCATTTTGAGACAAGTTTTATACACCGTCCACCTACGCCTAAAGTAATGATTTTAAATTGAAATTATAAGATTGTCATCCTCCTTTATCACAGTATAACACTTGATAGATTTTGAAACAGGACCATAAAGTTTATTTCCATAAAGATCAAAGGTCGCTTTATTCAAGCTACAGCATTGCACTGTATCCGTACCAGGCACTAAATCTAACCGCCTTCCCATATGTGTACATTTATTTTGATATGCTTTGTATTCTCCACTTTTACTCTGTATTACCAACACTCTTAAAGGAAGGCTTTTCCCTTCAAGACGAACTGCACCACCACGTATTTTTAATTCATCAGCCTTATTTAGGTCAATACAAATTTTCCCATCTAAATATCCCCAACAACTACTATCTTTAGGCTCATGTGTTGCAGGTTTTCCTGAAACTCTTTCAAAAAATCCTCTCTTTAAAAATGTAATGTTATCCATATATAATCCTTTAAAATACTAATGATTCTCGTAGTTTTTTTCCCAAATCTTTTGCTTGTTGTATGATTTCTAGTTGATTTTCAAACGCATGAATACCCACAGAATCAACCGTAGCCTCAGCACCATAGAGCATTTTAAATCCAGACATTTGACATACATCGCCATTCCCACACTTAACACAAGGGACATTACCGTGGACTAGAAGTGATCCTACAAAGTTCATTCCTTCTTCCATCATAAAATAATGAATAGCATTTGCACCCAATTGTGCAGCAGGAGGCAACATTTCACTTGGTGCAGTTACGCACGAAGTAATAACAGCAGCACCGAGTTTACCGGCCAAATATCCATTGTTGTGGCGCAAAGGGTAGAGCCGCTCCATAAAGGCTTTTGTTCTTGAATCTAATGTTGAATAGGGAGTAAATCCTGATACCACTAGAACATCCGCTTCTTTAACTTTATCGCACAATGTATTTCCATCATCCTTTATAACGCAACGATTCGTTGTCACGCATCCCAAACAGGCGTTGCATGGTCCAACGGTATAGTCTGATAATTTAATAAATTCTGATTCCAATCCAATTGCGTCGAGCACAGCTTGCAAAGCACGATCACTATTACTATTTTTAATCGGTGAGCCGGATACTCCTAAAACTTTCATTTGTTCTTCCTTCTTTGTTATATTTGAAGATTATAATGAAAATATATAGGTAACTTGTGGAGTAAAAGTAGATAATCACGTATTCTGGAATATTTGTTCCAAAATACTATTTAAGATAATTTAAACTTAGTTAGGAGTTGTGTGATTATTTGAGCAGTGCTAGTATGGTTTGTATAATTAATTCGCCATCTTCTTTTTGGTGGTTATATTTACCATGAATGCTAAAGCCATGAACTATAGTTACGATGGTAAGTGCTATTGCTTTTGCATTACCATTAAATTCACCATTTGCAGAGGCATCCATTAAATTTTTTTCAAGTTGCTGTCTTAAATCTAAAAAAAACTTCTTTGGAACATCAAATACTTCTTCTCGCATAAAGTCGCCTTTTCCCATACAGATGCTAAAAAGACAAGCTCTAAATTCTTCACGAAAAATGAACTTACCTAAAAATAGTTCTACACCTTTTTTACCGGTATTCGTTTGCAATATTCCTATCATCATTGAAGCTCTTTTTGCATAATAGTGATGGAGTGCTTCTTTAAATAACGCCTCTTTATCTGAAAATAAAAAGTACATTGTACTTCGATTGATACCTGTATGTAGAATCAAGTCTACAATTGATACATTTTCAAACCCTTTTTCCCAAAAAAGTTCCATTGCATCATCAAGTATTTTTATTAAATCGTATTTAACGGGTCTTGCCATTTAAATCTTCTCCATTAGTAGGCATTATAAAGTGCTGTTTTACAAATACATTAACTTTATCATGAAAAATTTTTTGCCTATTTTCTCCTTTCGGATGCATTTTTCGTAACACTTTCATTTCCTCTAAAAATGGAATTACAGCATCAGGAATAATCCTCTCAAATAACGCACGTAACGCTTTTGCTAATCCAGGAGAATACCCTCCTGTTGAAAACGCTATTTGTAAATCTCCTTTTTGTACAATAGAAGGAAACATGAAATCACAATATTCTGGGAAATCAACACAGTTATAGAGCTTTGAGTACTTCTTAGCCTCTTGATAGATGCTTTTTTGAAGATCAAGATTATCGATAGTGGCTATGATAATATCATAGTCTTTTACATCATTTGGTTCATAACTTTTAGTAATTAATATTAGCTTGTTTTCATGTATGATTTTTTTCATTGAGTGAGAACACTCTTTTGTCATAATAGTAATTGAGCTAGTATAATTCAAAAGTTTTTCCAATTTTCGTTGTCCAATAGCACCAGCACCTATCAACAAAACTTTTTTTCCTTCCAGAGAAAATAAAAGAGGCATGTATGTCATTTTTAGTCCTAGTCTACTATTTTATTTTTTGATGTTGTAAATATTCTTTAATACACAAATAACAAATACAAGCTTTACCTTTTTTCTCTTGCGGTATTTTGTCTAATAAATCCTGTGGCACTTTAATAGTATGGCACCAGCATTGATTTGAAGTTCCAACCTGACAAGCATTACGTTCTCCACACAATGGACAAATTTTTTCATCTTTATTATTCATAATGCCACTTTACTTTAAAAAATATTAACTAAAATATTGTTTGATCAAATGGGGATTCGTTCTAAAAAAAGTATGTAAATAAGTTCCAAATACTTTATCTTTTTTCCATACGCCATTCTCTCCGTTATCTCTTTTAACTAGAGGAAAATATCCGTTTGCTAAATCATGGGGGCTACTATAATGAAAAGCATGACCTTTGGTGTTTATGCCATCAAAATCAGCATCATAATACCCCATGCGTTTAAAACGTTTTTGCAAACTAAACTCAACATCTAAAAGCCCAAGCATTGGTTTTTCATCAATCTTTTTTCCAAGAAAAATAAGTCCTGCACACTCACCATAAATTGGCTTGTTTTTTGCATGCTCTAGCACACTGTGTTTAAAGGTGTGAGAATTTTCGATGCGTTTATACGCTTCTTTGGTTTCGACATACCCTCCAGGGATATATAAAACATCTGCTTCACATTTTTCGTCATTCACAGCAGATACCATCACAACCTCATCAAAGACCTCTTTTAAAAAATTTACATTATCATGGTATAAAAAAGAGAAATTTGCATCATGAACGATGGCTAATTTTTGTGGTATTTTTGGTATTTTTTCAAATGGATAAATCTTTACATGTAAAGGCTCAAACGTAGCTAAACTCATCAGAAGCTCCAAATCGATATGTTCTAAAACTTCTTTTGAAACGAGTGCTAAAAGCTCCCTATCCAAATGTTCGAGATCAAGCCCTAGATGCGTTGATTCTAAAGTAATGAGGTCTTTTTTTATCCAACCAAGAACGGCGATGTGAGGCAATTCTTCTTCTATTACTTTTTCTAAAAGTGAAAAATGCATGGATGAACTAACTTTATTTAAAATCACTCCTTTGATGGTATGATCGTCTCTAAAGGTTAACAATCCTTTGATGACCGCGGCAATAGTGATATAGCTTCCACTGGCATCCACGACAATGACACTTGGAACGTGTAAAGATTTTGCCACATCGTACGCACTAGCACCCTTATCCATGCCATCGTAAAAACCCATGACACCTTCGATAACTGCGAAAGAGTTGTGATGATAATGCTCAAATGTCCATCGAAGTTGTTCTTCATTCATCAAATAACCATCAAGATTGACGCTATGGCCTCCTGTAATGGCATCATGAAACTGTGGATCGATATAATCTGGTCCACATTTAAACGCTGATACATCTTTCTTGAAATGGTGCAAGAGTGCCGTTGTTAGAAGTGTTTTACCATCATTAGATTTCGTTGCACCAATACAAATTGCTTTTTTCATTAACGCTCTTTTCCTTCCCGAAACTGTAAGTCATGCAGTGTTTGATATACCCCATTAAAAGAAAGTAATTCTTTATGTGTCC
Organism: Sulfurospirillum halorespirans DSM 13726; assembly: GCF_001723605.1. Lineage (NCBI taxonomy): Bacteria > Pseudomonadati > Campylobacterota > Epsilonproteobacteria > Campylobacterales > Sulfurospirillaceae > Sulfurospirillum > Sulfurospirillum halorespirans. The sequence goes on along the minus strand of NZ_CP017111.1, from coordinate 1,538,848 downwards.
CCTCTTCTGCAATCCTTCCATTCTTCATGACCAAAATCTTTGATGCATTTTTCACTGAACTTAATCGATGAGCGATGGTAATAACCGTTCTATTTTGAGCCAAGGCATCAAGTGATTTTTGCACATAATGTTCTGTGATATTATCAAGGGCAGAGGTTGCTTCATCTAAAATCAAAATAGCCGGATCTTTTAAAAAGATACGGGCAATAGAAAGTTGCTGTTTTTGACCACCTGAAAGTTTTATCCCACGCTCCCCAACAACACTCTCATACCCCTCTGCTAATCCCATCACAAATTCATGAATATTTGCTTTTTTAGCGGCTGCTATGACCTCTTCTTCGCTTGCTTCTAAACGTCCGTATAAAATATTTTCTTTGATAGTTCCATTAAATAAAAAAACATCTTGTTGTACAATGCCGATTTGCCTTCTTAATGACTTAACAGACACCTCTTTGATATCCTTACCATCAATCTTTATGGAGCCAATTTGAGGCTCATAAAAACGCATAATCAACGCACACAAGGTGCTTTTACCACTACCCGTACCTCCCACTAATGCAATATGCTCTTGAGGAGTGATAGTAAAATTGATATCTTTTAAAATACCTTCCCCTTGTTCTTCATATGTAAAATTTACATTATTAAAGGCGATATGCCCTTTAACGGATTCCATCTCTTCTTTTGCATCATCTCGCACAGTGCTCTTTATTTGCATCAACTCTTGAAACCTATCCATGCCAACTAAACCTTTTTGATAAACCTCTGTCAATGAGATAAAATTTCGAATGGGGCGCATAAAACGATCGATATAAAGGACAAAGGCAAATAGTACACCTATAGACATGTGTTCGTACTGCACAAGGTAAATACCATAAGCGATAATGATAACTTGCAAGGCTCCCGAGAAAAAGTTACTGATACTTCGCAAGTCTGCCAATGCCTTAAACGCTTTGGCTGTCATCTCTTTATAGGCTTGATTGCTCTGCTTAAACTTATGCATCTCATGGGCTTCGTTGCTAAACGCTTGAACGACACGAATGCCTTCAAAGCTATCTGTTAACTGAGCGTTTAGATGTGCAATTTTACGCTTTGAGGACATATACGCATGTCGTAACTTGGTGTTTTTATAGTATGTAAAGAAAATCAAAACAGGCATCAATAACAGTACAACCATTCCCAGTTTTAAATTAAGGCTAAGCATCACACCAATGGCCCCAATTAACGTAATAGGAATAAGCAATAAATCTCTAGGAATCTCCGTAACAACTTTGGAAACTTCAGCGATATCACTCACCACTCGAGACATTAATGAACCCGTCTTGGTGTTATCAAAATACGAAAAGGAAAGCGTATTGATATGCTTAAACAAATCATTGCGCATATCGAATTCAACATTTATCCCAAGCAAGCTTCCCCAATAGTTCCGTACCCATACGGCAAGTGAGCGTAAAATAATAATCCCACCCAAAAGTAAAAACATCAATGTCATCTTCATTCCATTGGAAGCAATGAAATCCTCAGATATCATTAATTGTACAATATAAGGAAATAAAATATCCAAAAAAGCTAAAAGAAAAGTACTGGCCACCGTTGTATAAAACAATGATAAGTGATTTTGATAATAGCTCCAAATATAGCGCATCATAAACTCAATCTACACTTTAATTCGTCAACAATCTCTTGAAGAGAGTCCCATGTCTTTAGATAATTGATAAAAGGACGTTTTAGTACTAAAAGTTGAACTCCCTCTTCCTTGCACGCTAAAACTTTTTCCATCTCTCCTCCTTCATCACCACTCTCTTTTGTTATAAGATATTGTATCCCATAGTTTTTAATTATTGCAGTATTAAACTCTTTACTAAAAGGTCCTTGTATCGCGATAATATTTTTGGCTAAAAAACCCAAAGTTTCTGCTTTTTGTATTGATATAACGACGGGTAAAAGACGAATAAAAAGGTTTTCTTGATCCTTGATTTTTTGAAGGTCTTCCAAGTTTTTTATGCCTAACGTACTCAGCACTTTTTCACCTTTACATGTAAGATTAATATAGTCTACCAATGACGTAATATCCTCAAAATGTTTAGCACCCTCATATTCAAGATTTTTGCGCTCAAAGCGTAAATACTCAACACCACACTCTTTTGCTATTTCCATAGCACTATGCGAAATTCCTTCCGCATAAGGATGGCTCGTATCAAGAATTAAAGTTATACATTCATTTTCTATCAATACTTTTTTTTCTTCTTTACTGAGACGTTTATCAATAATTTTAACGTTATAATTTTCTAAAAGTTTTTTTCCATAACTCGTAGTAATGCTCACGATAAACTGGTCGTGATATTCAACTAGCTGCTCGAGCAGAATGCGTGAATCCTTTGTTCCTCCGATTAACCACACCATCTTTTTTCCCTTTGATACAATGCTCTGTTTCCATGCATGTTTTAAATGTTTCTTCTGTGATTTCACCATTGCCAAAAGCGTTTACATGTAAACCATAAGACTTGATTTTTAATGCTGTATTTTCATTTGAAGCAATAATTAATTTGGTGGCTAATATTTCACGCCCTACACTATCTATTAATGTTTTAACCGTACATGCATTAGGAAAAGCGATAATATCGACATCATTGATATAAGCAATTACTTCTTCATCACTTCGCAAAACTTTATCAACATAATAGGTCTCAAGTTCAGTAATAGATTGAGAATATACAGCAAGTTCTGCTGAAATTGAGGTAGATCTGACTAAAAGTACTTTCTCTTCTTTTTCAGTTAAGAGATTAAGCAACTCTTGTGTGCGATAGCTGTTCGAATAAATATTGGCTTGTAATTTATACGTGTTTAATGCTTCTTTAGTTTTTTCGCCGGCCACACCAATACGCAAATGAAGTAACTGGCGTATATCTTCTATTTTTTCAAAAAAAGCATGTAAACTTTGAGGGCTTGTAAAGAGCACAGTATCAAAATTAATAAGTCTTGGAATAGTAAACGATTTTTTATCTAATGTAAAAAAAGGACATTCTACACTCTCTCCACCTAAACTTCGGACCAACCGTGAAGTCACTTTTGCTTGGGTTTTTTCTGATGTTACCAGAACCTTATGCCCGTGCAATGCTTTATGCTCAAACCAAGCAAGTTTTTCGCGTAAATTTACTACATCACCTATAATAATGATAGAAGGTGACTGAATATGATTTTCTTCAACAATCTTTGAAATAGTTTCTAGGTTTCCGACAACCGTTCGTTGATGACATGTCGATCCATTTTCAATTACTGCAACAGGTGTGGATGATATTTTTCCAAAATTTACAAGATTTGAAGTGATCATCTCTATATTTTTAATACCCATTAAAAAAACTAAAGTGCCACTCAGCTTGGATACTGTTTCAAAGTCAATTTTTTCTCCATCATCTTTACTATGTCCTGTAAAAACATGAAATGATGTATTGATACCTCTATGGCTTATAGGAATGCCTGCATAAGCGGGTACTGAAATAGCAGAAGTAACACCTGGAATAATTTCAAATTCTATGCCTGCATCTACTAAGTCCAAGGCCTCTTCCCCACCTCGTCCAAAGACAAAAGGGTGTCCTCCTTTAAGGCGTAAAACATTCTTGCCCTCTTTGGCTTTTTCGATTAATGTTGCATTAATTTTTTCTTGGATAAGGCCGCCTTCGCAATTATCTTTACCATAATAAATAAGTTCGGCACTTTTGGGTGCTAACGCAAGAATTTCCTTATTAACAAGACGATCATAAATAATACACTCTGCTTCTTCAATCAACATCTTGAGTTTTAATGTCATCAATTCAAAATCTCCACAACCTGCACCTGCGATATATACTTTTCCTGTTTTCATCTTTTTTCCTGTTTTAGTAGTGATACCCACGAGGAGTGATCATTTTGTTTTCTTTGATAAACGTCTTTGAGTTTCCAACGATTACCGTCGTAAACATGTCAATTTCATGCTCTAACATATTTTCCAATGATGTAAGAACGTGATTTTCGCCCTCTCGTCCCGTGTTTCGCACAATGGCAACAACCGTATCTTTATTTTTATGCTTCAGCATAATTTCTCTTGCTTCAGCAATTTGAGTTAGACGACTTTTACTTTTAGGATTGTAAAAAGAGATCACAAAATCTCCTTGTGATGCCAAATCAACACGCTTTTTGATGAGCTCCCAATCCGTCAATAAATCACTCAAACTAATCGTCGCATGATCATGCATAATGGGTGCACCTACGACTGAAGCGGAGGCATTGGCAGAGGTAATCCCTGGGATAATTTCTACATTAAAGCCATTATCAAGAGCAATTTCTAGCATAATGCCCGCCATGCCGTAAACTCCGGCATCACCACTAGAGATAAGGGCGACACTTTTACCACTCTTGGCTATTTCCAAAGTCTCGAGGCAACGCTCCACTTCTCTTTTCATTCCTGATTTAATGAACACTTTCTCAGGAAAATACTCTTTTACTAAATTGACATAGGTTTTATGCCCAATGATGACATTTACCTCTTTTAAAACATGATATGCTCTAAAACTCAAATGTTCCAATGAGCCTGGCCCGATACCTACAACATAAATATTATTTTTCATTTCCAACTTCCTCTTCATAAATCGAAATGGTAATTCCGCAATTTTTATTTTTTTCTAACAAAAACACTCCTTTTTTACTAGAACTTACATAGGCACTAGGTGCTGAGATGGAGCGTACACCAATGGTTTTTTCTACAAAATCTGATCCACAAAATTTATCTTGTACTGCTCTTATTTCTTCTTTTTCTATTATTTTTAGCTCTCGCTCAAAATAGTTAACGGCTTCAAGCAGACCTTTTTCTTCTGCTTTTACCCATCCTGTCGCAAAATGTTTAATCGAATCTTCTCTAAGGTTTAATTTTTTAAACTCTTTTTTGACAGCTTCAATAATCGCCTCTTTTGGGATATCTTTTTTGCACCCAATACCCACTATGATATTTTGTGGAATAATTTGACTCATCTCTACATGTAACTTATTTGACACCACAATAACCCCTGATATATTTTTATTCTCAACGACTATATTCTCAGGTAAACATAGCGCTACTCTCTGCCCATTAAGTATCAAAGCAGTCACATTCTTTGCTTTTTTCAAAGAATCTATTTTTGCATTTAATTTCATAGCAATCGTATCAACGGCTATTTTATGACTGACATCAGAGGCTGTTGATATCACAGGAATTGCATCACATGCTTTGGCAATGATTTCTGCCATCTCGTTTGCTCCACCTAAATGGCCACTAAGCAAAGAGTTTACAAAGATACCTTGTTCGTCCATCACCAAAATAGCGGGGTCTATATCTTTACCTTTAAGAAGTGGCGCAATGGTACGAACCACAATCCCGCTAGCCATGATAAACAAAAGCGTTTTGTATTGAGAAAAAATTCGCTCTACTGTAAGTGTAAAACCCTCTATCATCTCTATGCACTTGCCATCACTGTATTTTGGCAAGGCATAAATGTCTGCGTTCTTTACATGTAAAGAATTTGCTTTCTCTAATCCTTGCTTACTTACGCTAATAATGGCAAGTTCTTTTTTCATGAGCGTGCCATACCTTCTCGGTATTCATGGGTAAAATACTTGTCATATAGCCTAGATTTAGAGTACTCATTTCCCATAAACCATCCCACAAGAATTTGCGCTGTTTTAGTGATATTGGCTTCTTTGACTTTTTCTTCAATAGTCTCAAGCGTTCCCTCAACAATTTTTTGATCCGGCCAACTAGCACGCTGAATAATTGCTACTGGAGTATTAGGCGGGTAATGAAGCACAAGTTTTTCCACTACTTTATCAATCATTTGAACGGATAAAAAGATAGCCATAGAAGCTTGATGAGAGGCTAATTTATCTAAGGATTCTGCTTCTGGAACGGGAGTGCGACCTTCTAATCGTGTGCAAATAACCGTTTGCGATACATCTGGAAGCGTGAACTCTTTTTTAAGGGCTGCTGCTGATGCTAAAAATGAGCTAACACCTGGTATGACATCAAAATCTATACCATGACTCTCCAAAATGTCCATTTGTTCACGATGAGCCCCATAGATAGAAGGATCTCCTGTATGAACTCTTGCAACACTTTTTCCTTCTTTAACACCTGCAATAGTAATATCCATCACTTCATCCAAATCCATACTGGCACTGTTATAAATTTCTGCTCCCTCCTTATGACATGCAATAACTTCTATAGGAACAAGCGAGCCCGCATATATGATGATATCTGCTTCCCTTACAAGGCGCTGACCTTTGATAGTAATAAGTTCAGGATCACCCGGCCCTGCTCCTATAAAATAAACTTTAGACATAACTCAGCCCTCCTTTTTTAAGGAGAATGGTTGAGAAGTAAGAGATATCCTCACGCGTTATATTTTCAAGATCATAAATTACTTTTTCATCCGCTTTTCCACAATTAGAAACAAGTACGACATTATCCATGTTGCCTGTTTTTTTAAAAGCATCTTTGAGTCGTTCAAGGTTACGTGTAACTTTCATAAAAACAACGTTATCAGAGCTATTAATCTCTTTTACAATATCTGTATCTTTTGAAATAGGTACTATTTTGAGTGTTTCATCACCCATAACAAGTGGAGTATTCAGACGTGCAGCAATGGAAGCAAATGATGTTATCCCTGGTATAGTTTGGACTTCTACATCTTTTTCTAAAAGTTCCATGACATAAACAAAAGTACTAAACGTCATAGGATCACCAATGGTGATAAACGCTACTGTTTTTCCAGCTTTAATACAATCATTGACTACCTTGGCATACAGTAATCTATCTTCTTCTCTAAGCTTATCATCATCAACCGTTGTAAAATCTGCATAGATTTTTTCAATATCATCTTTCATATACTGCTTTGCAATTTCAAAAGCCGTACTATACGTTTTCGTATTAGCCCTTGGTAAGATGACCGCATCTGCTTCTCTTAAAGCATTCACTGCTTTGATGGTTAACATTTCAGGATCGCCAACTCCTACACCAATTCCTATTAATTTAGACATTTTTTTCTCCTTTTTTCGCACTTAAAATAAATATAGGATTCTCAGCCATCATCATGTTATATTGACCAAGTAATCTATTTTTTGAGATATTTAATGAAACAACCTCAATGTCATGAAAGCCATACTCTTTCATCAAACTAAGTGTTTTAGTAAAAGTTTCAAGGACAATGGCATTAATAACCAACCTAGCGCCTACTTTGGCATGATCATCAAAATACTGAAATATATCACCAAGTTTCCCTTTAGAGCCACCAATAAACATGGCATCGAAGGCAATAGTTGGTAGTTCTTGTGGAGCATAACCTTTGTATAACTCGTAATTCGTTATGTCAAATTTTTTTAGATTTGCTTCTATCAAAGCATTGGCTTCTTCATTAACTTCTATACCAATGACTTTACCAGAGCTTAAATACCTACTAGCCTCTATACCGACACTACCTGTTCCTGCACCCACATCAATCAAGACACTATTGCTATCAAGTTCAAGTTTTGATATACAAACAACACGTGCTTCATCTTTTGTCATAGGCACATTGCCCCTAATAAATTCACTATCTTTTATATGAAACATTTTCAGTCCTTTCAATAACCACAACATTCATGCCAAAATTTCGTTCATTATTAGCCATTTGCGTTGCTATCATCGTTGTTATTTTTTCTTCCGCATAAGAAAGTTCTTCTCCTACATATACTAATACGTTTCCTAGTCCGTGAGTTACTAACTCTTTTGCGATCAATTGAGGTGTAAAAGCACTATCCGTTAGCACCCCTACAAGTCCAGAATCATTTAAAGCTTCAATAAAATCAAACGTTTTACCATGAAGACTTTTAATCACAGCGTCTTGCCAAGGTAACCCAATCTTGCAAAACATATACTGCATAGAAGAAAGTCCTGGTATTACCACTAACTCCTCATTGCTAAAATGCTTTTTTAAATACACTAAAAAACTATAAAATCCTGGGTCACCAGAGACCAATACCGCAATTTTTTTATTTCTGTTTGTTTTGATGTAATCCACAAGTCCTAATAAATCACTACTTATGTATTGACAGACTTTTCCTGATGCTTCCACTTCTATCTCTTGAAAATGTCTTTTTCCACCAATAAGTATGTCTGCGTCCTTTATACATGTCAGCACATAAGGTGCAATAAAATCTATACTTCCAGGACCCATTCCAAGTATATGAATCTTAAGCATTGGTATGATTTCCAACATAAAAATTATCCGTTCGCGCTAATTCTCCCTGTTCACTTGAATAAATCAATGCAGCCACCTCTAACTCATATCCACTACGTCTCACATGAGTTTCGCACTTTTCTCGTATTTCTTGTGCCATTATGTCAAACGTATCTTTTCTGTTTAACATTTCCACTGCTTCATCTGTGGTATTGGCTTTGAGTATTTTTTGAATAACATCAAGTTTTTCTCCTGCTTTTATTGCATTTGCCGCCATAATTTCAAGCCTTGCATCCGATACGCGACTATGGGTATGAAATATACCTCCAGCTACTTTGACAATCTTTCCGATATTGCCAACAAACAGTATTTTTTTGATACCAAACTCACAGGCCTTCTCCAACATAAATCCTACAAAATTACTGATAATGATGATATTTTCATCCACTAATCCAAGATTGTTTGTGGCAAATTTGCGTCCATAATTACCAAAGGTAAAGACAAAGGTATCGGTATCTTGCTGTTGGTACATTGCTTTTAACTCAATAGACAAAGAGTCTTTATATGCTTCTTCAGACATAGGTTTAACGATACCAGTTGATCCCAATATGGAAATACCCCCGTGAATTCCTAATTTATAATTAAGCGTTCGCTTGGCAATCTCTTCACCTTTTGGAACAAAAATTTCTACTTCAATCCCTTGCTTTAAAATATCTATCACCTCAATCACGCTTTGTTTAATCATCACTTGAGGGACTGGATTGATAGCGGGTTCGCCTACACCAATAGGTAAGCCTTTTTTAGTTGCCACACCAACACCCTCGCCTCCTTTGATATGAATGCCTCTCTCCTCAGAAAAAGAGACGCGTGCTCCTATTTCTAGTCCACTCGTCACATCTGCATCATCACCACCATCTTTAATAACAGTAACAATTGCCAACTCTTTTTCTTTCTTTGCCGTATAAATAGGTATGTGTAATATTTCATTTGTTGGTAAAGTGATTGCAACGGTTTTTTTTAAAGGCGCATTCATTAATAACATACATGCCGCTTTTGTAGCAGCTGCAGCGGATGAGCCAGTCGTAAAACCGTATCGAAGCTTCTTTCCCTCATGAATCACATACTTTTGCATTTTTTAGATGCCTTCTCTTTGAAAAATTTGGTAGATAAGACCGTGTAAAATAGCAACGGCAACCGTACTTCCACCTTTTCTACCTCTTACTCGAATATAAGGAACATCATATTTTAGAACTTCTTCTTTAGATTCAGCCGCTCCCACAAATCCAACAGGTACAGCGACGATAAGGGAAGGTTTTGCACAATCACCTGATTTAATCATCTCCAATAGAGTATAAAGTGCTGTTGGGGCATTGCCGATTAAAAATATTTTAGTTTCTGGATCTTTTGCCGCATGTTCCATGCCTACAATTGATCTTGTAACACCACGTTCTTTAGCTTCTTTACTGACATCTTCATCACTCACAAGGCAGTACGGTTTGCAAGAAAATTTCCCTAAGGCAACTTTACTGAGGCCATTAACAATCATATTGGTATCACAATAGATTTTACATCCACTTTTGAGGGCATCAAACGTACTCTGGACTGCATCATCAGAAAAATCTAAAAGATCGGTATACTCAAAATCAGCCGTGGTATGAATGACACGTTTAACAACAGGTTGCAACGTAGCATCAAAGGCATCAATAGCACTTCCCATCTCTTGGGTAATAATCTCAAAACTCTTTTGTTCAATACTCATTGGCCGTCTTTCATACGACATGGTTAAATCCTTTCTTTAAAATAATTGGGATAGATAATCTGACCGAGTGCCCACATTCCGTCAAGCAATTTTTTTGTGGGCCTTGAAACGATCTCTTCAGGAATTAAATAGACGTGTTTATTTTTGATGGCATTAATTGCTTTAAAACCAGGTGTATTATAAATATCTTCTTCACTAACACGGTTCATCGCTCCATTCTGTGCGATATAAACATCAATATCCTGCGCATGAGAAAGAATTTTTTCAATCTCATAGGGCGCAACAGTGGAACCATTTCTGATTGATTTAGCATCTTTCGCAATATTTTTTACACCTAAAATCTCAATGATTGTATAAGGCATACTTCCAGGACTGGTTGTCAAAAAATCTTTATGACGCGTTTCAAAGAAAAGTCCTTTTTTATTTTCACTAGGAATGGAAGCTACCTTAGCTTTAATCTTTGCAACTTCATTCTCAAAAGATTCTACATATCGAGTGGAAGCTTCTTCTTTTCCTACTAATTTTCCAATCTTATTCCAATACGTTGGTAACTCTTGGTAGGTTGAAGGTTGGAGTGAAACAACTTCAATTCCTCGTGATTTTAAAAGGTCTATCATACCTTTGAATTTATTGGCAATCATTGGTCGAATCAAGATAAGATCAGGCTTTGCACTAATGAACTTTTCTGCATTATCATAATAGGAGTACGTAGGTATATCTTTGAATTTATCAGGATTATCTAAATCAATAGAAACACCTATTAATAATGCTCCTGCTCCTAAATCATCGATAAGATCTGTATGTGCAGGATATAAAGAGATAACACGTTTAAAAGGTTTGTCAAAAATAATTTTGTTTCCATTCTGATCTTCAATTTCTAGCGCATAAAGATGGCTTGATATCAGCAAAGCCACTAACCATAATATTTTCATTTTCGCTCCTTAAACTGGAATAATATAGCTCTTGTCGTTATCATGAACGGCAATACTTTCGATACCAAAAAGTCTTTTGATATTGATCGGTGTTAATACTTTTTTTGTAGTACCCATTTCTAAAAGTCCTCCATCTTTAAGCATGATGATCTCGTCACAATAACGTGAGGCAAGATTCATATCGTGAAAGACCGCAAGAACTGTTTTTTGTTCATTCTTCGTTCGTTTTTGCACCTCTTTTAAAACAAAATGTGCAAAATAAGGATCCATGTTTGATGTTGATTCATCCAGAAATAAAATAGGCGTATCTTGAATTAATGCTTTAGCGAAAGCCACGCGTTGCTTTTCTCCACCACTGAGGTTTGTAACCTCTTTATCTACCAAAAAGTTCAATTCAAAAACATCCTTAATCTGATCAATTAAGGCATACTCTTTTGCTGAAAGCCCATGCATTCTTTTTTTAAAGGGATAACGTCCCATTTCTAAGATTTCCTGAACCTTATAGGGAAAGGAAATATCAAAATTTTGAGGAACAAGTGCTATTTGTTGGGCGAACTCTTTACGAGAATAGGTATGACAAGGCACATTAAATATTTCAATCTCACCATGTGATTTTGGTACTAAACCAGCCAAACAATCCAATAGTGTTGTTTTACCACTGCCATTAGGCCCCAAAATTCCATAGAATTTTCCCACCTCAAGGCTCAAGTTGATGTTTTCTAAGATAGAAGTAGACCCACTTTTATAGCCAAGATTCTTTACATGTAAAGCACTCATCTCTTTTTCCCTCGCATCTTATTTCTAAAAACTATGGCAAAGAATGGTGCACCTAAAAGCGCTGTGAGTATCCCAATAGGGACTTCATGTGGAAGTAACGCACGAGAAACATTATCAGCCATTGAGAGAAGAATTCCGCCCCACAAAGAACAAACAATGATGAGTTTTTTGTTGTCCGTTCCCACTAAAAATCGCATCATATGAGGGATTATCAATCCCACAAAACCGATAATCCCACAAATAGATACGGTCACTGAGGACATCAATGAGGCAACAACGAGTAAAATAAGACGTACACGGTGTGTATCTACGCCCATTGAGCTAGCATTTTTCTCTCCCAATGACAAAATATTGATTTCCTCGGCATAAAAGTAAATCACCATAGAGCCAAAGGAAACAACAGCCAAAAGAATCATCACTTCCATCCATGTTTTACCTTGAAAACTACCTAATAACCAAAAGAAAATAGACGCTATTTCATCCCCTGCTAGGTATTTTGAAAAACTAAGCCCTGCGGAGAAAAAAGCTCCAATGATAACACCGGATAGAATCAACGATACAGGAATGATGCGCCCTTCAAACGTTGCCAAACGCAACACAATTCCAAGGCTGATTATCGCAAAGAAAAAAGCACTTCCTTGAATCATCACGCCACTCAATCCTAATAACAACGCTAATGCGGCACCAAATGATGCACCTGAGGAGATACCTAAAGTATAAGGGTCTGCCAAAGGGTTAAGGAGAACCCCTTGAAAGACAAGCCCACTTAAACTTAATGCAACGCCGGTTAAAATCGCTGTTAAAATACGTGGCAATCGTATATCATGCACGACAAACCACTCCGTAGAACCTATTACATTTTCTTTACTGCCTATCATGATTTTACAGACATCAAAGAAGGGGATATCGATATATCCCATTCCGGCAAATGCAATCACGCCACTAAGCGTTAATAAAATTCCACCAAGCGTCCAAACTAAAAATTTGGTGTCGGATGATAGAAAATGTGTTTTACTTGCCAAGTGCATAACCTGCTTTCTTTCGTTTCATATCTATTTCTTTATTCGTAATTGCATGTTCAATATGCTCAATAAAAATCTGTTGAATCGCTTCGTTTTCACCTAAGCCATGAAGATAAACATTGACGTTAAAACCCTCTTTTAAAAGCATACTTTTCCAAGAATCTTCTTCGTCACCGGCAATATCATTGTTTGCATGATCGCCTGCTACAAATAGAAACGGCATCAAAGTTACTGTTCTAATACCATTTTTCTTAAGTCTTGTGAGAACATTGTCATAAGAGGGAAACCCTTCCACGGTTCCAAAATAGACATTTTGAGATGCGTCTTGGAAGAAATAATCAATCATGGCATACGCAGAGGTAGAAGGATGATGTGTACCATGTCCAATAAGCACAACAGCCTCATCTGCCTTTAATTCAGAATATTGCAACTGAAGCGCCTTCATTGTCAACTCATAATCTTTAATATGCGTCAAAAGTGGATGACCTAATTTAATGACATAGAAATCATCTTTTAGGGAGGCAACTTCGCGTTTAAGATAATCCGCTTCCTCACCATTAATGATATGCGTTGCTTGAACGATAACCGTACCGTATCCATCAGCTTTTAACTTTTTAAGAGCCTCTTCGGGCGTATCGATTCGAATACCATCACGCTCACTGAGTTTTCGAATGATTTGTCTTGATGTATACGCCAATCTAACATCATAGTCTTTATAGGTATCTGCTATTTTTTTCTGCAACGTATCAATTGTAGCGACTCTTGTATCATTATATGTCGTTCCAAAATTAACAAAAAGAATCGCTTTTTTGTCTTTGTTTTGAAACAGCGTAAACCCATTAAATATAAACACTATCATCATCATAGAGATCAGCATTATAGTTTTTTTCATTTCATGCTCCTTTTTTCATCTTTGTACTCACGGCTAATTGTTGAATTTTCTCTCCTCTTCCTAGGTATTCCAGGTACACAAAGCCATCTTCATGGACGAGCTTTGTCAAAGAAGCATGTTCAACGGCAAACTTCCAGTAAGCTTTTTTATTGCCTGCAAGGTAGCGAGAAAGAATTGCCCTTATCGCGCCACCATGTGTTGAGATAAGAATATGCTTACCAGCATGGTTTGCTATGATTTCTTCAAACGCTTCATATGTGCGTTCAAAAAGCATTTTGACACTTTCACCTTTGGGTATCACAAAATCATAATCGCCACTAAAAAACTGCTCAGCTTCTTTGGGAAACTCTTCCATTAATGACGCATAGGTTCGTCCTTCAAAGACACCAAAGTCCAATTCACGTAAACGCTGATCATAGGTGACCTTAATCTTTTTTGAGCGACTAAATATTCTTGCTGACTCGGCACAACGCTCCAAATCACTAGAAATAATCACATCTAATGGCCCAAAAAAGTTATTTGCCACATGCGCAATACATTCTTTGCCTAACTCATTCATAGCAGCATCTAAATGGCCAAAATAAACTTTTTGCCTATTTAATCCTGTCTCTCCATGGCGAAGAAGGTAAATTTCTGTTTTCATAAAAGTACTCCTATAAATAACACAACTAAAGATGTTAATTCTAATACTGCTCCCATCGTGTCACCTGTGATGCCATCAATGCGCTTTTGAATATAATAAAGGCTCATAAAACCAAAACTCAAAGCACCCACAACAAGCCAAAGCGCATCTAAACCTAGGAGGATAAAGCCTATGACTAAGACACTCAAAATGGCAAAAAATACGCCTTGGATACTCGTTTCATCCACAATACTTTTTCCCATGCCTTCTTCTCTTGCATACCTTCCTAAGCCTGCATGAAGAACAGTATTTAAACGTGCCACGACAGGTATAAAAACGATATATTCCCAGCCAAGTTCACTCAGAAATAAAATTTTGGCAACCACATAGACAATAAGCGCTAACGCCCCATTGACCCCGATACAAGAGTCTTTCATAATCTCTAAGATGCGCTCTTTATCTCTGTAACTAAACAAGCCATCAAAACTGTCCGATAAACCATCAAGATGAAGCCCTCCCGTGAGTAAAATCTCAACTACAACAATGATTAAGGCAACAATTAATTTATTGTCAATCAAAGGATTGATGACCATAAACACCGCACATAAAATTAAACCGATAAGCAAACCAACGAAGGGAAAAAACTTTATAGCACGCCCAATCGCAATAGGGTCATAGGTTGTTTTACTAAATACAGGAAGGCGTGTCATAAATTGAATTAATAACAGTATCCCGTTCATTTCTGTACTGCCAGTTTTATGATGTAATGCATTTTCGCTTGGACGTATTCATAGCCCGTATCTTTATGATGAACAACATCACATTCCACACAACTTTTGATTCCATTTTTTGTATAGGTAAATTTTCCGCCACACTGCTCACCCAAAGCATACAAAGGGCAATAGCAAAAAAGACAATTAAAGGTAGTGTCCTCTTCTATCTTATGACAAGGAAAATACTCACACGCTTTATTTTGTACAAATTTATAGCTCATCTTATACCTCTGGGTAGACACGAATATCGCGTGTTAGATTACTAGCCGCTTCAACCAAAGGAAACACGAGTACCGCACCACTACCTTCACCAAGTTTCATGTTCATATGAAGCATCGGATTAAAGCAAAGTGCTTCCATTATCCACTTTGCACCAGGCTCTTCACTGATGTGAGAAGGAATCATGTAATCTCTTGCATGCGCGTTCATGCGGTATGCAAGCAAGGCAGAAACGCCTGAGATAAGGCCATCTAAAACAATAGGTACTTTATACCTAGCCGCACCCAAATAGACCCCCGTCATGGCGGCGATATCAAGACCACCCAATTTTTGGATGATGTCGATAGGGTCATTCACATCAGGCTTATTGATACGAACGGCATCCTCTACAACGGCTATTTTCAATCCTAATGTTCGCTCATCAATACCACTGCCATATCCCACAAGTTCAACTAACGGAAGATTCGTTAAGGCTTTTAAGCAGGCACTACTAGTTGTTGTATTGCCAATACCCATTTCACCCACAGCAAAAAGGTTGTAATCTTTTTCTACGAGTTCACGAACGATATCAATACCAACTTCAATAGCTTCAATGGCCTGTTCACGGCTCATTGCTGGGCCTTTTCGAATGTTATATGTCCCTGTAGGCATAATTTTATGCGTAATTGCCCCTTTGAAAACACGTGTCGAATCAATGCCAAGATCAATCACAAAAAGTTCACTGCCCAATGATTTGCACAGTGAACTAATAGACGCTTCCCCCGCAACCATCGCTTCAACGACATATTGTGTTATCACACGCTTAGAAGCACTCACGCCCTCTTCTTCAACACCATTATCTGCAGCCATCACGACGACTGCTTTTTTCTTAACGCGGTACTCTTTTTCTATTCCACTCAGTTGAATATTCATCTTTTCTAATTTACCAAGCCCATCAGGCGTCTTCAATAATGTCGCAATATATTCTTTTTGGTTTTTTTGGTTTTCTTCATTTACTCCGGTTATAGCAAGTAAAGTCTCTTCTAATAGATGCATCATTCAACTCCTATAATGTTGTAAATAGCTCTCATATCTAGATTTTCACGTAACAATAAAGCCAACTTGTCGTACTCACCTTGTTTATAAGCGTCATAGTCAAAGACTTCATCGACTTTTGTAATGCCTTTTTTCTCACGAATACGATTTAAAAATTCAGTGGTAAAGTCAGAATTATCAAACACCCCATGGATATAGGTTCCTATAACATTGTCCCGTATTGCCCCGAGTAATGCCTCAGTACCTTCAAATAAATTGGCTTCATTGCCATACGTGATGCCTTGATGGATTTCATATCCTTTGATACGGCATTTAGTCATTCCTTGAAGAAAACCTGTATTACAACTGAGTAAGCCTTCAAATTGCGTCGTTGTCTTTTCTTTTAACATCGTTGTTTCGATATCTAAAAGACCCAGTCCGGTTATTTCTTGAATGGAAGATTCAATTCCAAATTCATCTTGAATTTTTTGACCTAACATCTGAAATCCACCACAAATACCAAAGATAATCACCCCATTTTTTGCATGTTTAATCACCGCTTCGGCCATGCCTCTTTGTTGAAGATCCAGCATATCCTCGATAGTGTTTTTTGACCCTGGCAAGATAATAACATCTGGATTTTCAATCTCATGTACTTTTCGAACATAACGCACGGTTACATCACTGTGTCTCAAAAGGGCATCCATGTCGGTAAAATTTGAAATGCGCTTAGGTACAATAACGGCGATATCAATTGCCCCACGTGCTTTTTTTTCTAAATGCCTATCACCAAAACCATCTTCTTCTTCAATACCCAGTTGTATATAAGGGATAACGCCAAGAACAGGAATATTGATTTTTTCTTCAATCATACGAAGCCCTGGTTCAAGTAAGGTTACATCACCACGAAACTTATTGATAATAACCCCTTTGATACGAGCACTTTCATGTTTTTCCAAAAGTTTTATCGTTCCATATATTGAGGCAAAAACGCCTCCTTTATCAATGTCTGCAACCAAAACAGCTGGCGCATCAGCCATTTCTGCCATACCGGTATTGACCAAGTCATCTACTTTCAAATTAATCTCAGCAGGACTTCCAGCTCCTTCGATAATAGATACATCATAGTTTTCGCGTATCTTGTTATAAGCCTTCATAACCTCTATTTTCATAGCACCACGATTGGTGAAATACTCTCGAGCATCCATATTGCGTAAAGCTTTTCCATGCAAGATGACTTGTGCCTTGCGGTCTGTTGAAGGTTTCAGCAATATAGGATTCATCATCACATCAGGCTCCAGCCCTGCGGCTTCTGCTTGCACCACTTGGGCACGTCCCATCTCTTTTCCATCTTTGGTGATATAAGAATTTAAGGCCATATTTTGAGATTTAAAAGGGCAAACTCGCACACCATCTTGCTTAAGAATACGGCATAATCCTGCCACAATAACGCTCTTACCAACATCCGAACCTGTACCGTAAACCATTAAATTTTTATGTTTCATTAGTGTCTCTATTTTAATTTCATCGGTAATCCTGCGACTACCAAGTATGCTTCATCACTTGCACGTGCTACGTGCTGATTCATTCGTCCTGCAATATCTCTAAAGCGACGTCCTAAGGGATATTCAGGAATGAGTCCCATACCTACTTCATTGGACACGATAATCATTTCACCAGCAAACTCATGCCCAAACAGCACCAATGCATTCACTTCTTCTAATATCTCTTGTTCAATTTCATAAACTGCTTCATCACTGAGCGTTTCCCAATCCACATCGCGGTTCATAATCATCATATTGCTGACCAAATTTGTTAAACAATCTACCAAGACAACCTGTGCATCTTTTGCCTTTACATGTAAAGCTTTTGCGATACCTTCGTATTGTTCAATAGTAACCCAATCACTTCCACGCTGCTCTAAATGTTTTTTAACGCGGTATTTCATTTCGTCATCAAAAGCAATGGCGGTTGCTACGTAGCATTTATTTTTATAGCGTTTAGCCCTATCTTCTGCAAACAGACTTTTCCCGCTACGTCCACCACCGGTGATAAATGTAATCACTTACTATCCTTTAGTATGCTTTTGAGCGCCATAACGATGCAGTTATTCTCTTCACGCGTTCTTCCTGCAATACGAATACATTCGCCCTCAACACCAATTTTATCTGCCATGGTGCGAACATAAATTCCATACTCAACAAGGAGTGCACTAATCACAAAACTTGCTTTTATTCTAGACGGAAGTTTGAGCATCACAAAGTTAGCCATCGAAGGATAGACATACACATTTTCTATCCCTAAAAGCGCTTCTTTAAATCTGCACATCTCTTTGATATACTGCTTTCTAGCTTCTTCATAGCGCTTTAAAAAATCTTCCCTTACAAAAAGTCGAAGACAATACTCACCAATACCATTGATATTCCATAAAAATCCATGCTCTAAAAGTGCATCAATCTTACGTGAATCCATCAAGGCATACCCAAGGCGAACCCCTGCTATGCCAAAATCTTTAGAGAGACTTTTAACAATGATGACATTAGGATACATATCAAATAAAACAGTTGAGCTAAGACATGTCAATGCCTCGTCTTCATAGGCAAAATGAATAAAACTTTCATCAATAATAATGCGCGGCACAAAGGCTAAGCGTTTCAATAAAATGTGCATCTTTTCTAAAGAAAGATAGGCACCATTTGGATTATTTGGATTAATCAACACAACGGTATCGGGTTGTTCATTTTCAATAAATTGGCAGTATTTATCCGCATCAAAGCTATAATCATCACGTTCATTCAATGGAAAATAAACAACTTCACACCCTTTGCCCACAAACTCATAATACGATGAAAAAGTAGGAATCATTAAGGCAACTTTTTGAACCTCTTCTTGTTGTAGAAGCATCTGAATAATTTCAGTGGCACCATTCCCGATAAATATATTTTCAGGCTTTACATGTAAAGACTCCGCCATAACTTTTTGCAAAGAACGTTGCTGTGATGGGTAGTGTGTCAGTACCTTTTTATAGGCATTGGTTTGAATTAATTCACGGTCAATATAATCAAGTACTAGCTCAGAAGCATAAGGATTTGACAAATAGCATGCATCGATCTTGATTTCCAATGTTGGGAACATTTTTTTCAAGTCTTCCATACTTGGACTATGACTTCCCGCATTCTGTTTTAACGCATGAAACGCTTTCGTAAATTGAGTGTTACGTGCATTCATTGTATCAACCATAGAAATGTAATCATTGCTGCCATACTTCCCAATACAATATAGTCAATCTTTGAATGCAGCGTGAGTACATTACATACGTCTTGCTGTGTTAAGGGAAGGGAACCATCCCCAAGATAAGGCTTATTTTTGATTGCACCAAAATAGCGTGTAGGACCACCAAGTTTTAAATGAAATGCCAATCCAGCTGCTGCAATGGGCCAGCCTGAATTAGGACTTTCATGCCCTGAAGCATACTTTTTTAACGTATTAAAGCTGTACGATCCTTTAGCAGCTAAATAAATAAGTAATGCACTAATACGAGCAGGAATCCATCCTACAATATCATCCAACCTTGCTCCTGCAGTTCCAAAATGAGAGTAACGTTCATTTTTATAACCCACCATGGAGTCTAATGTGCTAATCGCTTTAAAAATAATAAGCCCCTTTAGTCCAAAAAGAAGAAGATAAAATAAAGGTGCTATAACCCCATCATTAATATTTTCAGTATACGTTTCTATACATGCCTTGTAGATTTCGTGGTCATCCATATCTTCAGTGTCACGACTGACTAAATACTTTATTTTTTCTTTTGGAACAGAAGAATTGATGACGTCCAAAACAGAATGATAGAGCATATGATGCGCCAAAAACATCGAAGCAATCACGATTGAAATAAATATTGAAATACCATGTGGAAGAGAAGATAAAAGAGTTTCTAACAGCCAAATAGCTACGTATGTAAGTCCTAATGTACTCACAGCAAGCACTAAGCCTCGTTGAAAAGTATTTTTATAAAATTTTTTTTCAAACCAACTTATATAACGCCCAATAAAAATGACTGGATGCGTTATAACTGTAAATTCACCAACAAATTTATCGACGATATACGCAAAAAAAGCTATTAATGCGGTATTCATTCTTTATCCTTTTTTCTTGAGTTTAATCAAAGAGATAACCTCTTTAGTTAAACAATTTAAGACATTGTATTAATGCAACGTGAGATAGAGCGCTTGTGATATTAAAAGTATCTTCAATAACACACATAATCATCTCTTCTCAAAAAGGAAAGAACCGATATAGTTTCAATATTATTCACTTTAACCTCTTCAGAAAAAAATATTGTTCTAACGGCACAAGTGAGAATAGCCGCCAAACTTATATACTTTTTCTTGTAACCATTGGTTACGCCCATTTTATAATCCCTTTTGTAAAGTTAATTAAGCTGTTTTATTCATTGTTTCAATGGATGTATTCAGTACATTCACATCTTTTACTTCTTTAAATTTTGTTTTTTTATGCTCGTATAAAGCAACAATGTCTATGGCATGTTGCGGACAATATTCTGCACATAGCATACATTTGATACAAATACTCATATCAGGAAGCCCTCTACGATGTCCAATATTAACAGGACATACTTGTTCACATAACTTACAGTTGACACATGCTTCTGTTGTTGAAGGAACGATTGTCTTGTTATACGTTGACATAAGCCCTTTCAATGAACCGACAGGGCAAACTTGTGACCAACCTCTTACAAATAAAAACATAGATACGATAGGAATTATTAACAATAAAGTGTCATAACGTAGTGCAATGTGAAAATGCGTAATTGTAGAATGATTGACTGTTTCAATAAGAGCCCGTGAAATGATTCCTAATGGACAAATTGTGCAAGGTAGTGGATACTGAAATACAAATATTCCTATTAATGTACCTATCATCATGACAAAGATATCATCCATACCAGGTTGCGGTACATACTTTTGCACTTTATTTTTTACTTTAGTGTATTTTTTATAGGTCTCATTAGATGTCATTTTACGTATAATTCCGCCCATATAAGACGTAGGACAACCCCAAGAACAAAACGATCTTCCCGCTAAAAAAAGAAGAACTGAAATTGTTAAAAAAGGTACGATAAGTTTTGTATTAATAGTGTGTGTTGCTAGAGAGAGCTCTATAAAACCAACTGGACAAATAAGCCTAAAATAACCAATACTTACATAACATGTTCCGGCAACAGTTATGATGCCAAATGCACCTAGTATAATGCTTAGCATAGAAAAGTTATGTACACTTTTTCTAATGATTTGTAATTTTTTTACATTAATAACTTTATTAATTTGATTCATTTTTTGCTACCTTTTTTACGTCTGCTATAGGAATCATATCAATGCACCGTGGAGGACAATAATGAGCACACAATCCACACCCAATGCATTTATCTTTAACAATATAAGGCTTTAACGGGGAATCTTTGAGTTTTATTTTTGTAGGTATATCACGTTCTTTAGTATAAGGTTTATCAGGAACTTCTGGATTTGGAAAGAGTACTACTCCCTCAATGGGGCAATGTAAAAAACAAACCATACAATTCACACACTCTTCTTCTTTTATAATGGCAAGACCAAGCTTTTCTTCTTTTAAATCTTTAACTACACTCAAAACATCTGTTGGACAAGCTTTAACACATAAAAGACACTCTTTTCCCCAAGCAATACAGCCACCATTTTTGATATCAATTATAGGTGTGCCGATATTTTTAACATCCCAACAAAGATCAATAAGTGTCACCGCTTTAGTGGGGCATGCTGAAACACAAGCACCACATTTAATACATGCTTTATAAAAAGTATCGTCTTTAATGGCGCCTGGAGGTCGTAAGTAGTGATGTTCTCCTGACATTAACGGAACAGCTCCAACAAGACCGAACATCGCTCCTGCTTCTGCGCTGTAAATTAAAAATTTTCTTCGATTAAAATTCATCTTTTTCTCTCTTAAAGATTGTCCTAGCACTAAGACTCTCTTATCATTACTTATTTTTATTGCTATGTAATGATAAGAAAAAAAAATAGATAAGTTGTGCGGAGAAAATAGATGAATAAAAAATTTTACCTTTTTTTTTAATACAACATAAAGTTTTATCTCTTTGTAGTCATAAAATCAAATAAGATAGAAGAAGGACTTTTATCATAAAGTCCTTCATTATGTGTAGATATTCAGAGAAGTTTTAACCCAGTTCTGAGGAAATTTTGTTTACTCTTCTAATGTTTTTGCAATATTTTCCATCTGCTTTATTTTTTCTATGTTTAATGGTTTATTAATACCTACACCATAAAGTAAAACCATTATTATGCTCAATACTCCTGTAAAAAGTGCCATCTTTTTTATATTCAAGTATTTTTTTACTGAACCGAAGTTAAGATACAGGTGTAGACTACCGGATAAAACCATCAAGACTCCAAAAATCTTATGAACAGGATGCATCTGAAACTGAAACTCAAAACTATTCAGTATAATCATCAAAATACCAGAGCTCCCAACTGCCAGCAATGAAACCAATAACGTCAACGATACTACTTGTCTAAACATGTCGTTCCTTTATTTTTGTATTAATACAATCAACATTCAACACTAAAACTCCATAGTACATAAAACTTGTAGTAACTTTGTGTGCAATAAAGAGAGAACCTTGAATTTTATGAATATTTATAGGTAACTTATAGGTGAAATATAGGGTAACTATTAAATAGATAATTTTTACTCTTTTAAGTTAATTTTTAACAAAATATCTGATAGAATCATAGTTATAAACTATAGGATAGGTTCACACATGTTTAAAAACTATAAAGTACTTTATGCAGAAGATGATGCAGGAATTCGTAAAAATATTGGAGAAATTCTTTCTCTTCTTTTTGATGATGTACTTCTAGCACAAGATGGGGAAAAGGCATATGAATTGTATCAAAATGAGTCTCCAGATATCATGGTACTCGATATTGAGATGCCCTATCTTAATGGCTTAGAAGTGGCCGAAAAAATCAGAAAAAGCAATAAAAATATCCCGATTGTCATGGCTACAGCTTATACAGACACGGCATATTTTTTAAAAGCAGTTGAATTAAATCTAACCTCTTATATTTTAAAACCAATAGAAACTTCTGATTTGAAAAAAGCACTTAAAAAATGTGAAGAGCAATTAAGTTATTCTAAAAATAGCGAAATTCACATCAATCAGAGCGCATATTATAATGTAGGTGAACGAACACTGTATATCAATAATAGTGAAGTCAGATTAACGAATATTGAAATGCAATTTCTTGAATATATGTTGAAAAATCCTAATAGAGTTATCAACTATAGTGAATTTGAGTATAATATTTGGGAAGAAGGGATGAGTGGTCCAGCTATTCGAACCCTTGTCAAAGATCTAAGAAAGCACCTAACCAAAGAGAGCATTCAAAATATTCCAAAAGTTGGATACAAGCTGGTTCTTCAAAAATGAAGTTCTTCTTTCTTTTTTTTCTTTTGACACTCTCTTTATTTAGTGGCGTAATTACTTTAAATGAAGAGAAACTCTTATTACATCGAAATACGTATCTTTTAAATGAAAATATCTTTATAGAAGATGCTCTCAAGCATAGCGATTTCATCAAAAACAATAACCTTTCCGTTTTTTTAAGAAAGCAATTTACAA